>CAZURZ010000012.1:0-46434 GCA_964623465.1 uncultured Elusimicrobia bacterium
GGCCGGGGGGGGCGGGGGCCCGGGGGTGCGGGCCGGCGGCGCCGGGGCGGGTTGGGGGGGGGGCTTGGGAGCTTCGACCGCCTTGGGCGCGGGCGCGGGCGTGGGCGCCAGCGGCTTGGCGGGCGCGGGCGCCGGCGCGGGCGGCGCGGGCTTCGGCGCGGGCGCGGGGACCGGGACGGAGGCCGTCGGCGTGGACCGCGCGAGTTCCTCGCGCTCGATCTTCAGCGTGGACAACTCCTGGCGGAGCTTGAGCAGCTCGGCTTTGCGGCCGTTCACGCGTTCCTCGGCCTGCCGCACGAGTTCCTCCAGGCCCTCGCGGGCTCGCGACGCGTCCGGGCTGGCCTTGAAGAGGCGCTGCATGTCCACGTAGCCGACGCTGCCGCGCTCCGCGCGGTTTTCCTCGAGCGACAGCTCGATGGCGGACGCCGGCAGCGCGGAAGACGCCAGGACGGCGCACAACAGGAGTCGGATCGCTTTCATCAGAATAGAGGTCCCAGGCCGAAGTTGATTTGGTACAGCCTTTCGCCGCGGCGATGGTTGAGGCCGTAACCGTAGTCGAGGCGGATCGGGAAGGCGGGCGTCACGAAACGAAGGCCGAAGCCGACATTGGTCTTGACGTCCCGCTCCCCCGAGCCGATGCGGGCCGAGAAGTCCTTGACGCGATCCCAAGAGCCGCCCATGTCGCCGAAAACGACGAGCTTGACGATGGTCTTCTTACGCTCGCGCGCGAGCGGGAAGCCGAATTCCAGGTTGGCGACGCTGTAGAGCTTGCCGCCTTGAGGCGCTCCGGCCTCGCCGGAGGGCAGGTAGCCGCGCAGGGAGTCCTGTCCGCCGATGAAGAAGCGGTCCTGCACCGGAACGATCTTGGTTTCGCCGAACTGGGTCACGTAGCCGCCGCGGTGATACGCCGAGAGCACGAAGGGCCAGTCGCCCACCGTGAACAGCGTCTTGTGGGCTTGATTGGTCAGAGTCGGCTTGATGAAGTGGATGTCCCCCATGAACGGGCCGCCGGAGAGCTGGACGCCCACGCCGTGGCGCGTGCCGCGCGCCGGGTCCCAGATGCTGTCCCGGGTGTCGCGGGCGAACTCGGCGCCGAAAGAGGACTGGATGCTCGTGCCCTCGCTGAGCGTGCCGCGGAACTGGTCCTGCACGTTCTGGATCGAGATGCGCGCCAGACCGTAGGTGAGATTGAGCTGATACTTGTCCTCCTCGAAACGGGGGCCGAGGCGGATGTTGCCGCCGGTGCGCCGCTCGACGTAGGCCGACAGGGAGGTGTCGAAGGGGTTGATGCGGCGGGTGTTGTAGACGTCGACGCCGAGGCTGGTCGGGCTGTCGCCGACCCAGGGCGTCGTCCAGCTCACCGAGTAATCCTGCACGCGGCGGCCGAAGGACCACTGGATCGAGGCGCGTTGGGCGCGCTGGAAGAGATTCATGTGCTGCAGGGAGAGCGTGCCGATGAGGCCGTCGATCGAGGAGTAGGCCGCGCCGGCGGTCAGCACGCCCGGCTTGCCCTCGGCCACGTCGAAGGTCATGTCGACCTTGTCGGGATCGGTCGCCGAGGGCTGGATGTCGAGATCGACGTCGTCGATGAATCCGAGGTTGCGGATCTTCTCGATGGACCGGCGCACGCGCGAGGAGCGGAACATCTCGCCCTGCTTGAGGACGATCTCGCGCCGGAGCACGAAGGTCTTCGTCGCCTTGTTGCCCTCGACGTCGATGTGGCCGACGTAGGAGATCGGGCCTTCGACGATCTCGTAGCGCACGTCCATGCGGTCGGCCTTCGCGTCGAAGGTCTTCACCGGCGTGATGCGGGTGCGCAGGCGGCCGCGGTCGGAGTAGAGGTCCTGGACGCCCCGGATCGTCTCCTCGAACTTCTCCTGGCTGAAGATCTTGCCCTCGCGGTACTCGACCGCCTTCGCGAGCTCGGTGGAGGTGTAGATGAGGTTGCCCGAGAACTCGGTCTTGCCGAAGCGGTAGGAACGGCCTTCGACCACCCCGAGCGCGATCGAGATGCGGGTCTTGTCGGCGCTGAGCGTCACGAGCGGCGAGGAGATCGCGACGTCCAGGAAGCCGTTGTTCTTGTAGTGCGCCTCGATTTTCGCGACGTCGTCCGCCAGGTCCTTGGAGAAGTAGACCTTCTTGCGGCGGTTCTTCATCAGCTTGTGCAGGACCTTCGCCTTGAAGGCCTTCACCCCGGCGATCTCGACGAGTTCGATGCGCGACTTGGCTCCCTCGTTGATCTTGAAGACCAGTTCGGCGTTCGCCGTCGCCGTGTCCACGCGCACCTCGGGGTCGACGGACGCGTCCAGAAAGCCCTTTTCGCGGTACTTGGCGACCAGTTTCTCGCGGTCCTCGTCGAGCTTGACGCGGTCGAAGGGGTCCTTGTTCTTGAGGGTGAGCAGGTCGGCGAGGGCGCCGCGGGTGAGCTTCTTATTGCCCTCGAAGGCGATCTTCTTGATCGTCGGCTTCTCCCGGACGATGAAATTCAGCACCACCTGGACGTCGAGGCCCGAGTTCTTGCGGAAGTGCTCGGGAACCTTCTTTTCGGTCAGCGACAGCTCGGCGCCGACCCGCTGGTAGAGGCCGAGCCCGCGCAGCGCCTCCAGGTCCTTGTCGAGACCGGTCCGGTCGTAAAGGTCCCCCTTGCGCACCTTGATCGCCCCGCGGATGGCCGAGAGCTTCGTGTTCTGCAGCCCGTCGGCCTTGATGTCGGCGATCACCCAGGGCGGGCTGTCGGCGGGGTCCTTGACGGCGGGGGCGGGGTCAGGCTCGGGGGCCTGGGCGTAATCCGTGGCCAGTCCCGGCAGCGTGGACGAGGAGGGGGCGGTCTCGGCGACCGTCGGGGTGGACGGAGCCGGAGCCTCGACCGCGGAGGTCGAGACGGCGGGCGGTTCAGCGATGACCGTTCCTGAGGACGACGTCTGTCCCCAGGCGTTCGGACAAAGCGCGGCCGCGGCGAGGGCGCTCATAAGGAGGCTTTTCACCGGAAAGCCGAGTCTATCAAATTGGGAGCCGATTCGACAGGGTGCTTGTGTTTGAAATAGATATAAATAATAAAGATAATTTTACATGCGATGGCGCCGCCCGCGCAGCGCGCCGGGTGGATGGGGGTATTGCGCCGCGATACCTCATCCGTCATACTTCCGGGGCATGAAGAAGACCGGAGAATTCGCCGCCGTTCTGCAGCGCGTGCGCCGGGAGAGGGGGTTCGCCAGCGCGCATTCATTTTACCAGGGATGCGGGGGAAGGCGGGCTCTGGGGCTCTCGTTTCCCAACTACATGGCGCTCGAGCGCGGCAAAAGCCTGCCTGCCGGCTGGCGGCTGGAGGGGATCATCAAAGGTCTGGGGCTCGACGAGGGGTCCGCTCCGCGCCGGGAGCTGATCCGGGCCTACCTCGTCGCCCTCCTCGGCGGCGACGCCCTGCTCCGGGGGTTGGAGGCTCCGGCGCCGGCTCACGCGTCGGAGTCCGCGACCGACGAGGCGTCGCGCCAGGCCCAGCGCCAGCGCGCGGCGACGCTGGAGCTCGCGCAGTGGCGCGTCCTGGCCTCGGATCCCGACGCCTACCGCCTCCACGTCTTTCTGGTCAACACGCCGGATTGGTCGAGCGAGGCCGAGATCGCCGCCGCCGCGGGCCTGCCCGCGGCGAAGACCCGCGCGCTCCTCAAGAAGCTCGCCGCCGCGCGCATCGTCGAGGCCGGCGGCGGCCGCGCGCGCAGCCCGTTCGCCTACAAATACCTCCAGACCCTGCCGCTGACGCCGGCGACCGCGGCGCTCAAGGCGCCCATCCTCAGGACCCGGGAGGGTTTCTCGGGCCCCAGGTCGAAGCTGCTCAAGCGCGTCAACGTCACGACGCGCTTCGCCGCCTCCAATCTGGACCGCTACTTCCAGCGTCTCTCGGACGCGGTCTGGCTGGCCGGAGTGTACGGCGACGCCGAGAAGGCTCCGGACTCCGACGTCTGCTTCGTCGACGCGCGCGTCTTCAGGGTTTTCGACTGAGCCGGATGTCTTCGGCGGCCCGCCGGGCGATCATCGCCGCGCGGACGGCGTCCCCGTCGCCGCGCACGGCCTCGTAGTCGGCGGCTTCCGCCTCGAGCCTGGCGGCCAGCGCTTCGCGCGCGGCGGCGGTCCAGCTCGCGGCCGCGTTCCGGGCGGCGGCCAGCGCTTTGGACACGGCGCCGAGGGCCGAGGCGCGCTCGCGCGTTCCGCCGTCGAACAGGTTCGCGGCCGCGAGCGCGTCCTCCTCTCCGGAGAGCCGGGCGGCCGGCGCGGCCTCGATGCGCGCGGCCAGCTCGGGCAGAGGCGCGGCGTCCACGCGGTCCTCCCTGAGCGCGGCGACGGCCGCGGCGGCCTTGGGCGCCGGCACGGCGACCACCGAGGGACCCAGGCGGACGTGGGGGTCCTGAAGGACGCCTTGTTGGGCCATGACGACCGCGCCCAGCGACATGGACTGGAACATGTCGAAGGCCCCGTGGCGCTGGAGCCCCGGCGCCGGGAAGGCGATGAGGTTCACGCGGGTCACCGGCGAGACGGCGGACGCGGCGAGCGCGGCCGAGGGGACGAGGGACAGGATGGCGAGGATGAAGGACGCGGTCCGGGTGTTCATTCGAAGTGACTCTCCATGAGACGGTCGAGCTCGGCGCTGCCGGACGCGCGAGCGCGATATAAGCGGGCGCTGGCCCAGATCATCAACAGAGACGGAGCGGCGGCCAGCGTGAGCGTCCAGAGGGGAAGCGCCGCGACTTCGCCGGCCAGGACGGCGAGCAGCATGGGCAGCAGGACGACGTATTGGCGGGGGCCTTCGAGCACGCCGACGCGCTCCATGCGCGCGGCGATCGCCCGGCGCTTCTCCCGCAGCGCGTTCCAGGACGGGAATTTCTTCGAACCGGTCCAGACTCCGGCCAGCACATGGGCCTTCTCGCGCCAGTTTCCGGCGGCCGCCAGGGCCGATCGGTAATAGGACTCGAGGCGTTCGACGTCGCCCAGGCCGCCGCGTCTTTCCAGCAGGCGCCGCGCGGCGGCGGCGACCGGCGCGTCGACCGGGCGGGTGAGCTCGCGGCGAGACCGCTTCCAGGCCGCGTAGGCGCGCGAATCGGGATCCTCCCCGATGAGCCCGTCCGCCTGCGCCTGTCCGACGGCGTTCGTGATCGTTTCGTCGATGCGAGCGGCCCAGGGGCCGGCCGGCAAAGCCATCATCGAGACGACGCGCGTTTCGATGGGGCCGTGCAGGTCCGGGTGCGATTCGTCGGGCCCGCCGTCCACGCCGCGCCAGGACGTCGCGCCGCGGCGGGTCGTCGCGATCAGCGGGCGCTCGACGTCCAGCCTCCCGTCGGCGAGAAGCTTGGGCAGATCCTGGTAGAAGGCCTTGAGCGCGTTCCGGCGCGCCGTGCGCTGGCGGGCGGCGGCCGCCTCGGCGAGCTTCAGCGCGGACTCGGCTCCGGGGCCGAGATATATCGCCCGTTCGCGCAGCTCCCGGACCGAGGCTTCAAGGCTCGTCAGCTCGCCCTCTCCCTCGACCGGCTCGAGTGAAAGGCCGGCCAGGCGCGACGCTTCGGCCGCGGCGTCGCGTTCGGCGGTCTTCGCGGCTTCGGCGATGACGGCGAGCCGGGTCTCGAGCGGGTGGATCGCCTTGAGCGAGTCGGGGGTGAGGCCGCGGGCCTTGAGTTCGGCGGCGAGCGGCAGGATCAGCAGCGGCTGGGCGAAGACGGGGTAGGTCTCGTCGCCGCTCGGCGTCGCCAGGCGCGGCAGGCTGACGCTTCCTAAGGAGGAGACGCGGTTCAGCCCGGCGGCGGCGAGCGCGGCCCCCACGGGTCCGGACCAGGCGACGGCGGCCGTCGTCTGGGCGCGGACCTGGGCGGAGGCGGGAGAGGCGAAGAACGACGCGGCGAGGACGAGGATGAATGTGTGCATGCCTTCAGTGTAGCCCGACTGCGCGCCGGTCTCCTGGGGCGACGGGCCCCCGCGCGGCCGGATGAAGGCTTATTCGCGGCCCAGAAACGAAAACGGCCCCATGTATCGCAATGCGATATATGGGGCCGTCCGTTTCGTCTAGCGGCCGGCGGCGACCTTCTTGCCCTTCTTGGCGGCCGGCTTGGGAGCCGGGGCGGCGGACGCCGTCTTGGACGGGTCGTAGTAGTCGAGGCCCGAGTGATCGAGCACTTCCTCGCCCATGAGCACGCGCAGCGTGTTCTTGAGCTTGAGGTGCTGGATGAAGATGTCGTGCTCGGGCTTGAGGTCCTCGCGGCACTGCGGGGACTTGAAGTAGAACGACAGCCACTCCTGGATGCCCTTGAGGCCGGCGCGCTTGGCGAGGTCGAGGAAGAGGACCAGGTCCAGGCACAGCGGCGCGGCGAGGATGGAGTCGCGGCAGAGGAAGTTCACCTTGATCTGCATCGGCATGTCGAGCCAGCCGCGGATGTCGATGTTGTCCCAGCCCTCTTTCGCGTCGCCGCGGGGAGGGTAGTAGTCGATGCGGACCTTGTGGTGGAACTTGCCGTAGAGCTCGGGGTAGGACTCCGGCTCGAGGATGGTGTCGAGGACCGACATCTTCGACTTTTCCTTCGTCTTGAAGGAGCCCGGGTCGTCGAGCACCTCGCCGTCTCGGTTGCCGAGGATGTTCGTCGAGTACCAGCCGCTGAGCGCGATCATGCGCGCCTTGAGCATCGGGGCGAGCGTGGTCTTCATCAAAGTCTGGCCGGTCTTGAAGTCCTTGCCGCAGATCGGCGACTGCGTCTGCTCCGCGAGCTCGACGAGGGCCGGGATGTCGGCGGAAAGGTTCGGCGCGCCGTTGCCGTACGCCACGCCCGTCTTGATCGCCGCGTAGGCGTAGATCATCGACGGCGGGATCGCCGGGTCGTTCTCGCGCAGGCCCTTTTCGAGCGACTCGATGTCCTCGTGGCACGCCGCGTCCTCGGGCAGGCGCTCGGTCGAGCCGCACCACAGCATGACGACGCGGTCGCAGCCGTTCTTCTTCTTGAACGACTCGATGTCGGCGATGACCTGCTGGGCGAGGTCCATCTTGGTCTTGCCCTTCTTCGCGTGGGTCGGCACGAGGTTCTTGATGTACTTGGCGTCGGCGACCGCCGTCATCGGCTTGACCGCCTCGAGCTCCTTCTTGACCGGGGCGAGCATGTCGGGGGTCAGCACCGCGGCCTTCATCGCCGCCGTGTACATGTCGTCGGGAAACAGGTCCCAGCCGCCGAACACGAGCTGCTCGAGCGAGGCGAGCGGCACGAAATCCTTGATCAGGGGAGAGCGGTTCTCGTAGCGCTTGCCGAGACGGATCGTCTGCAGCTGCGTCACCGAGCCGATCGGCTTGCCGAGGCCCTTCTTCGCCAGCTCCACGCCCGCGATGAAGGTGCTCGAGACCGCCCCCATGCCCGGGAGCAGGACGCCGAGCTTGCCCTTAGCGGGCCGGATGCGGTTGTCGTGCTTGTTCATTGTGATTGACTCTCCTGAGATACATCATGACGGCGAAATAGAGGACGCCGCCGATCGCGGCGGCCCAGAGGAACTCGTAGACCATGTCGGTGAAGGCCAGGACGACGAGCAGATAGATGAAGTCGCGCTGGGCGAGGGCGTTCTCGACGCGCGAGAGCGTCGTGTCGAGGCCGTCTCCGGCGATCTCGTCGGTGACTCCCGCCTCGGGACCCTGCGCCCCGGCGGCGCGGCGCGCGCGGCGGTGCGTCCACGCGATCCAGGCCGAGGCCAGCACCGCCGCGTCGGCCACGCCGGCGAGCAGGAGCGTGTGCTTGTGGCCGTCCATCCAGAAGCCGAAGCCGAGGCTGGTGAAGAGCGCGAGGTGGACGAGGTTGTCGCCCCAGAAGTCGAGGTCGGAGCCGAAGGAGCTTTCTTGGAAGCGGACCCGCGCCAGCTCGCCGTCGCAGCCGTCGAGGACGGAGTGGAGCCAGACGAGCAGGGCCCCGGTCACGTAGGCCAGACGCGTGTCGCCGAGGAAGAACGCGGAGCCGGTCAGGCCGAGGCAGGTGCTGAAGACGGTCATCTGATTGGGCGTGACTCCGGTGTCGAGCAGGGCGCGGCTGACCGCCAGCGAGAGATGGCGGTCGAAGTGCCGGGCCATGAAGCCGTCCTGGGGCTTGGGGCCGGACGCCATCAGCCAGTCCACGATCGGGCCTTGGTTCAGCGGCGCTTCGAGGCGCTTGTAGGAGCCGTCGGGCAGGGGCGCCTTGCGCCGGGCGATCGAGTCGTCGCGGCGCAGGACGACTTGGATCACGCCGAGTCCGGCGGCGTCCTCGTAGGCGAGCGATTCGGGGTAGGATTGGCGCGCGACGTGGGCGAGCGTCTCCACGCGGACGAAGTGATCGGCGGAAACGCCGATGTAGGGGGGCTCGCAGCCGGCCGCGCCTTGGCCCGCGTCGACCCAGGACACCTCGAGTCCGGGCGGCAGGCGCAGGGACGCCGCGGCCGCCGCGTCGGGCTTGGGCGAGGCGACGAAGCAGGACTTCAAGCCCGCGCGGGCGATGGCGAAGAGCTGCCGTTCGAGCACGGAGAGGCCCGCGACGCGCTGCCAGAGCAGTTTCGGGTGCGCGACCCAGAGGATCGAACGGGAGAACGTCGGCTGCGCGTCAGGCACGAGCCGCCTCCCGCGCGCCGTAGGCGGCCCGGATCGCCTTCAGGCAGAACTCCGCTTCGGCGAGATTCGCGCCGCGTCCGCGGCCGTCGCACTCGGCCTCGAAGGACGCCCACATGGAGGCGAGCCAGTCGGGATGGACGGAGCCGCCGGAGAGCTTCTCGGAAAAACGGGTCGTTTCCTCGGTCCCGTCCGCCTTGATCGTGAGCGAGTCGTCGCGCAGCTCGGCGGCGCCGCGCTCGCCGGCCACGAAGGCGGAATTCGAGCGCTCGCCGGCGCGCCAGGAGAGGTGGATCGTCCCCGAGGCGCCGGGCGCCTTGAGCAGGACGGTGGCGACCTCGTCGACGGCGCCGGCGGGCTGGAGGACGGTCTGAGCGAGTTCCAGTTCGTCGCCGAGAAGCCGGCGCATGAGGTAGAGGTTGTGCCAGCCGTGATCGACGAGGATGCCGCCGCCGGAGACGGCGGGGTCTTTGCGCCAATCGCCGGGCAGCGCGGACGCCGACGGCTTGGTGCGGAGGACGCGGATCTCGGCGTGCCGAATCGGGCCCAGTCGTCCCGAAGCGGCGACGTCGAGGAGCTTGGACCACTGCGGGGAGAAGGCCCAGTTGTTGATGGAGTAGACGCAGAGGCCGCGGACGGAGGACTCCGAGCGCATCTGCGCGAAGGCCTCGGGGTCCATGGTCAGCGGCTTTTCGCAGAGGACGTGGAGGCCCGCGCGAAGGGAGGAGAGGACCGCGTCCGCGTGGAACTTCGGCGGGGAACAAACGACGACGGCATCCAACGACTTTTCTTGAGAGAGTAAATCCGTCAGATTGTCGTAGATCCGCGCGTTGCCGGAAAGAGCTTTGCGCGCCGCTTCGCGGCGCGTCGCCGACGGATCGGTCGCCGCGACGACCTCGACCTCGACGGCTTTGAGGGCGGGCAAGTGAGCCCCCTCGGCGATGGCGCCGAAGCCGCAGAGAGCGACGCGTTTGATCCGGATCAGAGGGCTCTCCGGCGCGACACGACGTTCATCGCCTCACCCAGCAGATCGAGGCCCTTGAGGGCTTCGCCCTCCGTGATCACCAGAGGCGGGTTGATGCGCAGAGACGGGTTGTACGCCATCGTGAGAACGCCCCGCTTCAATCCTTCCTCGAAAATTTCACGGCAAACGGCTTTGTCCAACGGCTTTTGATCCTTCGGGTTCACCAGATCGACGCCGAGCATCAGGCCGCGGCCGCGGACCGAGCCGATCAGCGGCTGGGTCGCCTTCATGCGCTGGAGCTTCTCGAGCATCGCCGCGCCGACCTTGGCGGAGTTGTCGACGAGCTTCTCCTTGAGGATAACCTGGAGCGTGGCGTCGCAGGCGGCGGAGGCGAGCGGGTTGCCGCCGTAGGAGGACGAGGAGCCCGACGGGTTCGCCCAGGGCTTGGCCGAGGCGATCTCGGTGGAGGCGACGACGCCGGAGACGGGGAAGCCGCCGCCGAAGCCCTTGCCGATCGTCATCAGGTCGGGGATCACGCCCTCGTGCTCGCAGCCGAACATCTTGCCGGTGCGGCCGAAGCCGGTGATCATCTCGTCGGAGATGAACAGGGCGCCGATCTCCTTGGCCAGCTCGCGCACGCCCTTGAAGAAGCCGGCGGGCGGGATCACGTTGCCGTTCGTCCCCTGCACCGGTTCGAGAATGATCGCGGCGACCGCGCCGGTGGTCTCGCGCTTGAGCTTCTCGCGCAGGAAGGACAGCGAGTGCGCGCCGCAGTCGTGTTCGCCCTTCGTTCCGAACGGGCAGTTGCGCGAGTCGGGGTAGGGGGAGAGGTGCAGGCCGGGCGCGGTCGCGCCGTAGCCGTTCTTGAAGCCGTCGTTGAGCAGGCCCATGACGCCGGAGGTCTTGCCGTGGAAGCCGCCCCAGAAGCCGACGACCTCGAACTTTCCGGTCTTGGACTTGGCCAAGCGCAACGCGGCCTCGACGGCCTCGGCGCCCGACGAGTACAGCTGGCAGCGCGTCAGGCCCTTGGGGGTGACCGTCGCCAGCGTCTTGAGGAAATTGAGGCGGTGCGCCGAGGTGAACGAGCCGACCGCGGACTTGGCGGCCTGCGCGCCGACGGCCTTCGCCCACTCCGGGTGGCCGTAGCCGAGCGAGGCCACGCCGATGCCGGCGACGAGATCGAGATACTCCTTGCCGTCGACGTCGCGGAGGTTCGCGCCCTTGCCGCCGTCGATGGCGAGCTGGGCGTAGAGGGCGATGGTCTGGAGGCCCGGAGCGATGAACTCCTGCTCCTCCTGAAACAGCGCCTTGGATTTGGGTCCGGCGGAATAGGGGGCGTCGGTCATGGTCGAATGGCTCATTTATGCCTTCCTGCCGGCGACCTGGCGCAAGCGCAGGCGCAGCCGCCGGGCGATCTGGACCGAGGCCTCGGCGCGTACGCGCGCGAAGCTCGGCCAGCTGTTGATGTCGATGATATAAATCTTTCCGTCGGGCGTGACGATCGCGTCGCCGCCGAACACCTCGACCTTCACGGCCTTCGCGGCGAGCTCGGCCTGCTGAGCCAGGTCCTCGATCTCGAAGGGCAGGCGGCGGGCGGTGGAGGGATCATGGTAGAACCAGGTGAACCACTGGCCGGGGCCGACGCCGTAGAACTTGATGAGGTCGCCGTCGGTGTGGCGCTGGATCGCCAGGTCCTTGATCTCGCGGCTCTCGAACTCGCGGCGGATCGTCTCGGCTTCGGCCCAGTCCCTGGCGAAGACGACGTCGAAGGCGCAGGTGTTGTGCACGTCGCCGCGCTTGAGCCACCAGCCGGCCTTCGCCTCGTAGGCGGGAGCCGTCTTGTTGGCCTCGGCCGTCGTGCGGCGCACCTCGGTCGGAGGATAGTTCAGGCCGGGGGTCTTCTCGAAGGAGGAGAGCATGCGCGTGCGGTAGCAGCCGAGCACGGCGTCCGCCGGGTTGACCACGACGACGCCGGTCTCCTCCTCGATCTTCTTGAGGCGCATCAGGCGCGGGTAGGTCTCGCACATCGGGACGATCAGATCGAAGCCCTTGGTGTCCATGCGGTCGAACTCCTCGGGGGTCACGACGACGGTCTCGGTCTTCAGGATCGAGAGCTGGTCCATCACCGCCTTGAGGATCAGGGCGTCGTCGGACTCGCGGCCGGGCGAGTTCTGGGTCTCGCGCAGAATGCCGAGGGCTTTCATCGCTTCGTCTCCGTGGTTAAAAATTGTTCGGCCATGACGAGGTCCGAGGGCCGGTCGACGTCGAGGGATTTGGAAATAATAATTCCGGCCATGCGAGCTTCCTTGGCCAGTTCGCCGAGGTAGTCGCGCAGGCGGCCGTGCTTGTCGGCCGCCGGGAGGCGCGAGGCCGCCGCGCGCGTCATGTAGTACAAGCCGCAGGTCACGAAGCGGCGCGTCTTCGCGTTCTCCCCGAGGCCGCGGACGAGTCCGACCTCGTCGACGTCGGCGTAAAGAGGTTTCTCGTCGTCGATGAAGGTCGTCAGCGCCAAGCCCGCGTCGACTCTGGCCGCCCGGCATTCGCGGACGAATTTGTCCATGTCGGGGCGTCGGATCAAGGCGTCCGTCGTGCTGATCAGGAAATCTCCTTCCGTTTCGGCGAGCCGGAGGCTCACCAGGCGGAACGACTCGAACGAGGACGCCGTGTCGGCCGTGACGAAATCGAATTCCACGTCGGGGAAGGCCGCGGTCAGGCTCGGCGGAACGGCCTTGCCCCTGCTGTTGGTGAGCACGGTGATCGTCTTGGCGCCGGCGAAGCGGAGTCCGTCCACGATCCAATGGATCAGGGGCTTGCCTGCGACCGGGATCAACGGCTTGATCACGGCCAATCGGCTCAATCGCGAGCCCTCCCCGGCGGCGATGATGCCGGCGCGGATCACTTGAGCACCCCTTCGAGCTCCATGACCGATCGAATCGTCCAATCCTGCCCGGCCGACGGCTTCGCCTTGGCGGCCGAGATCAGGGCCTTCTTCATGCCGACGCCCGCGGCGCCCGCGATGTCGCGCTTGATCGAGTCTCCGACCATCACGCACTCGGGCGGTTCGGCCCCGCAGGCCTTCGCCGCGTGCAGGAAGATGCCGGCGTCGGGCTTGGTCACCCCGAGCACGCCGGAGTCCGCCACCACGGAAAAAAGAGGCCGCAGTCCTTCGGCGGCCAGGATCCCGTCGAGGTTGCCGTAGAAGTTGGAGACGATCCCGAGCCGGTAGCGCGCGGCCAGGCGCTCCAGCACGGGCCTGAGGCGGGCGAACTGCGCGCGGCAATCCGCGGTGAAACGGTCGGCCACCGGCGCGGCCAGGTCCATGCGTTCCGGCGCGACGGTCTTGAGGACGTCGGCGACCTGCAGCCGCACGGTTTGGCCGAGGTCGAGCCCCTTGAGCTGGTGGCGCAGGTGAAGGTTGTCGTCCGAGTCGTAGAAGGCCCGGTCGAAGCGTTCCCGGGGGAGGTCTAGACCGGCTTCCTTATAAATGGGGTAGAAGCGTTCGAGCCAGGTAGTCCCGTCCGCGTCGAGGGTCCCCCCATAGTCGAACAGCAGGGACTTCATCCTTAAATTATATCAAATCGCCCGTCGGGAAACGGGAGTTCGGCGCGAGTTTCCCGGGAGGTATTGACAAGAATAGGCAAACCTGTTATAAATCCGAGCCGCAAAGTCATGCGCCGAGTCCGACCTCCCGGGAAATGCGGGGGGGCGTCGGCGCTTTTTCATGGGCGCCCGGCGGGATACGCCGTAAGAACAGGAGAGAAATGCCCAAGATCGAACAGGTCAAGGAGAAGCTCGGCGCCCTGAAAGGGCTCGCCGAGATGTTCCTAGGCCCCAAGGACGTGGTGGGGGTCGACGTCGGCTCCTATTCGATCAAGGTCGTCCTGTTCAAGGTCGAGGCCGGCGTCTGCCAGCTCAAGGCCTGGGGCAACCTTCCTTTGGGCGCCAAGGTGGACGCGGGCCCCGATGAGAAGAAGACGGCGATCATCAACAGCCTGCGCGCCTTCTTCATCGAGAAGGGCATCAAGGTCAAGGAAGTCTCGACCGCGCTGTCGGGCAACTCGGTCATCGTGCGCTACGTGAAGTTTCCGCGCCTGACCCGGAGCGAGCTCATGTCGACCTTGGCCACCGAGGCCGAGCCCTTCATCCCTTTCGACATCAACGAGGTCCAGCTGGGCTTCCACATACTCAGCGAGATCGTCGAAGACGGCCAGAAGAAGATGGAGACGGTGCTGGTGGCGGCCAAGCGCGACCTCATCTCCGGACGCCTGGAGATCCTGCAGGGCGCGGGGCTGTCGCCGACGATCATGGACGTCGACAGCTTCGCCCTGGAGAACGTCCACGACAAGACGAAGGACGGCAAGGAAGGCCCCGGCGCCACTCTTTACCTCAACATCGGGCACATGGTGACCAATCTCTCGATCGTGGAGAACGGCGTCACTCGCGTCGTGCGCGACATGTTCATTTCCGGAAACACGATGACGAAGGCCGTCATGAAGGCTTTCCAGTGCGACGCCGCCAAGGCCGAGGAGCTCAAGCACTCCCGCGGGATCTTCGTCGATCCGGCGGAGAAGGAGAAGGCGCTCGCCGACGGCGACCGCGACGGCCTGGGCGTCTCGCAGGCGGTCGGGCAGGTGGCCCGCGACCTCGTCGCGGAGGTGCACCGCTCCGTCGACTTCTATCTGTCGCAGGGACCCGACCGCTCCATCGGCCGCATCATGCTGTCGGGCGGCAGCGCGCGCCTGAAGAATCTCGACAAGCACCTGGCTCAGGAGCTCAAGGTTCCGGTCTCGGTGCTCAATCCCTTCGTGTTCGCGAAGGGCGGCGAAAGCGTGCCCGAGGAGATCGCCCCCGCTCTCGGCGTCGCGGCCGGCCTCGCGCTCCGGCAGAACAGGGACTGGGAATAGGCCATGATCAAGGTCAACCTCGTTCCCGGTGACATTCTCGCCAAGGCCCGGCAGCGCCAGCTGCTTCTGCAGGGCGCGGTGCTCGGCAGCCTGCTGGCGCTGGTCCTCGTCGTCGTCTCCTTCGGCCACTGGTACGGCAAGCACGCGCTCGAGATCACCCTCGCCGCGGACGAGGCGGAGCTCAAGCGGCTCGATCGCGTCGTCAAGCAGGTCGAGGAGCTCGAGAAGGCCGCCGCCGCGGTGCGCGCCCGCCTCAACGTCATCGAGGACCTGCTTCTCGGCCGCGCGTTCTACCCGATCTTCATGTCCGAGTTCGCCAAGAGCGTGCCCGGCGGCGTGCGCGTGATGGCGATGCAGACCGCGGCGCAGGCTCCCGGCACGATCAAGCTGACGATCTCGGCGGTCGGCAACAGCAACGAGGACATCGCCGCCTGGATCAAGACGCTCGAGAAGAATCCGAAATTCGCGATGGTCGAACTCGGCGCGGTGAGCAGCGCCGGCGCGTCTTACAACTTCGCGCTCACGGCCCAGTACACGAGCAAATAACATGGCAATCCAGCTTTCGAAGCAGCAGCAGCAGACCATCGCGGCCGGCGTCTTCTTCGCCGCGGTGCTGGGCTTCGTCTACGTGAAGTTCTTCTGGCTGCCGATCGCTCAGGCCAAGGCCGAGGCGGCGCAGAAGATCGAGGAGATCGAGGCCAAGATCGCCAAGGCCAAGCAGCAGGCCGCGCGCCTGGAGCGCCTGCAGGCCGAGATCGCCAGCCTCAACGAGCGGGCGATCGAGGCCGAGAAGCGCCTGCCGAAGACCAAGTCCGTGCCCGACATCCTGCTCTCGATCTCCGCCCTGGCCCAGAAGAACCGGGTCGTGATCACGAGCTTCACTCCCGGTCCGCAGCGCAGCCAGACCTACTTCATCGAGCTTCAGTACCCGCTGTCGGTGCGCGGCAGCTACCATAATCTGGGCCGTTTCTTCGCCGCTTTGTCGCTGGAGGAGCGCATCTTCAACGTCTCGAACATCAATTATCCGACCGCCGACCCCGCCGGCGAGATGACGGTGACGTTCACTCTGCTTTCGTACCAGTACAAAGGATGATCGCCCACGCCCTCGTTTTACTCATTGCGACGGCCGGCCCCGCCCTGGCGGGGCCGGCGCCGTCGCCGGCCGTGGCCGCGTCCACCGCGGCGGCCAAGGTCTCGGTGTCCACCCAGACCGTCGGGAGCATCTATACCGGAGACCGTTCGCGCGATCCCTTCCTGCCCGCGACGATGGGCGGCGGCGCGTCGCGCCGCGCCGAGACGAAGGCGGAGGACGGCGGACCGGAGCTCGTCGACATCCACGGCATGCTTCTGCGGGGCATCATGAAGGACGCGAAGACGGATTTCGCGCTGTTTACGGCCGAGACGGGCGGGACCTACATCCTGCGCGGCGGCAAGCTTTACAACGAACGCAACAAGCCCGTTCCCGGAATCACCGGGAGCGTCAAGCTGAAGCAGAAGACCGTCGAGCTGGTCACCGCGGACAAGGACGTCCAGGTGTTCCGCCTCGGCGAAGAAGAAGACAAGGAGAAGCAGCCGTAGCGGCGGAGAATCTATGATCAACCGATATCCGAAGAAGGCCCTCGCCTCGGCGCTGGCCGCCATCCTTGCCTTCCCCATGGGTTCCGTTCCGGCGCTGGCCGCGGACGCGGCTCCGGCCCCCGCCAGCTTTCAGGGCATCGACGTGGCCGACGATATGGTCACGATCAAGCTCAGCACCTCCGTCCTCTACAACAGCTTTCTCACGCAGACCCCGCCCCGTCTGGTCATGGAGCTGCTCGACGTCAAGCACGAGGGTCCGACCCAGTCCATGAAGGGCAAGGGCCAGTTCCTGGCCGGCGTGCGCTCGAGCCAATTCGAGAAATCTCCGCGGCTGATCACCCGCGTGGTCATGGATCTCGTGAAGATGGCCGGCTACAAGGTCGGCACCGTTCCCGGCGGCCTGAGCGTCCAACTCGTCGGCTCCGTCGAAGACGAGCCCAAGCAGTCCGAGGCGGCTCCGGCGCCCGCTCCCAAGCCGGTCGTCGCCAAGCGCGCCGCCGCGGCCAAGCCCGCGGCGCCGCCGCCCCCCGCGATGAAGGTGGTCTCCAGCGCCGAGCTCGCCGCCGCGCCCGCCATGAAGGTCGTTCCGAGCGCCGAACTCCCCGCCGCCGCCCCCGCGCCGGCGCCCGAGGCGGCGCCCAAGTCCAAGCCGCGCATCAACATCACCGCGGCGCAGGCGATGCGCCGCGCCGGTCTCGAGAGCACGATGTCGACCGAGCTCGCGGCTTCGGCCCAGGCTTCGGACATCACGAAGGTCAAGTCGGACGAGTCGGGCGAGACGGAGGACTGGGAGCGCGGACCGCGCCAGCCCGGCGGCCGGATCTTCCGCGACATCATGAGCCGCCTCCCGCGCGAGAACATGCCCACCGTCGATTTCGACAACGCGGACATCCGGGACGTCCTGCGCTTCATGGCCGCCAAGGCGAACGTGAACGTGGTCTTCGGCTCCGACGTGTCGGGCACCCTGACCCTGCACCTGACCAACGTCCCGTTCAACGAGGCGTTCCGCACCGTGCTCTCCATGATGAAGCTGACCACCGATCAAGTCGGCGACAACATCCTGCGCGTGATCACGCCCGCCGAACTCACGAAGCAGCGGACCACCTCCACCGCGATCACGAAGGTCTACGTCCTCAACTACGCCAAGGCGATGGAGGTCAAGGCCACCATCGACGCCGTGCGCACGGCGGAGGGGCGCGTGGGCAACTCCACCGCGGACTCCAAGACCAACTCCCTGATCGTGACCGACTCGCTCGAGGGCCAGCTCTCGACGGAGAACCTGATCGCGCAGATGGACGCCCGTCCGCGCCAGGTCCTCATCGAGTCCAAGATCGTGGAGATCAACGCCAACTCCGGCCTCAACTACGGCGTGCAGTGGGACTACCAGGGCGTCCAGCAGGGACGCATCGGCGGCCAGCAGGGCCAGACGCTGCTCGGCACGACGACCCCGCCGGCCAGCGCCGGCGGAACCACCCGGGCGCCGCTCGACCAGAACACCGTCACCACGGTCGGCGCGGGAGCGTCCGGCCGCGGCACCGGCGTGGCGCTCGCCGCGGACCGCGTGTTCGGCGCGTTCACGTTCGGCCGCATCACGAACAACTTCATCCTCAACGCGACCCTCACCGCGGCGGCTTCCGAGGGCAAGGCGAAGATCCTCTCCGAGCCGAAGATCGCCACGCTCAACAACCAGCCCGCCAACATCAACGTCACGACGCAGATCCCGTACGTGACGTCGAACGTCGCCTCCACCGGCGTGCAGACGCAGACCGTCTCCTACGTGACGACCGGCATCCAGCTGACCGTGACGCCGAGCATCAACGCGGACGGGCGCATCACCCTGCAGGTGAACCCCAACATCAGCCAGCCGTCGGCGACGGCGGCCGGTTCGACCCAGACCGGCGCTCCGGCGGTCGACGCGCGCACGGCCAACACCACCGTGCTGGTGCGCGACGGCGAAACCATCGTCATCGGCGGCCTCATCACCGACACGATGCAGGACACCATCTCGAAGGTGCCGCTGCTCGGGGACATCCCGGTCCTCGGCTGGCTGTTCAAGAAGAAGACCAAGACCCGCGTCCGCGCGGAGCTCCTGATCTTCGTGACGACGAGAGTCCTGCCCGAATAAGGGAGAGGTGATCGCCGCCCTCGTCGGGACGGTCGTCGCCTCGGGCCTGCTCCTGCGCGGGGCGTGGGATCTCTGGGCCCAGTCGCTCGTTCTGCTCGTCCTCCTGGCCTCGCTCGCGGTCTGGCTGTGCGCGCGCCTGGCCTCCGGCTGGCTGCCCAAGCCCGCTCCGGGCCTGCTGCCGTGGGCCGCGGCGCTGGCGGCGCTCTCCGCCGTCTCCGCCGTCCTGAGCCCCGTCCCGGCTTATGCGCTGCCGGCCTGGAGGGCCGGCCTCGCCGGCCTGGCGCTGATTCCGCTGGCGGGCTTGCTCGATTCCGAGGGGCGCTCGCGCTTCGAGCGCGCCGTGCGCGCCGCGGCCTGGGTGCTGCTCCTGATCGCCCTTCATCAGCGCCTGAACGGGCAGACGCGTCCGGCGGCGGCTTTTCTCAATCAAAACGTGTTCGCGGGGGTGATCCTGCTCCTGCTGCCGTTCGCCGTCCGCGCCCGCGATTGGGCCCTCGCCGCCGGACTGGTGCTGTGCTTGTGGTGGACGCGCTCGGTGGGGGCGTGGCTGGGCCTCTCGATCGCCCTCGCGCTGCATCGCCGCGCGGTCGGTCCGGCCGCCTTCTGGCTCGGCGCGGCGGCCGGCTTCGTCGCGTTGATCGCCTCGTACGCGAAGCTGCAATCGCCCGGGATCGAGCACCGCGTCGTGTGGTGGGAAGCGGCGTGGCGCATGGCCATGGACGCGCCCGCCTTCGGCCTCGGTCCCGGGTCCTTCGCCTACGCGTTTCCCGCCTACGTCGAGCGCAAGCCGGAGCTGATGACGCTCTTCGCGCATCAGCACGTATTGGAGACCGCCGCCGAGCGCGGGTGGGCTTACGTCCTGCTGTGGCTGGGCGGCCTGACGGCCGTTCTCCTGCCCGCTCCCCAGGCGCGCCGGGTCGGACCCGTCGCGGCCCTGCTGCACGGGCTCGGCGATTACGCGCTGTCGGTGCCCGGGGTGTTCTGGCTCTTCTGCGCCTGCGTCGCGCTGGCGGCGCCCGAGCCGGGCCGCTCGGTCAACGTGCCCCTGCGCGCGCGGGCGCCTCTGATCGCGGCGGTTCTCCTCGCCTGCGGGGCGGGCGTCTTCTTCGTGAACCGCTCGTGGGCCGCGGACCGCCTGCGCGCGACGGCCATGTTCGACGCGGGGGAAGGGAGGCCGGCCGCGGCGGAGGAGAAGCTCGCCGCGTCCGAGTCGCTCGTCGCGCATCCCGAGGCCGCTCGCGCGCGCGCCGAGCTCGTCCTCGCCCGCGGAGGACCGCCGGCCGAAGCCGCCGCGCATCTCGAACGCGCGATCCGGCTCGATCCTTACCGGGCTTCCAACCGCGCCTTGCTCGAGGCGCTCGCGGGCGGGGGCCGATGAACGCCGCGCGCCGCGTCCCGCCCGAGGCGTTCGTGGCCGCCTTCCTCGCGGCCGGGATCGTCGCTCTTCTCGGAGGCGCCTGGGCGCGCGGGCTCACCGTGTTCTGGGGCGATCTCACTTACCTGCATCACGGCTGGCGCGCGGCCCCGGCCATGCTCGTCGCGTCCGGACGCGCGCCGCTGTGGGAGCCGTCCCTGTACTTCGGCATGCCCATGGCCGGCGCGATGCAGGGCGGATTGTTCTATCCGCCGACCGTCTTCTTCTATTTCTTCGGCTTCGCTACGGCGACGGCTTTGTTCCAGGCTCTGCACCTGTTCGCCGCGGCGTGGCTCTGCGCGTTGTGGCTGCGCTCCTGGCGCGTGTCCTGGGGCGCGAGCGCGGGCGGCGCGCTGATCTTCGCCTTCGGCGGCCTGATGATCGCCCGCTTGCCGTTCTTGAATCATCTCGCGGTTCTCTCGTGGGCGCCCGGACTGGCGCTCTTCTTCCGCCGGCCCGCGGGTCTCGCCCTCGTGCTGGCGTTGATGGCTCTCGCGGGTTACCCGACCTTCATTCCGGGCTGCGCCGCGGCCGCGTGGGCGCTCGCCCTCGCGGCGGGCTCGCGTCGCGCGTCGTGGGCGGGGGCTTTGGGCGGCTGGGCCGCGGCGGGCGCCGGAGCGCTGGCGCTTTCGGCCGTCCAGCTCGCGCCCGGGCTCGAGTTGGCCGCGCGTTCGCGCCGCGCGGCCGGGGTCGGCCTCGACGAGGCCATGACCTGGAGTTTCGCTCCCGGCGACTTTCTGCAGTGGATCGGTCCGTTGGCGACGGGGTTGGACCGCTTCCATCCCGCGATCGATTGGTGGAAGTGCGTGTACCTGGGAGCGGCCGGGCTCCTCGCCGTCGCCGCGGGGGCCGCCGTCTTGCCGCGCCGCCGCGCGGCCGTCCTGCTCGCGGCGCTCGGGGCGGTCGCCGCGCTCATCCTCGGCTCGACGAATCCCGCCTCCGCGGCCCTGTGGCGCGAGGTCGGCGTCCTGCGCTTCGTGCGTTATCCCGGAAATCTGTCCTACATCGCCTTCCTGCCGCTCGCCGCTCTGGCGGCGGCGGGCTTTTCCTCCCGGCGCTTCGGTCCCGCGCTCGTGCTCGTCTGCGGGCTCGAGCTGCTCGCGCTCGGACGCTCCGCCACCCCCTTGGCGCCGCGCTCGATCTTCGTCCAGGCCGGGCCGCTCGCGCGCGCCATGCAGGAAAGCCTCGACGGCGGCCGCTATTTGATCTCGCCCAAGGCGCTCCAGGCGTCGAAAGGCGCGGACGTCTTCGACTGGAAGCAGCGGCTCTACGGGCTCACCAACGCTCCGTACCGCCTGCGTTCCGCGGCCAACTTCGGCGAGCCCCTTGTGCCCGCCTCGTCCTACGCCGTCATGGATGCCCTGCTGAGCCTGCCCAGCGCCGACGCGGCCGCGGGCTGGATGCCCTGGATCGGCGCCTCGCGCCTGCTCACGCCCTCGACGCCGGCCTCTCCGCGGCTCGAGCCGGAGGGGGGTGCCCTGTGGGCGATCTCGCGCCGCAAAGGACCCTCGGCCCTGATCTGGAAGCTGTCGCCGCGCTCCGGCGACTCGCTGCCCGCGCAGTGGCCCGCGACGCCGCCGCCGTTGGGGACGCCGCTGGCGCAGAGCCGGGCGCGCGAGGACCGCTTCGAGACCTCGGGGGAAGGCGCCGGCTGGGTGTTCGCCGCCGAACCCCTCTACCCCGGCTGGACCGCCCGTCTCGTCACGCCCGGGGGCGAGCGACGCGCCGAGATCCTGCCCGCCCTGGGCGCCTTCCAGAAGATCCAGACGCCCGAGGGTCCGTGGACGATCCGCTGGCGTTACGAGCCCGCGTCCTTCGCCGCCGGCCTGCTGCTCACGTGCGCCGCGCTGGCGGCCTTCGCGGCGTCTTGGTATCATCGCGCGTCCTCCCTCGGGAGCCTCTCGTGACGCGCCGTGATTTCCTCGTCGCCGCCGCCCTCGCGGCTCTCGTGCTCGCGCTGACCGCGCCGGTCTGGGCCGTCTCCGGCCGCGCCTTCTTCAACCACGGCGATCTCTACGCCTACCACTGGCCCCTGCGCCACCACACAGCGGCCTCGCTGGCGTCGGGCCTGCTCCCGTTCTGGAATCCCTACGTCCTTCTCGGCGTTCCTCACGCGGCCAACCCCCAAAGCGTCTTGTTCTATCCCGCGTCGATCCTGGGCTTCCTGTTCCCCGTCATGACCGCGCTCGTCTGGGATCAGATCCTGCATCTGCTCTGGGGGGGCTGCGGCGCCTATCTTCTGGCGCGGGCCGCGCGCCTGCCTCGCGCGGGAGCCGGGGCTCTCGCCGCGGCTTACGCGCTCTCGCCGTTCCTCGTCTATCGCGTGACCGCGGGCATCCCGACCTTGGTCGCCTCGCTGTCTTGGGCGCCGTGGACCTGGCTGGCCTGGCTTTTCGGCGGGGCTCCGCTGCTCGCGGCGGCCTGGGCCATGCAGTTCCTTTCCGGACATCCCCAGTTCCTGCTCGTCAACGCCGCGGCCATGGCGCTGTGGGCGGCGCCGCGTCCGGAGCGGGCGGCGTTGGCGCGGCGCTTCGCCGCGGGCGCGGCGGGCGCGCTGGCGCTGGCCGCGGTGCAGTGGGTCCCCATGCTCGAGCTCCTGCGCGGCTCGAACCGCTCCGGTTGGCCGGCGGAGTTCGTCTCGTCCTACTCGCTGTCGCCGTGGGCGCTGCTGACCTGGCTGTCACCGGGCGCGTTCGGCACCCCGCTCAACGGGATCTGGGACGAACCCGCGTCCGTCTTCTACGAGAGCTGCGGCGTGTGGCTCGGTGTTTTGCCGCTCGCCTTGGCCTCTTGGACGGCGCTGCGCTCCCGGGCGCGTCCCGGAGCCCTGCTGCTCGTCGCGGCCGGGATTCTGCTCGCCTTGGGGGCGAACGGACCGCTCGGCCGCCTGCTCGGCCTTCCGGGCTTCTCCTATCTGCGCACGCCCGCGCGCTGGTCCTTCCTCGCCCTGTGGGGACTCTGGCTCCTCGCCGGCGCCGGAGCGCGGGCCGCGGCCGCCGATCCGCGCCGCGCGCGAGCTCTGGCGGTCCTGCCGCTGCTCGTCTTCGCCGAACTCGCCCTGTGGGACGCGCCTTTCCTGCGCTCCGCGCGCGCGCGGCGCTACGTCATGACGAATTCCGCCGCGTCCGAGCTGGGGGCGCGGCCTGAGCGGGCGCTCACGACGCCCGAGTTGGCCAACCCGAACAAGATGATCGTCTACCGCATCCGCAACGCCAACGGCTACGACGCGTTCTATCCCGCGAGCGCGGCCGTCTGGGCGGCCGAGGCCGAAGGCGTCCCGGCGGCGGATTCCAGCCGCGTGTACGTGTCGCGCTGGCGGTCTCCCGCGGCCGCTCGCGCCGGCGTGACGACTGCGCTCACTCCCGCCGGACTCGCGCGCAACCCCGACGCCTGGCCGCTGGCCGTCTTCGTCGATTCCCGGGGCCGCCGGCTCCGCCCCGATCCCGTGCTCGCCATCGAGCGCCCGGAGCGTTGGCGCGTCGCCGGAGCGGTGCCCGCGGGCGCGTCGGCGGTGTCCTTGGCCGAGACGCGTTGGCCGGGCTGGCGGGCGCTGCTCGACGGACGTCCGGCCGCGATAGCCGCGTGGGGTCCGGCGTTCCAGGCCGTGCCGCTGGCCCCGGGGACGGTCTCGCTCGATCTGCGTCTGGAATTCGTCCCGACGTTCTGGTTCCCGCTCGCGGCCCTCACGGCCGCCGCCTGGGCGCTGTGGCTGGGCCTGATGGCCCGGGAGGCCGCGTGAACAAGCGCCGTCTGTCGGCGGCCGCGGCCTTCGGCGTGACCGCTCTCTTTTTATGGCTGGCTCTGCGCGGCGTGGAGTTCGAGAAGCTGCGGGAGGCGCTCGCCGAGGCGCGCTGGGCGTGGCTGTTCCCGATGGCGGCGATTTCCTACCTCGACCTGCTCGTGCGCGCGGCGCGCTGGCGCGTCCTGCTCTCCCGCGCGCGCGCGACGCCGGCCCCGCTCTGGGACCTGCTCAAGCTCGAGGCGATCGGCCTGGCGGTGAACAACGTCCTGCTCCTGCGCCTGGGCGAGCTCGCGCGCGCCGGACTGGCCGCGCGCCGCCTGGGCATCCCGCTCGCGGCCTCCTTGGCCAGCGTCGCGATCGAGCGCGCGCTCGACGTGGCGGCCCTGCTGACGATCTTCCTCGGCGCGGCGGCGCTGGTTCCGGACATCGTGCCGGCGGCCGTCGCGCGGGGCGCTTCCCTGCTCCTGGCCGGCGCGCTCGGCGCGCTCGTCGTCCTCGCCGCGGCGGAGAGCTCCCTCGCGGAGGGCGGGCGGCTCGAGCGCTTTCTGCGCCGCTGGCCGAAGCTTCACGGCTTCGTCGAACAGCTGGCGCTGGGCGCCGCGGTGCTGCGCTCGCCCGCGGCCGCCGCCCAGGCCGCCGTCTTGTCCTTGGCGTTGTGGACCGTCGACGCGGCCGTGTATTGGGCCGGCGCCTACGCTCTCGGCCTGGGCGGGATCATGGATTATCCGCGGGCGGTCCTCACGCTGTCCTGGGCCGGGGCGGCCTCGGCCCTGCCCGCGGCTCCCGGCGCGGTCGGCACGTTCGAGGCGGCGGTCGCCTCGGTGGTCGGGAAATTCGGCGCCGCGCCGCACGCGGCCCTGGCCTACGCCCTGGTCACGCACATGGTCATGTATCTGATCGTCACCGTCACCGGATTGCTCTTCCTGTCCCGCGAAGGCGTGTCGCTGTCGCGTCTGCGCGAGGAGACCGGCCGGTGAAGCTCTCCTTGCTCGGCGTCCTGGCTTGCCCGGTTTGCGGCGGCGACCTCAAGTTCTCCGTCCTGGAAGCCTATCCCCGCCACGACGCCGAGGTCGAGGACGCGACGCTCGCCTGCAAGCTCTGCGCGCGGGAGTACCCGGTGCGCGACGGCGTGCCGCGTCTGCGTCCGCCCGATCCCGTGGCGCGCGCGACGAGCAAGACCCGCGAGGCCTTCGGCTGGGAGTGGCTGCGCTACCCCGGCTCCCTGGCGGGGGACAAGGAGATCTGGCTCGAGGAGACGATGCTGCCGCCGCACGAGCTCTCCGGAAAGCTCGTCCTGGACGCGGGCTGCGGCATGGGACGCTACAGCGCGGTCGCGCTCTCGCTCGGCGCCGAGGTCGTCGCCGTCGACATGTCGGAAAGCCTCCAGCGGGTGGCCGAGCTGGCCAGGACCCAGCCGCGGCTGCATCCCGTCGAGGGCGATCTCCTGAGGCCGCCGTTCAAGAAGGGAGTTTTCGACGCCGCGTACAGCCAGGGCGTCCTCCATCACACCGCCGACACGCGCGCCGCGTTCAAGGCCGTCTCCGCCCTGGTCAAGCCGCGCGGCCTGTTGTCGGTTTGGCTGTACGGCAAGGCCGGGCGCTTCGCCGACTTCGCCTCCAACCCGCTCAAGCCGGAGAAGAAATGGATCGCGGAGCACCGCCGCCTCGCGTGGTGGATCGTGCTGATCCGCCACGTCGTCAGCGACGCCGTCCGCGTCTTCACCACGCGCCTGCCGGTGCCCCTCGTCTACGCGCTGTGCTATCCGCTGACCTGGCTCGGGGCGGTTCCGGGCCTCAAGTACCTCACGTTCTCCGTCGATCCGCGCTTCCGCGTGCGCCTGATCGAGAACTTCGACTGGATCTCTCCCCCGTATCAGTGGCACCACACCAAGGAAGAGCTCCTCGCCTGGTTCAAAGAGGAGGGCTTCGCGGTGCTCAACGTGCTGCCGCACGGACTCGTGCCCAAGCCCGGGGTCCTCGGCCGCAGGAATCCCTGATGGGCGGCGCGCCCCGCGTCGTGATGGTCAGCGCCGGCTTCTGGCCGGCCGTCGGCGGCGCGGAGAGCCAGGCGCTCGAGCTGGCGCGGGCCTTGGGCGCGCGCGGCGCGCGGGTGCGGGTGCTCACGCGCCGGCTCGGCGGTCTTCCCGGGCGCGAGACGGTCCGCGGCGTGGATGTCCGCCGTCTTCCCGTGTTGGGGACGGGCGCGCTCGATTCGCTTTCGTTTCTGTTCGGCGCGCTGGGCTGGCTGCTCAAGCACGAGGCGGACTACGACGCGATTCACGCGCATCTGGCGGGCTCGCCCGCCTTGGCCGCCGCCGTCGCTGGGCGCCTGCTCGGCAAGCCCGTGGTGGTCAAGCTCGGGGGAGGCCGCGGCATCGGCGAGCTCGCGGTTTCCTCCCGCTCCTCCCTCGGACGCCTCAAGCTTCGCCTGCTGACCCTGCTCGCGCCGCGCTTTCTCGCCGTCGTTCCCGATCTCGCCGAGGAGGCGCGCGAGCATCTGCCCGGCGCCCGGGTCGAAGTCCTGCCCAACGGGGTCGACGCGGCCCGGTTCAAGCCCGTGTCCCCGGCCGAACGAGCGGCGCTGCGCGAGCGCCTGGATTGGAGCGGGACGGTCTTCCTGTATACCGGCCGCCTGTCCGCGGAAAAGCGCCTGCCCTGGTTCGCGCGGGTGTGGGACGAGGCGGTCCAAGGTAAGGAATCGGTCTTGATCCTGGTAGGAGAGGGGCCGGATAAGCCGGAACTGGAGGACCTCGCGTCCGCGTCGTTCGGCCGTCTGAAGATCATGCCGCCCGTCGAAGATACGGCGCCGCTGTACGCGGCGGCCGACGTCTTCGTCCTGCCGTCGGTTTCGGAAGGCTTGAGCAATTCCCTGCTCGAGGCCATGGCCTCGGGCGCCGCGATCCTGGCGAGCGCCGTCGGCGGCACGAAGGAAACGATCGTCCATGAGGACACGGGCCTGTTGTTCCAGGCGGACGACGAGGCGGCGGCGAAAGAGCTGATCCGGCGGATCGGGAGCGACTGCGAATTGAGAGCGCGTCTGGGAGCCGCGGCCAGAACGGAGGCCGAGGGAAAGTACGCCATGTCCCGAACCGTCGAACGGCTGCTGGCCATTTACATGGACGATTTAACATGAGCCGCGGCGAACGCTTCGCGCGCAACGTCGGCTGGGGCCTCGCGGGCCAGGGCGCGGTCGCCGCGATCAATCTTCTCGTCATCCCTCGCCTCGTCCGCGGCTTCGGCGTCGAAGCATACGGCCTCTACCTCCTGATGCAGGCGGCCGCGGGCTGGATCGGCGCCCTGCACTTCGGCGCCGGCGCGGGGCTCGTGCGCTTCGCCGCCCAGGCTCATGCCGAGGACAAGGGGGGGGCCCTGGACGACTCCCTGCGCCACGCCGCCCGTCTCATCGTCGGCGGCGCGGCCGCCGGAGCGGTCGTCCTATGGGCCGCGGCGCCCCTGCTCGTCGTGCGCGTCTTCGTCGTGCCCCAGTATTATCAAGCCCACGGCGCGTGGATGATCCGTGCGGCCGCGCTCGGCGCCGTATTCGCCTCGGTGGCGGCGTGGGCCGGCGCGGCGTTCCAGGGCCTGCACCGTTTCCACTGGCAGAGCGCGGCCTCGGTCCTCCAGGGCGTGCTCATCCCCTTCGGCGTGCTGGCCGCGCTCTCCGTCGGCCGCGGTCTCGGCGCCGCGGCGGCCGGCTTCGTCGCCGTGCACGCCTTGGTCGCCGGGTTCTGCCTCTACGGCGTCGTCCGCGCGCGGCGGACCGTGCGCGGGGCCGGGGGTCACATGTCCTTCCGGCATTTCTGGAACTACTCGATCGGCTTCTGGCCCGCGGCGCTGGCGCAGATGGTCAGCGGCCAGCTCGACCGCGCCTTCGTCGCCGGCTTGCGCGGCATGTCGGAGTTCACCCTGTACGCGGTCCCGGCGTCCGTGCTCTCGCGCGTTCAGACCCTTCCCGCGACCGCGTCCGCCGCGCTGGTCCCGGTCATGGGGGGGCTCGCCGAAGACGAGCATCCGGAGACTCCGGCGCGGCTGTATCTGCGCGCCTCGCGCGTCCTCGCCGGCCTGCTCGTCCCGGCGTACGCGCTCCTCTTCTGCCTGATGCCGCAGTTCCTCTCGTTGTGGCTCGGGGGCAGCTTCGGCGACGCCTCGGTGTGGCCGGCGCGCCTGCTCGTCGCCGCGCAGACTTTCGCGCTGTTTTCCTACCTGCCCGTCTCCGTCGCGGCCGGCCGCCGCGACGGCTGGTGGGTTTCGGCGGCGGCCTGGCTTCAGGCGCTGGTCTGCCTGGCGCTGTGGCCGTGGATGATTCCGCGCTGGGGCCTGCTTGGGGCCGCCTTCGGGAGCATGGCCGCGCAGGCGCTCTCCACGTTCGCGTTGGCCACCGCCGTCCACGAGAAGCTCCTGCATCTGTCGTGGACGCGGTTCATCGAGGAGACGGCCGTTCCCGCGGCGGCGGGAGCCGTCGCGCTCCTGCTGATCGCCTGGCCGCTGCGCGTGCGCGTCACCGGCTGGGCCTCCTTCTTCGCCTTGTGCGCCCTCGCGGGGGCCTGTTACACTATCGTCTTCTGGCGCCTGCTTCCGCCGGAGGACCGGCAGTTCCTCCGCCGGCGCCTTCCCATCTGACACCATGTGCGGCATCTGCGGCGTCGTTTACGGAGACGGACGAAGCCCCGACAAGGGGGCCCTCAAGCGCGCCAACGACGCGATCTCCCACCGCGGCCCCGACGACGAGGGCTATCACGTCGACGGACCGGCCGGACTGGCCATGCGCCGCCTGGCGATCATCGATCTCAACACCGGCCATCAGCCCATCTCCTACGCCGACGAGCGCCTGTGGATCACGCTCAACGGCGAGATATACAACTACCTGGAGCTGCGCGCGGAGCTCGAAGCCAAGGGCCGCCGCTTCGCCACCAAGTCCGACACCGAGGTGATCCTCGCGCTCTACAAGGACATGGGGGCGCGGTGCGTCGAGAAGCTTCGCGGGATGTTCGCCTTCGCGGTCTGGGACCGGCAAGACAGGTCGCTGTTCATCGCGCGCGACCGCGTCGGCAAGAAGCCGTTGTGCTACGCCTTCGACGAAAAGGGGAATCTGATCTACGGCTCCGAGCTGCGCTGCCTGTTCGCGCTCGATCCGTCGCTGTCCCGCGAGATCGACCCCGTCGCCGTCGACATGTTCCTGACGCTCCAGTACATCCCGTCGCCGCGAACGATCTACAAGTCGGCCTTCAAGCTCCCGCCGGCGCACACGCTGACGTGGCAAAACGGAAAGATCAAGGTCGAAAGATACTGGGACCTTCCGCTCGGACAAAAACCGATAACGGAGGACGTCGAAGAAGCCAAGCTGCTGTTGAGACGAACTTTAACGGAATCAACTCGACTCCGCATGATCTCCGCTGGGCGCCTTCCTCTCCGGCGGCGTGGACTCCTCGATCATCGTGGCCCTGATGGCGGGGCTTTCCTCCAAGCCGGTGAAGACGTTCTCGATCGGCTTCGATGAGGAGCGCTTCACGGAGACGCACTTCGCGCGCATGGTCGCCGACCGGTACAAGACCGACCACACGGAGTTCGTCGTGAAGTCCGAGATGGCCGACGTCCTCCCCAAGCTCGCCTGGCACTACGGCGAGCCCTACGCCGACGCTTCGGCCTTGCCCAGCTATTACGTCGCGCGCGAGACCCGGAAGTTCGTCACCGTGGCGCTCAACGGCGACGGCGGCGACGAGAACTTCGCCGGCTACATCCGCTACTTCGCGATGAAGGCCGCCCGCGTCGCCGACGTCCTGCCCGGCCCGGCGCTGTCGCTCCTGCGCGCGGGCGCGGAACTGCTGCCCGAGCACGACGCGCCGCTCGGCACGATCTGGCGCGCCAAGCGCTTCCTGCGCTCGGTGCTTTCCTCCGACCTCCCCGGCCGCCACCTCAAGATGGTGGGCTTCTTCAGCGAGGACGACAAGCCCGGGCTGTACTCCGACTCCTTCCAGAGGCGTCTCGGTTCGTCGATCGGCGAGTCCTTGCGCTACATGCGCGCCGCCTTCGACGCGGCCAAGGACGAGGACTTCACGAACCGCATGCTCGCCGTCGACTTCAAGACCTACCTGCCGGAATGCCTGATGGCGAAGGTGGACATCGCGACCATGGCCTGCTCATTGGAGGGGCGCTCGCCGCTGCTCGACCACGTCTTCGTCGAGACCGCCTTCCGCATGCCCGGCGACTGGAAGCTCAAGGGCCTGCGCGGCCACAAGTGGATCATGAAGGAGGCCTTCAAGGATCTCCTGCCGCCGGAGATCCTCACCCGCTCGAAGATGGGCTTCGGGATTCCGCTCGGCGCGTGGTTCCGCGGCGGCCTGAAGGGCTTTTGGGAAGAGAACGTCCTCTCCAAGACGGCCCTGGCCCGCGGCTATTTCCGGGAGGAGGCCCTGCGCGGTCTCTGGGCGGAGCATCAGAGCGGGAAGCGCGATCACGGCTACCGGCTGTGGGCGCTCCTCATGCTGGAGCTTTTCCACCGTCACGCCGACGAGGCGCTGCCCGCCGAGCTCTCCGTCAAATCGTAGGGCCAGGCCCCGCGATTTCCAGGGTTCTCAGCCGAGCTTGAGGGCGGACAGGATCAACTGCACGCCGATCGCGGCGAGCAGGAGGCCCATGAGGCGCGTGATGATGTTGAGGATCGTGGGCGAGAGCTTCTTGGCGCTGTCGGCGGCGAGCGTCAGCGTCCAGTAGCTCAGCAGAGCCACGAGCGCGATCAGCGCGAAAAAGACCGCCTTGTGCGCGGCCCCCGTGGCCTTGCCGCCGAGGACGATGGAGGTGGTGATCGCGCCGGGTCCGGCCAGCAGCGGCACCGCCAACGGAGTGATGGCGATGTCGTCCTTGCTCATGCCCTCGGCGAACTCCTCGGGCGTTTCGCGCATCGCGGACTTCTGGGCGCGGATCATGTCGAGGGAGGAGAGCAGGAGGACGAGGCCGCCGGCGATCTGGAAGGCGGGCATCGTGATGCCGAAGAGCTTGAAGATCGCGGGCCCGAGAGCCGCGAAGCCGCCCATGACGGCGGCGCAGGTGATGCACGCCGTGCGCGCCATGCGGCGGCGCTGCTCGGCCGTGTCCCGGGCCGTCATCGCGAGAAAGGTCGGGACCGCCGCGAAGGGGTCCACGATCGCGAAGAGCGAGCCGAACGTCAGGAAGGCGTACTCGATCACCGGGGATAGTGTAGCCCACCTGGGCCCGGGGCTTCCTTGCTCTGGGTCAATTTCGTCGATTTAAGCCGTAATTTCCTACAATTACCCGGCATGAACCGAGAGATCGGGGTCGGCGGCTTCGCCGCCAGCCCCCTGGCGCGCCGCTACGTCAACGAGGTGCTGGACTCCGGACGCCTGTCGTACGGCCCGTTCCATCGCCGCTTCGAGGCGGCCTTCGCCAAGGAGCACGACAGCGCCCACGCCGTGTTCTGCAACTCCGGCACGAGCGCGCTCCAGATCGCCCTGCAGGCCCTGAAGGAAAAGCACGGCTGGAAGGACGGCGACGAGGTGATCGTCCCGGCGATCACCTTCATCGCGACTTCGAACATCGTGCTCCACAACCGGATGACTCCGGTGTTCGCCGACGTCGATCCCAAGACCTACACGCTCGACCCGGCCAAGCTCTCCGCTGCGATCACGAAGAAGACCCGCGCGGTGATCCCCGTGCACCTGCTCGGCCTGCCCGCCGACATGGACCCGATCTCGGCGGTGGCCCGCGGCGCGGATCTCTCCATCATCGAGGACTCCGCCGAGACCATGTTCGCCAGGTACAAGGGGAAGAAAGTCGGCGCGCTGGGCGACGTCGGCTGCTTCTCGACCTACATCGCGCACTACATCGTGACGGGAGCCGGCGGCCTCGCCACGACGAACGATCACGAGCTGCACGTGCGCATGCGCAGCCTGATGAACCACGGGCGCGACTCCATCTACCTCTCCATCGACGACGACAAGGACGCGAAGGGCAAGGAGCTCCACGAGATCGTCGCCAAACGCTTCCAGTTCGTCTCCGTCGGGCACAGCTACCGCGCCACCGAGCTGGAGGCCGCGCTCGGCATGGCCCAGCTCGAGGAGAAGGACGCGATCTACAAGGCGCGCACGGCGATGGCGGCCCGCCTCATCAAGGGCCTCTCGGAGTTCGAGGACCGCCTGCAGCTCCCGCACGGACGCGCGGGCAGCGACCACAGCTACATGCTCTTCGGACTCGTGCTCAAGGGCGAGGACAAGACGCCGCTGGTGAACTTCCTCGAGGACAAGGGCGTGGAGACGCGCGACATGCTGCCCCTCCTCAACCAGCCCGTCTACAAGAAGATCTTCGGCGACCTGGAGCCCCGGTTCCCGGTCGCGCGCGAGCTCAACCGCTCCGCCTTCTACATCGGCTGCCACCAGTACATGACCGAGGCCGACGCGGACTACGTCGTCGAGCAGTTCCGGGCGTATTTCAAGAAGAGCTGACATGGCGGCGCGGGTATCCGTCGTCATCGATAATTATAATTACGGCCGATTTCTCCGCGAGGCCTTGGATTCGATTCTCCGGCAGAACGGCGGAGCCGAAATCATCGTCTCCGACGACGGTTCCACCGACGAGAGCCGCGACATCCTCAAGGAGTACGCGAAGAAGGGGGTCAAGGCCGTCCTGCAGGAGCGTCAGGGCCAGGCGACGGCCTTCAACAACGGCCTCGCCGCCGCGACGGGCGACATCGTCTGCCTGCTCGACTCCGACGACGTGTTCCTGCCCGGCAAGCTCGAGGCGGTGCGCAAGGCCTTCGAGGATCCGAAGGTCGCCTGCGTCCAGCACTTCCTGCACGACACCGACGCCGCGCTCAAGCCCCTGCCGCGCCGCTTTCCGGCGTGGCCGGACCGCTATACGGTGGAGGATCTGACCGCGGGGCGCGTCGAGTTCACCGCCACCTCGGGCGTGGCGTTCCGGCGCGAGGTCCTCAAGAAGCTCCTGCCGATCCCGAAAAATCTCTTCTACTACCTCGATCACTTCCTGACGGCCCAGGCCCTGTTCCACGGGGAGATCGCCAACATCCCCGAGGTTTACGGCCTCCATCGCCAGCACGGCGACAACTGGTGCGCCGGCGGTCTGGAGAACCCCGCCAAGATCGAAAGGGACTTCATCGACCGCCGCAGCTTCGCCGCCCACCGCGACGAGTGGCTGAAGAGCAGGGGTCTCGCGATGGAGCCGGCCGCCCTCATGGACGATCGGCTCGACTTATGGCGCCGCCGCGTCCTGCTGGCCGCCTTGCGCGCCAAGCCGCTCGAGGCCGCCGCGGAGTGGAGCGCGGGGCTCGAGGGCTTGGACCCCCGGGGACGCTGGCGCGCCGCGACGACGGCGTTGGCGGTGCTCTCGCCGACCTTGTACCTCTCTCTCTACGAGTGGTACGCGGAGAGGCCGTGAGCGCCGAGCTGACCGTCGTCCTCCCGACGCTCAACGAGGAGGGCTCCCTGCGCTTCGTCCTGCCGCGCCTGCGCGCCGCCTTCGAGAAGATGGGGGCTCGCGCCGAGATCCTGGTCGTCGACGGGCGTTCCAAGGACGCCACGGTCTCGGTCGCCCGCGAGGCCGGCGCGACGGTGATGACGCAGAGCGCGCGCGGCCTCGGCGGCGCCCTGCGGGAGGGCTTGGCCGCGACGAAGACTCCGTGGATCGCCGTCGTGGACGCCGACGGCTCGCATCCGCCCGAGGACCTGATCCGTCTGTGGGAGAAGCGGGGCGAGGCCGATCTGATCATCGCCTCGCGCTACGTTCCCGGCGGCTCGGCGGTGATGGGGCTGACCCGCCAGGTCTTGAGCCGCTCGCTCAACGTCGTGGCCCGTCTCGTCCTGCGCCTGCCCGCGCGCGATTCCTCAGGCGGTTTCCGGCTGTACCGGGGCGATCTCGCGCGCGCCGCCTGCGCCGAGGCCGACGCGACCGACTTCACGATCCAGCAGGAGCTCCTGGTCGGCATTCTCGCCCGGGGCGGCAGGGTCCTCGAGGTGCCCTTCCGCTACGAGCCGCGCCTCGACGGCGCCTCGAAGGCTTCGGCCCTGCGCCTGGCGCCGGCCTATCTGCGCATGCTCTGGAAGCTGCGCGGGAGGGCGGCGTGACCACGATGACCCGTCTGGAGACGCTCTCCGCGGCCGATCGCTTCAACGACGAGGTGTGGAGCAAGGTCGGGAGATTCGTCGGCTCCGATATCCTCGAGGTCGGCATCGGGATCGGCATCTTCACCGACAAACTGCTGACGAAGGGGAAAGTCTTCGGCGTCGACATAGTCCCCGAGTTCGTCGAGGCCGCGAAGAAGCGCCACGGGGACCGCCTCGAGTACCTGGTCGCCGACATGGGCGCCGGCATCCCCGGTGTCCTCGCCGGGAGGACGTTTGATACCATCGTGTGCATGAACGTGCTCGAGCACATCGAGGACGATCAAAAGACATTGGACAACTTCATATCGTTGCTCAGACCGGGCGGCCGCCTGATTCTCGTCGTTCCCGCCTATCAGTGCCTGTTCAATCCGTTGGATTCCCACGACGGCCACTTCCGCCGTTACGAAAAGGCGGAGCTGCTGTCCAAGATGTCGGCCGCAGGCTTTTCCGTGATTCACCAAAGCCGTTTCAATCTTTTCGGCATTCTCGGCTGGTTCGTGAACGGCACCCTCCTGCGCCGCAAAGACCTCCCGACCGGCCAGATGGGCCTGTTCAACAAGGTCGCCCCGCTTCTGTTCTGGCTCGAGAGCCTGACCGGTCCGCCGGCCGGCCTCTCTTTGCTCGCCGTGGGAGCCAAGCCGTGAGCAAGCTCACCATCGTCATCCCCGCCTACAACGAAGAGGACGCGATCGATGACATTCTCAAGCGCTGCCTCGACGCCCGCGCTCCGCTCATGAAGGCGGCGGGCCTCGACGCCGTCGAGGTGGTGGTCGTCGACGACGGCTCGCGCGACGCGACGCGGGAGAAGGCGGGGAAGTGGAAGGACGCCAAGCTCGTCGTCCATGAGAAGAACAAGGGCTACGGCGCCGCGCTGATGACGGGCTTGCGGGCGGCCTCGGGGGACCTGCTCTCCTTCCTCGACGCGGACGGGACGTGCGATCCGTTGGCCTTCGAGGGGCTGATCAAGGCGCTGCGAGCAGCCGGGGCCGACATGGCCGTCGGCGCGCGCCTGCACGAGGGTTCCCGGATGCCGTTCGTGCGCACCGTCGGCAACCGGCTCTACGCCGCGCTCCTGCGCGCGTTGACCGGGGTGAAGCTCACCGACACCGCCTCCGGCATGCGCGTCTTCAAGGCGTCTTTGCTGCCGCGCCTGGCTCCGCTGCCGACGGGCCTGCACTTCACGCCCGCGATGACCGCGCGCGTGGCCTGCATGGGCGGCGTCTTCGTCGAGCACCCGATCCCCTACGCCGAGCGCGTGGGGGACTCGAAGCTCTCCGTCCTGGGCGACGGCGTGCGCTTCCTGCGCGTCATCCTCGGCACCGTCTTCGCCTACTTCCCGCTGCGCGTGTTCGGCCCGCTCGCCGCGCTGTTCCTGCTCGCCGCGGCGGGCCTGGCCCTGCTGCCCGCGCGCTCCTATCTCGGCGGCTCGGGCATCGAGGAGTGGATGATCTACCGCCTGCTCACCGTGCTCACGCTCGGCGCCTGCGCGACCGTCTTCGCCGCGATCGGCGTGCTGGCGCAGAAGGCCTCGAACGCAGCGCTTGGGCGGCCGGCGTCGTGGGTCGACGCGTCCTGGATCCGCGAGAGCGCCGCCGTGACCGGCGTCGCGGCCGGGCTGGCCGGCGTGGGCGTGAACTGGCCCACCGTCCTCGAGTTCGTCCGCACCGGCCACATCACGCGCCACTGGGCCTGGGTCCTGCTCGGGGCGCTCCTCGTCATCTGCGGCTCGGTCCTCGTCTCGCTCTCCATCGCTCTGGGCGCTTTCGCGCATCTGCCGTCCCGGGAGGACGCGTGAGCTTCTGGAAGGGGAAGAAGGTCCTCGTCACGGGCGGCACCGGCTTCATCGGCTCCCACGTCGTCGAACTCCTCGTCGCCGCGGGCGCCAGGACGACCGTGGCCGCGCGCATGAGCGACGAGAACAAGGGCAACTTGAAGGCCGTCGCGAAGAAGATCAAGCTGCTCAAGGGCGACCTCGGCGACCCCAAGTTCTGCCGCAAGGCCTGCAAAGGCCAGGACGTCGTCCTCAACATGGCGGCGGTCGTCGGCGGCGTGGGGTGGAACTCCGTCCATCCCGGCTCCCTCTTCCGCGACAACATGACCTTGCAGGTCAACGTGCTCGAGGCGGCCCGCCTGGAGAAGGTGAAGCGCTACCTCGTCGTGAGCACCGCCTGCGTGTACCCCCGCGACTGCGCGATTCCCACGCCCGAGAGCGAAGGCTTCCGGGATGAGCCCGAGCTCACGAACCGGGGCTACGGCTGGGCGAAGCGGATGGGGGAGTATATCGGCCGGGCCTACGCCGAGGAATACGGCATGAGCATCGCGATCGTGCGCCCGTACAACGCCTACGGGCCGCGCGACCACTACGATCACGCCAAGTCCCACGTCATCGCGGCCTTGGTGCGCCGGGTCTGCGAAGGCGAGAGCCCCCTGAAGGTTTGGGGCGACGGGACCTCGACGCGCGCGTTCCTTTACGTCGAGGACTTCGCCCGCGGCATTCTCGACGTCGCGGAGAAATACCCGAAGGCCGATCCGGTGAACATCGGCTCGTCGGACGAGATTTCCGTGGCCGATCTGGCCCGCGCGGTCCTCAAGGCGGCCGGACGAACGGACGTGAAGCTCGTGTTCGACGAAACGAAGCCGTCCGGGCAGCCCCGGCGCTCCTGCGACACGGCGAAATCGGAGAAGGTGCTGGGCTTCAAGGCCCGCGTCTCCTTGGACGAGGGCCTGAGGAAGACCGTGGCCTGGTACCGGGAGAACCGCCTGTGAAGCGCGGCAAGAGACTGCTCGTTCTCCTGACTTTCAACGAAATCGAAGCCCTTCCCAAGCTTTTCGACCGCATCCCGCTCGGGGCGGCCGACGAAGTCCTCGCCGTCGACGGCGGCTCCAAGGACGGCAGCGTCGAGTTCCTGAAGGCCAAGGGCATCCGGGTCCTGTCCCAGCCCCGCCGCGGCCGCGGCGTGGCCTTCCGCCTGGCGCTGGCGAACACCGACGCCGATACGATCTGCTACTACAGCCCCGACGGCAACGAGGATCCCGACGACATCCCGCGGATCTTCGAGAAGATCGAGAAGGACGGCTCGGATCTCGTGGTCGCCTCGCGCATGATGAAGGGCGCGGTCAACGAGGAGGACGTCCACTGGTTCCGCCCGCGTAAATGGGTCAATCAGCTCTTCACTTTGGCCGTCAATCTCCTCTGGAACCGCGGGCCCTACGTCGAGGACACGATCAACGGGTTCCGCGTCGTCCGCGCCGACGCGATGCGCCGCTGCATGCTCGACGCCGACGGCTTTCCGATCGAATTCCAGATGTCCATCCGCATGATGAAGCTCGGCCTGACCATCGGCGAGATGCCGACTCACGAGCATCCCAGGCTCGGCGGCCGGTCGACGGCCGAGTCCTGGCCCACCGGCGTCGTCTTCGTGAAGACCCTGCTGCGCGAGCTGTCCCTGGGCCGGGGCGTAATGGACGCAAAGGCGCAACACGACTTTGGTACGATGACCACCTGACGATGGCCGACTTCAAACCCACCCAGCGCGCGGACGCGGAGAATTACGCCCACAAGGCGATCACGGCCTGGCTGCCGATCCTCTACCTGCTGATCTCCTCGCTGTTCTTCCTGCGCACCTACGACTCCGCGCAGGTCAAGATCACCGTGATGCAGATGGGCGGCCTGGGCCTGCTGACCATGTGGCTCTCGCGCCTGGCGATCGCCGGCCGGCACGCGCTCAACAAGGACGACCTCGTCTGCCTCTCCCCGTTCATCGCCTACCTCGCCTGGGGCGTCTTCTCGTACCTCAAGGCGCCGTATCACATGGCGAGCACCGACTTCTTCCTGCGCCACTGCTTCTACATGATCGTCGCCCTGATCACGATCTACGAGCTGGACGAGGACGCGATGAAGCGCCTCTTCAAGATCCTGCTCTGGACGGCTTGGATCGCCATCGGTTACGGCGCCCTGCAGTTCATCGACAACACGGCCTTCCCGCCCGGCCCGGGCAAGGGGATCGATCCGTTCGTCTGGCGCGGCGCGTTCAGCGACCGGGTGTTCTCCACCTACGGCAATCCGAACTTCTACGGCGATTTCCTGGTGATCATGTTCCCGATCATCGTGACGCAGTGGTTCAAGACGCGCCGCTGGAGCCTCATCGTCCTGCTCGCCCTGCTGATGCTCTCGCTGGTCAAGACGGGGACGAAGGGCGCCTGGCTCGGCTTCGCCATGGTGTGCGTGGCGTTCGGCGCCGTGGCCATGATCTTCTTTTCGGAGCAGACCAAGCCGTACCGCCTGAAGGTGCTTGGCGTGCTCGGCGGCCTGGCGCTGGCCTTCGTCGGCTACACGGCCAAGGACCTGACGTCGCGCGTCGTCTCGATCAACTTCCGCCTCTTCACGTGGGAGGCGACCTGGGAGATGATCCGCACCAACCCCTTCATGGGCTCCGGAGTCGGCTCCTTCCCGCCGCTCTATCCGGCCTTCCGCCGCCCGCCCATCTTCCACATCGAGGGCAAGCACAACACCGAGACCGACCACGCCGAGAACGAGTACCTCGAGCAGCTCTTCGACAACGGCATCCTCGGTTTCGGCATCTTCCTCTGGCTGATCTACAGCACGTTCGTCGTCGGCTTCCGCTCGCTGGGCCAGCTGACCGCCACGGAGTCGCTCAAGGACGGCCGTCCGCCGCCGCGCGCCTACGATCTCGTCGGCGTGCTCGTCTCCTTCATCGGCATGCTCGGGCACAACTGCTTCGACGTCAGCCTGCGCTTCGTCTCCTCGGGCGTCTACCTGGGGCTCCTCTCGGGCCTCATCGTCAATCTCGCCCGAGGAAAGGCCCTCTTCGAGCTCCACGCGCGCCCGGCTTCCCCCGCCGCGGGAGCGGCCGAGGAGCCCTCGGCGTTCAAGACCGTCTCCGAGATGCTGATCTGGCCCCTGCGCCTGGCGGCGGCGGGCGCCATCGTCTGGCTGGCGTTCTTCAAGGGCTGGTCGCAGCTGCGCTTCGTGCCGTTCGGCGGCATGTTCGGCGAGTTCTCCATGCTCCAGGGCCCGCTCGCGCGCGTGCCGATGGGCGGCGAGCTGCTGCAGTGGTGGCTGGCGTGGGGCGTGTTCGCCGCCTGCATGCTCTGGCTCGGCTGGGTCATGATCCGCCTCTGCTTCCTGTCCGAGAATCCCGCCGTTCCCCTGCTCGTGCTGGCGACGCTGCAGCCCCTGTATCTGTTCTGGGGCTACTTCCGCGCGGACATCCATCATAACGTCGCGATCTACTTCTCCAAGGAGCGCAACTGGGAGCCGGCGGTCGCGAACTATCTGATCGTCCACAGGCTCAATCCCGAGTTCGTGATGTCGAAGTACTTCCTCGGCAACGTCTTCAACGACCGCTTCAACATGGCCAAGGTGTATCTCCCGAATTGGGGGGACGTCGACAATCAGCCGCGCGACGACTACGAGCGCGCGCTGTTCTGGTACGACGAGGTCCGCAAGCTCGCGCCCAACTACGTGCAGATGCACCACCAGATCGGCAATCTGCACCTGCGCCGCGCGGAATGGGCTCAGAACAACGGCCGCCCCGACGAGGCTTCCAAATACCTCGACATGGCCATGACCCGCTTCAAGCTGTACTACCAGATCGACCCCGTCTTCGGGCCCAACTACTACCGCATGGCCCAGGTGCACATGATCCGCCGGGAGTACGCCAAGGCTGCGACCGTCTATCGCGCGCTCATCGAGGCGCAGCGGTGCGCCGTGGATCCGTCCCTGCTCGAGAAATCCTGGCTGCGCAACACCATCCTGTCCTATCAGCCCTACGAGTTCGTGGACGGGCATTGGACGCACCGGCACGTCGGCGGCGCGAACCGCCTGCGCGAGTCGGGCGAGGCGTACACGAACCTGGGCAACGCCCTCTTCATGCAGAACGACTACGAGGGGGCCGAGTCCTCCTACCGGACCGCGCTCTCCTACGACCCGTCGTCGGAGATGGCGCGCAAGAACCTCGAGGTCACCTACCGGCGCGCCCAGCTGGAGGGCCGTCTCAAGCCCGTGAAGCTCGATCCGGCCCAGGCCGCCGCGAAGCCGGCTCCCGGCTCGCTCGTGCCGACCGGCTGGATCGTCGTCCCGAAGAAGTAGCGGACGCTACGCCGGGGCTTTGAGACGCGCGCGCGCGTCCTCGGCTTTGATCAGGGGGTCGATCAGCGCGTAGACGGCCTTGGCCTCTGCGGTCGCCAGCGCGGGCTGATTGCGGGCGATGAGCCACCATTCGCGGGCCTTCTTCGCCGCCGCGAGCACGGGCGCGGGGACCATCGTCGCCTTGTAGACGCGCAGGGACTTGGCCTCTTCGCCGAGCTCCTTGAGCAGGAACTCGCGGGCCTTCTCGGGCTGGAGATTCTTGACCAGATAGGCCGCGATCTCGGCGACGATCTTCTTCTTCTCGGCGGCGAGCACGTCGGGCGGAGTTCCGCCGGCGACGAGGGCGGCGATGCCCTCCGGATACTCCTCCAGCCATTTGTGCGTCACCTGGCCTTCGTGGATGCGCCGTATGGCCAATCTCTCGTAGATCACGCCGACCTCGACGCCGTCGGCCAGCATGCGGGCGTACAGCTCGTTGTCCAGGATGATCATGTCGGCGCGGTAGTGGCCGTATTTCTTGTACAACGCCCGGGGAATGGCGAGATTGGTGGTCAGATAGGGAAGGTATTCCTCGCCGACCGCGTAATGGCCGGGGACCTTCCCTTCGGGAATCTTCATCCCGGGAGGGAACGCCGTTCCGATCAGACGCCCGTAGCGGTGCAGCCAGCCGTCGGAGAAGACGAAGCCGGCCTCGGGCCGCGCATGGAAGAAGTTTTTGAACTTCTCCAGGCGGTCCAGCGTCCAGAAGTCGTCGGAGTCGATGTTGGTGATCCAGGTCCCCGAGGCCATCTCCAAGGCCATGTTTCGACAAGCCATGTTGCCGATATTCTTGGGAACCCGGGTGTACTTGAATCTTTTGTCCTTGCACCACTCCTTGATCATCTCCGGGGTCTCGTCGACCGAGCCGTCGTCGACGATCAGCACCTCGTAGTCTCCGCACGTCTGGCGGGCCACGGTGGAGAGCGCCCCTGGAAGCATGTGCGCCCGGTTGTACGTGGGCAGGACGATGGAGAACAGCGGTTCGGCCATCTAGAGCAGGGACTCGATCTTGGACGTGATGGCCTTGCCGTTGGGAGCGTCGTCGGGGCCGTAGCGGCCGACGACCTTTCCGTCCTTGTCGACGAGGAACTTGGCGAAATTCCAGGGGATGTCGCCGTCGAAGCCCGCCTCGGTCGTCAGATACTTGTACAGGGGATGGATCCCGGGCCCCTTCACGACGATCTTGGAGAAAAGATCGAAGCCGAGGGCGTACTTCGTCATGCAGAAGCTCTTGATGTCGGCGTTGGAGCCGGGTTCCTGGGCGCCGAATTCGTTGGCCGGGAAGGCGGCGATGCGCAGTCCCTTGGCGCGGTACTTCTCATAGAGATCCTGGAGATCGGTGTACTGCGGGGTGAAGCCGCACAGCGAAGCGGTGTTGACGATCAGCAGCGGGTGGCCCTTGTACTTGGAAAGCTTGACCGGCTTGCCGTCGATGTCGGCCATCTCGAACTCGTGCACGCGGCCCTTGGTCTTCTCGGCTTGCATTTCGTTCACCTCGCGTTTTCCGGATAGGGCTCCCTTGGCGGCGAAAATCGCCGTGGCAATCCCCAGCCTCACTCTGTCGAGCATGGACTGATTCTACTTTTTAGCGCGCCGCGTCGGCGAATCCGTCGTCGGCCGGGGGCTCTCCGTGGCGCTCCTCCTGCCAGGGATCGGCGCGGTTGTGGTAGCCGCGCGTCTCCCAGAAGCCGGGCTTGTCGCGCGGGGAGAACTCGAGTCCGCGCAGGAACTTGGCCGATTTCCAGGCGTAGAGGGTGGGGATGACCATCCGCATCGGCCCGCCGTGCTCGACGGGAAGGGGTTTGCCGTCGAGTTCGTAAGCGAGGATCGCGTCGGGCGTCGAGGCTTCGAGGATCGAGGTGTTGGTCGTGTACTCGTCGGCCGAGTGCTGGATCACGAAATTGGCGGCGGGCGCGGGCTTTACGAGCGCGAGGAGGTCCGTCATCAAGACGCCGCCCCACCGCACGTCCATCTTGGACCAGGTGGTCACGCAATGGAAGTCGGACGCGCCCTGGGACTTGGGAAGGGCGAGGAAGCCCTTCCAGTCGAGTTCGACCGGGTTCTCCACCTCTCCCCAGACCTTGAAGCGCCACGTCTTTTCATCGAACGGCGGGTGCACGCCCAGGTCGAGAACGGGAAAGTTGTCGCCGCTCCAGTGCTGGCCGGGGGGCAGGCGCCGGCGCTCGCGCTGTTCGTCGCGGCGGCTCTTGTCGGCCTTGAAGCGCTCGAGCATCTTCGCCTTGGCGGCGAGCAGCTTCTCGTTGTATTTCGGAGCGTCCACGGCCCTAGTTTAGAATTTGAGGGCCAGGCCCGGCATTCGGAAAATTCTCAGGAGCGGAGCATGGCGCGCAGTTCGTCGAAAAGGCGCAGCCAGAGGCGTTTGAGGCGCTGGAGGCGCGTCTCCTCGGCTGGGCGCGCGCCGACGTAGCGCAGGACCGCGCGCTCCACTGCGGGCGTGATCGTCGCGGGAAGGTGGCCGGAGCCGAGAAATCGCGTCGAGCCGTCGGGCGAGAGCGAGAGCACGTAGCCGCCGAGGCCGGCCTCGCCGCGTCCCGGGGGGACGGCGTCGGCGTGGCCCCGAACGCCGAAGGAGCCGAGCGCGAAGGCGTTGATCACGCGGACCGTGGCGACCTCGAAGACGCCGAGCACGGGCTTGTTCTCGGGGTCGGCGATGGATTTGACGAGTTCGGGCGCGCCCGGCGCGCGCAGATCGATGAGCATCGGGCCGAAGCGGGTGAAGTTTCCGTCGAAATTGACCGGCCCCGTTCCGGGCGAGCCTCCGGGAAGGCGCGGCGGGCCCACCACGCCCGCCTGGGCGGACGCCGCGAGGGAGACGACGAGCAGCAGAAACCTCACGTCTCCATGATAAAGGAATGCGCGCCCGGGCGGGAGGGTCCAAAGACCTTGTAGAATCTGGGTATGAAGAAGCGGGCGGTGTTCCTCGACCGGGACGGGGTCATGATCCAGGACAAGCACCACCTCGGGTCCGTCGCCGGCCTGCGCGTGCTCGCGGGGACCGCCCCGGCCATGCGCCTGCTCCGCGAGGCGGGCTTCAAGCTGGTCGTCGTCACCAACCAGTCGGGCGTGGCCCGCGGCTATTTCACCCTGCGCGACGTGCGCGCGATCCACGCCGAGCTCAAGCGGCGCCTGGCGCGCGCCGGCGCGCGATGGGACGCGATCTACGTCTCGCCGCACGGCCCGGACAGCGCCCACTCATGGCGCAAACCCAAGCCCGGCATGCTCAAGGCCGCGGCCCGGCGCCTGAACCTCGATCTCCGGTCGTCCTTCGTGATCGGCGACAAGACCTCCGACGTCGAGTGCGCGCGGCGCGCGGGCTGCGCGGGAGTCCTGGTCGAGACCGGCAAGGGCGGACGGGACCGCGCCTACAAGACCAAGCCGGCGGCCGTGCGCCGGGACGTGCTCGCCGCGGCCCGCTGGATCATCAGCCGGGAACCCCGCCGCTGACGCTCTTCGGCGGGTTTTCGCGCTTGCGGACGAGGTCCGCCGTCCAATTCCTTGCGACGCGGCGGATCCAGCCCATGGTGCCGTATTCCTCGGCGAACTGCTCGGCGCCCGAGGTTCCGCAGAACGCGAGTATCCGCGACTGCGCCGAGGCGTTTTCGGCTATCCGGTCCACGGCCTTGCGAAACGGCTCGGCGACCCAGTAATCGACGACCGAACCGGCGATGAATTGCGCGTGTTCGCGCAGCACGCCCGCTCCGGCGGGCGGCGCCGGGACTCTCAGGGCGCCGGCGATCCGGCGCCCGGGCTTGAGCCTGCCGTTGTCGTCGATATCCTCGACTCGGACGGACGGGGAGTAGGTCCGGACCGGTTCGGCTCGCGCGGCGGCGAGCGGATCGCCGGGAACCGCCGCCGTTCTCATCCGCCCGGCGAGCCCCTCCGCCTCCCGGCGCGCTCTTTCCCGCGCGGCGACCTCGCCGGCGATCGCCGCGTTGACGTAACGCTGGGCGTCGGCCGGATGGGTGTCGCCCGTGGAAATCCCGAAGCCCTCCTCGGTGCCGCAGCCGACGGCCTCGCGTCCCGCGCGGAGCAGGCGGGGATCGTAGCCGGCGGCCGCGAGCAGTTCCTGACCGATCAGATCGGCCTGGGCCTCGAGACGCCGCCAGCGCGCGCGGTATTCGGCGTAGGCCGGGGAGTCCTCGAAGGCGCCGGCGCCGGCGCGTGACGCGTGGGCGGTCTTCGGTTCGTTCGCCCAGAGAAACTTGCCCGTCTTGTCCTGGACGGCGTGTCCGACCTCGTGGGCGATCGAGGCCAACCGGGCGACGCGGGCGTGCGAGGACGTCAGGTAGCCGGCGTTGATGCCGATCTTGCCGGATTGGTAGTACGCGTTGGCGGTATCTTCGAGGTGGATCAGATAGGCCAGGGAAGTCTCATCGAAGCCCGCCGCTCGACGGAGGCGTTCGACGTCGGGGAGCAGTTCCATGGCGGCGGCGCAGACGGGCGAACTCGCCTCGAACGCGGAATCCGAGACCGTGTTGTCGGGAGCCCAGCTCCGTACCGCGCACGGAACCGCGGCGGAGGCCGGAGCGGAGAGGCAGACGGCGGCAAGGAGGGGAACCCACCGCATGACCGGAGTGTAGCCCCGGCGGCGCCTGAAAACAACCCCTATGTCAGACGGCGGCGGAGGCCTTGGAGGAGGTTGCGGCCGACGCTGAAGGTCATGCGGAACTTGGAGAAGGAGTCCCGGTCGTCGGTGCCGAAGCGGAGCATCTCGTAGGGGTCGGAGCCGGGCGCGACGAACCCGGCCACGGTGGTGAGGCCGCACAGGAACCCGGCGCCCTTCAGGGCGGCCGCCGTGCCCTCCGAGTAATCGTCGTAGTCGCCGTTGGGATAGCAGAACAGCTCGCAGGGCTTGCCGACGTTCTTCTCGATCAGGGCTTTGGACTTGGCGAGTTCCTCGCGCAAGCCTTCCTCGCCGTGCAGGGTCGCGATGGTGTGCGTGTGGGTGTGGGAGCCGATCTCCATGAGGCCCGAGTCCGCCATCTCGCGGCACTGCGCCCAGGTCAGGGGACTGTAGTTCTCCGGCTCGGACCCGTCGAGGGTGAGCCGGCGCAGTTCCTTCTCGACGGAGGCGATCAGCTCCTCGCGGGGTCCGGGAAGGAGGGTCTTGGCCCGGTTCTGCAGCGCCTTCAGGCGCTCGCGCCGCGCCGCGGCCTCGCCCGGAGCGCCGGCGAAGGCGTGCTCGAGCCGGTCCGGCCACAGCGGAACGCGTTCATCGACGAACTGGGTGGCGACGAACAGGGTCGCGTGGGCCTTGGCGTCCTTCAGGACGTCGAACGCCAGGGTCCGCACCGAGGCGTAGCCGTCGTCGATGGACAGCGCCACGGCGTGGTCGGGAAGCGGGGCGCCCCCGCGCAGCGAATCGACGACGGCGCGAAGGGGCACGACGTTGGCGTTCTCGTTGAGGAACGCGAGCTGGCGCCGGAACGCCTCCTGCCGCAGCCGGTTGCCCTGGTAATTGACGATTCCGTCCGACGGGCGGTCGGTGAAGCCGTGATACATGAGGACCACGGCTCGGCGGCGGCGCAGCCAGCGCAGGGGCGCGTCCAGGCCCAGATCCAGCGCCAGCGCGAGGGCTTTTTCCTTCACGGGAACATCAGATCGTGGTCGCTGTCGGCTCCCTGGGTGACGAGCGGGGCGGCGAGCAGGTCGGCCGAGGCCGGTTCGGCCGCGCTCCAGGCGAAGCGCACCGGACGCTCGCGGCGCAGCAGGGGCGCCAAGGCCGCGGACACCTCCGCGTCTGTGCCCGCGGCCCAGGCGTCGTCGGCGCGGTTGTCCAACGCCCAGCGCACGAAGCCCTTGGCCAACCCCGCGCGAGCGGCCGCGCTTCCGGGCCCGACGAGGAGGAGGTGGGCCCGCCGCCGGCCCAGGCTGGTGAAGAGGCGGAACACCCCGGAGACGCCGCCGGCCTCCGCCAGGACGAGCTCGCCTCGCCGCGGATTTTCAAGCAGGCGCCAGCGCGCCCACTCCGCGTCGCGGGGGATGCGCGGACCCGGCGCGCGCGAGTCGTCGAAGCGTTCGGACAGGCCGCCCGCGTCGAGCGGGAGAGGCTTCACGTCCGGCATCGGAGCGCCCGCGCAGAGAACCCTCTGCGCCAGCCGCAGAGCCGGACCGAGCAGGAGGCCCGCCGCCGTTCCGGCCGGCCCCCAGAGGCGCCCGAGAGGGCCGGACAGCTCGAGCGGCATGGAGCGCACCGAGGCTCCCGTCTTCTCGGTCCAGCCGAGCTTGAGGAAGACCCGCATTGATTCGTCGTTGCAGAAGGTGATGCGGCGCGGGCACTGCGACATCCAGGCTTCGGTCAGCGTCTTCCCGTGTCCTTTCCCCCGCCAGGCGGGCAGGAGATGGAAGTCCACGAACCAGATCGCGGTGGACTCCCGTCCGTCGCGGACGATCTTGACGGGCATGCTGCCCGCGAATCCGACGACCTTGCCCTCGTCGAGCAGGACGAGCGGCTCCAGGCCCGGGAAGCGGTCGACCCGGTACAGCCAGCGCCAGTGCTCGTTCAGAAAAGCGGACCGCGCCGGCCAGGCGGCGGCGAAGAACGGCGTCAGCCGCTCGGGCGGTATCGCCGTCGCCTTCTGAATCTCCGCCATGCCGCTCTTAGTGGCCGACGGGGGCGGAGCCGTCCTCGATGTACTCGCGCACCTTGTAGTGGTAGGCGGTCCAGATGAAGATGCCGGACACGCCGGCCATGAGGGCCGCGAAGAACCAGTAGAACGAGGCGCCCTGGAACTTGTTGATCGCGGCCACGTAGGCGGTCAGCACGTTGCCGAGGAAGATCGTGAGGAAGAAGAAGCTCATGATCGTGCTCTTCATGCT
>CAZURZ010000013.1:0-7303 GCA_964623465.1 uncultured Elusimicrobia bacterium
AGCGCCCGAGGAGCCACCGTGCCCGAGTCCCCCCCGCCCGCCGCCACGTCCCCGTTGTCGCGCCCGCCGCGCGGGCGCACCCGTTCGACCCGTCTCACCCAGGATTCCAGCCAAGCCGACCGCCGATCTCGTCCGCGCCGCCGCGCTGCTGCTCGCGCGGCCGCGCGCTGCCGCCCAGCCCGCGGTCTGGACCCCGCCCGCCGTCACGGCCGACGCCCTGAGCAAGGGCGCCCACGCGCGCGTCCCGCCCGACGAAGTGGAGCTCGCGGACGCCTCCGGATTCGCGGAGCGTCTCCAGTCCCTGCAGCAGAGCGGCGGAGTCCAGCGCCTGGACGTGGCGCTGATCCGCGTCGAGGTCAAAGGCCAGTGGTTCCTGTCGCTCGAGACGACGGCCAAGGAGAAGGCCGCGTCGCTCGGCGCCAACTTCCTGATCACGGAGGCCTCGCAGGGCGGGGAGGAGTATCCCGGCTCCTTCCGGGTCTACCGCGCCGTCCGGCTCCAGCGCTACGATGGCCTGGCCCTCTACACCCGCACCCGGGAGGCCGTCGAGGGCGCGCGCACCGCGCGGGCCCGGACCACGGCGGCGCCGCCGCCTCAGGCGCTCAAGACCCCCGTCGTCCCGAAGTCCGAGCCCCGGGAGGATCTGGAGTGGCTCTGGATCAACCGGCGCTTCGTCGTGTCCCACCGCCTCGGCGTGGACCTCTCGGACATCGCCGCGCCCGCGTGGAAGGACCTGGAGAACACGGTGCGCGCGCGATTCCCGAAGCCGGAACACGACAAGCTGGTGGAGTGCTACCAGCGCGGCTCGAAGATCGTGCTCGATCTCAAGCGCAAGACCCTGGGGCCGGCGTGCTGATCCGAGCCCTGCTGCTGTCCGCGCCGCTCTGGTCGGCGGCGCAGCCCCAGCCGCCCCGCGTCGAGCTTCAGCTCCTGGTCGAGAAGAAGCCTTCCGCCCTGCCCGTGGGCGCGGTCGGCGTGGGCAACTGCTTCTCGCCTGTCGCCCTGCGGGAAATGACCGAGGTCGCCGTCCTGACGATCTCGGTCAACGGCCCCTGGGAGCGCTCGGCCGAGCACATGGCCAAGCAGAAGGCGGCGGAAGCCGGCGCGAACTGCCTCCAGCCGCTCTCGTCCTACGGCCCCGAGGAGGACCACTACCCCGTCGTCCGGCAGTACCGGGCCTTCCTCGTGACGACCAGCGTCACCACCATCGACGGAACCTTCCGCTTTCCCGCGCCGGCCCGGACCTTCGAGCCTCCGCCCCAGCCGCTTCCGACGCTGGGCGCCTCGTTCGCCGCGCCGGCCGCCGCCGCGTCCACCTCGCCGGTCCTCCCTCCGGAGCCGGCGGAAGCCCTGCTCGCGCCTCCGCCAGACGGGGCGGAGGCTCCCTGGGTCGACGGGCCCCACATCGTCTCCCACGAGATCGTCCTGGACCTCGCCGCCCTCGAAGGAGAGCGCTGGGAAGAAGTGCGCAAGGACGTCAAGAAGTACTTCCCCGCGCACGCGCTTCGTACGCTCGAAAAGGCGAAAGGCGCGGGAAGAAGCGTCTCGATCGACCTGCGCCGGAAGACGATCGAGCCGGTCGACGTCCCTTAGGCCGCGCGCAGCGCGAAGCGGAACGTCGAGCCCCCGGGCTGGCGGCTCTCGACCCAGACGCGGCCCCCGTTGGCCTCGACGAGGTGCTTGACGATGGCGAGGCCGAGCCCCGTGCCCCCGGCCTCGCGCGAGCGCGCCTTGTCCACGCGGTAGAAGCGCTCGAACACGCGCGGCAGGTCCGCCTCGGGGATGCCGATGCCGCGGTCGCGCACCGAGACCAGCACCTCGGAGTCGACGAGGGCCGCCGACAGCTCGACGATGCCGCCTTTCTCGCTGTACTTGACCGCGTTGCTGACCAGGTTGGCGAGCACCTGGCGGACCTGGTCGGAGTCGGCGAGAGCGCGCGCGGCCCGCGTCGAGACGACGTCGAGGGTGACGCCGCGCTCCGCGGCCAGGGGGGCGGCCTCCTTCGCCGCGGACTCGAGCAGGGGCGCGACGTCGAAGGCCTCCTGCCTCGGCGGGCGATGGCCGGACTCGATCGCGGAGAGATCGAGCAGGTCGTCGACGAGCTTGGTCAGGTGCACCGCCTGCTCCTCGATGGTCTCCACGAAGCCGAGGCGGTTCTTCTTGTCGTCCAGCGCCCCTTCCCGGAGCGTTTCGGCGTACCCTTTTATGGACGCGAGCGGCGTGCGCAGCTCATGCGAGACGTTGGCGACGAAGTCCCGCCGCACCTGCTCGAGGCGGCGCAGGCGCGTGATGTCGTGGAGCACGACCAGGGCGCCCGCGGTCCGTCCGTCCTGGGTCAGCGGAGCGGCGTGCGCGTCGAACACCAGCTCCTCGGGAGCGAAGACGCGGATCTCGCGCGCCTCGGCCCGGCCCTCGGAGAGCACGGTGCCGAGAAGCTCGGCGAGCCCGCGATGGCGCAGGCTTTCCAGGTAGGCGCGCCCGCGCGACGCGGCGGGGTCCAGGCCCAGCAGGCGCGAAAGCGCCGGGTTGACCAGCAGGACGCGCCCCTCCGCGTCGACCGCGACGACGCCCTCCGCCATCTGGTCGAGCACGGCGGCCAGGCGGGAGCGGTCGCGGGACAGCTCGCCGACGACGGCCCCGACCCGCTCGGCCAGGGTGTTCAAGGTCTCGCCGAGCACCGAGCGCTCGTCGCCCCCGAGCTCGCCGCGCACCCGCGCGGTGTAGTCGCCCGCGGCGAGGCGCCCGGCCACGGCCGCCATCTCCTCGAGCGGGCGCCCGGCGGAGCGCGCGAGCGCCCACGCGGCCGCGAGCGAGGCCAGCAGGGCCGCCAGCGCGGCCCACAAGACGAGCGCCCGGGCCTCCGCGGCCCGCGCCTGGACCGCCGTGAGCGGGACCGAGAGGCGCAGCGCGCCCTTGCCTCGGGAGAGGGGGACCGCCGCGTAAAGCTGGTCGACTCCGACCGTGGCCGAGCGGCGCACCGCGCTCTCCTCTCGCCCGGCCAGCGCCGCGGCGACCTCGGGACGGCCGGCGTGATTCTCCGCGCGGGCGAGCGCGGCGCCGTCGAGCTCCGAGTCGGCCTTCAGGGCGCCGTCCGGGGCGATCAGCGACACGCGGCAGGCGCAGGCCGCCGAGAGAGCGCGCACGTCCGGAGCGGCCTCGCGCGCGGCCAGGCGCGCCTGCGTCAGCAGGGAGCGCGTCAGGTCGGCGGAAAGCTCCCGGCGCAGGTCGGCGGCGAAGAAGAGGCCCAGGCCGCCGATCGCCGCGGCGAGCAGCGCGCCGAGGGCGAGGGCGAGGCGGGGGGCGAAGCGGCCCCGCGCCGTCACGCCTTGATCCGGTAGCCGACGTTCTTGACGGTCGCCACGACGGCGCCCTCCGGGCCGAGCTTCTCGCGCAGGCGTGCGACGTGCTGGTCGATGGTGCGCGTGTCCAGCTCGATCGACTTGTCGTAGCCCCAGACCTTCTCGAGCAGGGAGTCGCGCGAGAGCGCGCGGCCGCCGGCCTGCAGGAGGACCTTGAGGAACTCGAACTCCTTCGTCGTCAGCGACACCGCCTTGCCGCGGACGCGGACCTCGTAGCGCTCGGGGTCGAGCTCGATGCCGCCCGCCTTGAGCAGGCCGCCCGGAGCCGACGCCTCGGCGGGGGCGGCCCGGCGCAGGAGCGCCTTCACCCGCGCGAGCAGCTCGCGCACGCCGAAGGGCTTGGTCACGTAGTCGTCGGCGCCGAGCTCCAGCCCGAGGACGCGGTCCATCTCCTCCTTGCGGGCGGTCAGCATCAGCACGGGCACGCGCGTCTCGCGGCGGACGATCTTCAGGAACTCGAAGCCGTCGAGCTTCGGGAGCATGGCGTCCAGGATCACCAGGTCCGGACGCTCCTTGCGCAGGGCGGCCAGGCCCGCCTCGCCGTCCAGGGCCGACACCACGCCGTAGCCCTCCTTCTCGAGGTTGTACCGGACCAGCTTGACGAGGTTCTTGTCGTCCTCGACGAGGAGGACCTTCTCGGCGGCCACGAGAACATCGTACCGCGCACCGGCGGCTCCCGTCAACGGGGGAGGATTTGCCCACGGGGGGGCCCATCCGCTATCATCTCGGGGCCGTCACGCATTCGTCACGCGTTCGTGAGCCGGATTTGACCCCAGAGAGGACCCCCCGACCATGGCTTGGACCTTGATCCCCAAGGAAGAGAAGTTCTTCGAGCTGTTCGAGGCCCAGGCGGCTCACAACGTGGAGGCCGCCCGCCTCTTCAAGGAGCTGGCTCAGAAGTGGACCCTCGATCCCAAGCCCTTCGAGCGCCTGCGCGACATCGAGCACGAGGCGGACATCACCTGCCACGAAATCTACGACAAGCTCAACCGCACCTTCGTGACGCCCTTCGACCGGGAGGACATCCGGGAGCTGGCCGGCGAGCTCGACACCGTCGTCGACCTGATCGAGGCCGTCGGCCACCGCATGATGCTCTTCAAGATCGACCGGTCCACCGAGGACCTCGTCGCGATGGCGGACATCCTGGCCCAGGCCTGCGAGAACGTGCGCAAGGCCGTCGCCGAACTGCAGAAGGGCGAGGCCTCGCGCCGGATCATGGACTACTGCATCGAGGTCAACCGACTCGAGAACGCCGGCGACCAAGCCCTCAACCGCGCCATCGGCAAGCTCTTCGAGGGCAAGCCCGACCCGCTCGACGTCATCAAGTGGAAGGAAGTCTACGAGACCCTCGAGCAGGCCATCGACAAGTGCGAGGACGTCGCGCACACCCTCGAGACCATCCTCGTGAAGCAGGCCTAGGCCGGTGGAAGGCCACCTCACCGCCGGAGTCCTCTTCGTCGTCGGGCTCGCCTACCTGTTCGACTTCCTGAACGGGATGCACGACGCGGCGAACTCGATCGCAACCGTCGTCTCCACCCGCGTCCTGTCGCCGCGCCAGGCCGTCGTCTGGGCCGCCTTCTTCAACTTCGTCGCCTTCGCGGTGTTCGGCGTGCACGTCGCCAACACGATCGGCAAGGGCCTCGTTGATCCGAAGGTCGTCGACACGGCCGTCGTCGCCGGCGCCTTGATCGGCGCCAGCCTGTGGTCGTGGATCACGATCGTGCTCGGCATCCCGGTCTCCTCGTCGCACGCCCTGATCGGGGGGATGGTCGGCGCGGGCATCTCGAAAGCCGGGACCGGCTGCCTTCAATACGCGAAGATCAAGACGACCGTCGCCTTCATCTTCCTGTCGCCGCTGATCGGCATGCTCTTCGGCTTCGGGCTTATGATCGCGGTGTTCTGGCTGTTCCGCCGCAAGTCGCCGGGCCAGGTCGACCGGACCTTCCGCGTCGGCCAGCTGCTCTCCGCCGGCCTCTACAGCCTCTCGCACGGCGGCAACGACGCCCAGAAGACCATGGGCATCATCGCCGTCCTGCTCTACTCCAACGGCCTGCTCGGCCCCGAGTTCCACGTCCCGTTCTGGGTCGTGATCTCCTGCCACGCCGTCATCGGCCTGGGAACCTTGATGGGCGGGTGGAAGATCGTCAACACGATGGGCAACAAGGTCACCAAGCTCAAGCCCGTCGGCGGCTTCTGCGCCGAGACCGGCGCCGGCCTCTCCATCATGATCTGCTCGGCGCTCGGCGTGCCCGTGTCCACCACCCACACGATCACGGGCGCCATCGTCGGCGTGGGCTCCACGCAGCGGCTCTCCGCCGTGCGCTGGGGCGTGGCCGGGCGCATCATCTGGGCCTGGGTGCTGACGATCCCGTGCGCGGCGATCACCGCGGGGCTCGTCTACCAGCTCGTCTCGCGCTTCCTCTAGGAGAGCCGGCGCAGGGCCTTCGACGGAACCGACCAGAGCAGCGTCGCGCGCGCGCCCTCGGCCTTGGCCGTCTCCAGCAGGGCCGCCTGCCCCTTCTTCAGGGCGACGTAGCCGCGCTCGTCGCCGGTCAGGAACCAGCCGATCACCTTCGACAGGTGCGGGTCGTGGCCGACCAGGACGATGCGCTCGTTCTTCAGCCCCGACAGCCACTTCGCCAGGCTGGACGGGGAGCGGTGGGGGAGCAGCAGGCTGGTCTCGGCCAGAGGAGCGCCGAGCTCCTTGGCCGCGATCTCTGCCGTCTGCCGGGCCCGCGTCCAGGGGCTCGTCGCGACCAGGTCGACCCGGCCCGCGAGCGCGGCCAGGCCGCGCGCGGCGCCGCGCACGCGCCGGCGCCCGTCCACCGTCAGCGGGCGCTCCGAGTCGGCCCGGCCCGTCTTGGCCCAGTCCTCGCGTTCGCCCGCGGGGCCGTGCCGCAAGATGATGATCTCCATGCGGAAATGATATCTTGAAACCGCATGAAAAGGCGCTTCGAGGACTTCGCCCGGACGCTGATGAAGCGGCTCGAGATCGACGACCTGCGTTTCGTCGAGATCGAAAGCAAGAAGCGCGTCGACCCCGACGAGGCCTCCGAGGTCAAGGACTGGCTGCTCGACTACAAGGGCATGAAGCACCAGAAGACCGCGCTCTTCTACGACCAGTTCCTCGACACGCCCGACTTCGCCGTGCTCAAGGCCGGCGCCTCCCTGCGCCTGCGGTACAAGAAGAACGGCACCGCGGTCTATCTCCAGTATAAGGGGCCCGGCTTCCACCGGGACGGCCTGCTGTACCGCTCCGAGTTCTCCTCCCGGCGCCTCGATCACCTCGTCCAGGACGAAAGCCACCACGACATCGTCCGCTTCAACGAGGCGACCCTGGCCGGCATCCTCAAGCGCCACGTCGACGGCGAGATGCGCCGCGCGCTCGACCGCCACCTCGGCGCCGCCGTGGTCAAGCGGATCACCTGCGGCCCGATCCTGGCGCTGTACCAGAAGGACAAGTACGAGCTGGACCTGGGCTCGGCGTTCCTGGAACCCTCGCTCGACCGCGTCTCGGCCTTCCACATCGCCAAGAAGGGCCTGCACTCGCTCTCCACGTTCTGCGAGTTCGAGAACGAGATCAAGGCCGGCGACGGCTCGCTGCGCGCCAAGCTCGAGCACATGGACGAGCTGCTCGAGTTCAACGATGAGATCGAGGACGAGTTCGAGCTCCGCCGCGAGCCGCTGGACAAGTACCACCGCTGCGCGTCGTTCTTCGTGAAATAGTCAGCGGAAGAGCTTGCGCCTCGTTCGGGTTCACCTCGAGCTGGACGATGCCCTGGCGGCGGTCGACGTTGAGCACGCGCACGTTCTGCAGCAAGGTCGCCGTCACGGACTCCCTGCTCGTCTCGCCCTTCTCGCCGTTTCGGGTGATTAAGCTTTCGGTAAAGCCGGCGCCGGCTTCGTGCGGTCCTCAACCGCGGCGCCGTCCTGCTCCTTGGTCG
>CAZURZ010000013.1:7313-44763 GCA_964623465.1 uncultured Elusimicrobia bacterium
AAGAAGGTCTGCGAGCGCACGAGGGGGGCTCCCGGGCCGGCCGTGACGCGCGCGTAGGAGCCGTCCGCCTTCAGCTGCCAGGCCTTCTGGTGGGCGGCCAGGCCCTTGCCCAGGATGGTGTCGCGCACGTATTTCTTGAGCTGGGCGTCCTTCACGGGGAAGGCCACCTCGTAGCGCGAGTAGAAGTTGCGCGGCATCCAGTCGGCGCTCGACAGGTACATCTTGCGCGCGCCGCCGGCGCGGAAGTAGTAGATGCGGCCGTGCACGAGGAACCGGTCCACCACGCACACGACCCGGAAGATCTCCGACATGCCCGCGCTGCCGGGGAGCAGGCAGCAGATGGCGCGCACGAGCAGGTCGATCCGGATCCCCGCGTTCGACGCATCGTAGAGCGCCTCGATGATCTCGGGGTCCTGCAGGGAGTTCATCTTGGCGATGATGTGCCCTTTGCCCGTCTCCTTGAAGATCCGGATCTCCTCGCGGATGTGCTTGAGCATCTCGTCGTGCAGGTTGACGGGGGCGACCAGCAGGTCTAAAAGGCCCTCGGGACGCTTCCCTTTGGAGAGCGCCTCGAAGTAGGCGAGCGCCTCGCGGCCGATGTCGGCGTCGGCGGTGAGCAGGCCGAGATCCGTGTACTGGCGCGCGGTGACCGGGTGGTAGTTGCCCGTGCCGAGATGCGAGTAGACGAACTCCGCGCCGCTCTCCTCGCGCACGACGGCGGTGACCTTGGAGTGGACCTTGAAGCGCCCGAGATGGCGCACGACGCGCACGCCGGCCTTGCGCAGCTCCTCGGCCCACCGGAGATTGTTGAGCTCGTCGAAGCGGGCCTTGATCTCGACGTAGGCCGTGACCTTCTTGCCCGCGAGCGCCGCGTCCCGGAGCGCGCCCATGACGGGCGAGTCGAGGCTGGTGCGGTAGAGGGTGTGCCAGATGCGCTTCACGCCCGGATCCTTCGCCGCGGCCTCCAGGAACTTCACGACGATGTCGAAGGAGTCGTAGGGATGATGGAGAAGGATGTCCTGACGCCGCACGATCTCGAAGGCCGAGGACGGCTTGCGGAACGGGACGGGCACCTGGGGCTCGATGGGAGGATAGCGCAGGCCGGGCTTGGGCGCCTCCACGCGGGCCAAGGTGCGCAGGTCGAGCGGCAGGTCGAAGCGGTACAGCGCCGAGCCGTCGAGACCGAGGGCGGTGGCCAGGAACAGCGCGCCCTCGGAGTAGGCGGGCGCGTCCACCTCGAGGCGGATGACCTTGGCGTGCCCGCGGCCCTGCACCGCCGAGAGGATCTGCCCCTCGAGGTTGTCCTCGTCGTCGGGCCGCCAGCGCAGGTCGGCGTCGCGGATGATCTTGAAGGGGAAGGTCTCGATGACCTCGCGGTCGGGAAACAGGTCCTCGGCGCGGTCGGAGAGCCAGCGCTCGGCCAGCGCGTAGCGGCGCACGCCGTCCTTGGTCGGCAGGCCGATGAGCCGCCCCTCGCGGTCCTCGATCGTGATCACCGCGTACTCGCGCGGGAAGCGCACGAACACGTGCAGGCGCTCGCTGGCCAGCGCCGGCGGCGGCTCGGGATAGCGCCGGAGAATCACGGAGAGCTTGGGCAGGCGCTCCTGGATCTCGGCGTCGGGCGCGCGCTCGTCGAGAAACTCCGCGAGCAGCTCGACCCCTTCGGCTTTCAGCGCCTCGAGGATGTCGCGCAGCACCTCGGCCTGGCGCGACTTCTGGCGCAGGGCGTGCTCGCGGATCTGGGCGAGCACCTGGCGCGCGGTCATCCCGTCGAGGAAGCGCGTGTTGCCGGAGCGGCGCGCGAGCTTGGCGATCTCGGCCACGCGCGTCATGAAGAATTCGTCGAGATTGGAGGAGACGATGGTGGCGAAGCGCAGGCGCTCGAGCGCCGGGACGGTCGCGTCGGCCGCCTCGGAGAGGACGCGGTCGTTGAAGGCGAGCCAGGACAGGTCGCGGTTGAAGAAGCGCTCCGCCGCCTTCAGGCCGACGGCCTGGGGCGCGGTGACGGCCGGAGCCGCGTCGATCTTGAGCGGGGAGATTTTGGAACGAGCCATGGAAGGAGCCTTCCTGGCCATTTTAGCTCTTTAGGGCCGCCGGGGGGCCAGGCGGGAGGCCACGCCGAGCTGGATCGCCACGATGACGCCGAGGCCCGCGCCGACCATCGAGAATGCCGCGAAGGCGCCCGCGCCCGCCGCGAAAGCGGCGGCCATCAGGCTCTTGAGCGCGACCGAGGCCGAGCTCGTCCCGACGCGCGCGACGGAGACCACGCGGCCGATCATGTTGGACGGGGACAACTCGCCCAGGTCGCGCAGGAGCGAGAGCTCGGCGCAGGCGTTGAACAGGCCGAACGCCGCCGCGCCGGCGAGCATGGGGACGAGGGTTCCCGGGATCCAAGCGACGGCCAGCGCCGCCGTGCCGAAGGCGCCGAGCAGGATCCACTGCCGCGTGGTGAGGCGCGGCCCCGCCTTCGCGTAGAGGACGGTGCCGATCACGCCGCCCAGGCCGAACGCCGCGCCGAGCCAGCCGGCCGCGGCCGCGTTCTTGAGGATGGCCTTGGCGAAGAAGGCCGACCACACCTTGCGCAGGGGGAAGAGGTTGAACACGGCGAGGCCGGCCGCGGTGAGCAGGAGCGCGCGGTCGGAGCGCACGCGCTTCCAGCCTTCCCAGTCCAGCCACTTCGCCTTCGGGGCGCGCGCGGCGGACGCGGGAACGCGGGCGTTCGGGACGAAGCAGTAGAGGATCGCGGCGGCGGCGAAGCCGAAGGGGATCGCGGCGTGCGCGGCCCAGCCCTTCTCGGAGAGCAGCAAGGCGCCGAGCAGAAGAGGACCGACGACGGCGGCCAGGTCGAAGGCGAACTCGTGGGACGCGTTCAGGCGGTCGAGCTCGGCGCGGTCGCCCTCGGCGAGGCCCATGGGCAGGGCGTGGATGCCGGTGTCGACGAAGCCGCGCACGAAGGCGTCGAGCGTGTAGGCGGCCAAGGCCGTCGGCAACGTCAGGACGCCGAGCCAGTGGAAGACGGGAATCAGGGCGAGCGAGAGCGCGCGTCCGGCCGTGCTCATGACGAGGATGTTGCGCGCGCCGAGGCGGTCGGCGGCGCCGCCCGAGCACAAGGTTCCCAGCATGTGCACGCCGGTCTCGGCGGAGGCGACGAAGGCGGCCAGGCCGAGCGAGCCGGACAGATCCGCGATCAACAGCGGCTGGAGGATGTGCAGGCCGTTGTTGACGATCTGCGAGGCCAGGATGCCGGAAACGAAGGCGGCGATCGGCGAACGGCGGGGCGGCTCGGCCTTGGCGGCGGCGACGGCGGACGAGGGCACTTCAAGGACGGGCGTCATCTTATTTGGCTCCAGCCGGGACGAGGTCGTCGTCCCAGGTCTTCTTCACGGCGTAGGCGCGGCGCGACGGCACCGAGACGAGCACGCGCTCGGGCAGGATCATGGCGGTGAGGGAATTTCCGTAGACGCAGCCGGTGTCGAGCCCGACGGCGTTCGGGCGGACGACGGGCCGGCGCCGGGCCCAGTGGCCGAACGCCACGAGCGTGCGGTCGCGGTAATGCTCGTACCAGGGCTTGCCGTCGTCGAGACGGCGCGTGTCGGTCAGCCGGGCGGCGGACTGCCACTCGAGCCCCTCGCGCGGATCGAAGCCGGCGTGGACGACCAGGAAGCCGGGTCCGGAGATCGTCAGCGGCATGCGCTCGACGTAGCGCATCGCGCGGCCGTAGGCGTCGCCGAGCTGGCGGTAGGTCTCGGCGTCGTGGGACTTCTCGTTCGACTTGGTCCCGGCCCGCCAGTGCCGCAGGAGGCGCAGTTCGTGGTTGCCGAGCGCGCACTCCAGGTTCGGCGTGCGCATCGCCCACTCGATGACCGAGCGGCTGTCGGGGCCCTTGCAGATCAGGTCGCCCACCGAGATCAGGCGGTCGGCCGAGGAGGCGCCGGTCGCGCGCAGCAGCTCCTGCAGCTCGGTCCAGCAGCCGTGCACGTCGCCGATGACGATCGTCCGGCCCATGGTCACTCCTCCTCGCCCTCTTCGGCCGGGGTCAGGCCGTCGCGCTTCATCTTCGCCAGGTAGCGCGCGTGCGCGTCGACGAGCTCGTCGCGTATGATCAGTCCGGCCGCGGCGATCGCCTCGAGGTTCGCCTCGAGGTGCGCCTCCAGCTCGGCGGGCGTCGCGTTCTCCAGGGAGAGCCGGTGCGCGCGGCCGAGCTGGGTGCCGACGGCGTACGCCAGGTCCTCCTGCTGCTCAAGGGAGAGCATCTTCTTGATTTTCGCGTTCAGCGGGTCGAGCTGGCGGACGTAATACTCGACGCCCGCGAGCGTCGCGCCGCCGGGACGCAGCTCCCAGCCCGGGGCGTACAGGTCGGCGGCCGTCTTCATGCGCTCCGCCTCGGACGCTGCGGGGGACTTGTACCACTCGGTGTCCGGGTCGGTGCGCGTCGCCTTGATGTTGAGCAGAATCCGGTCCTTGCCCGAACGCGCGTCGTTGGGGGCGAGCACCACGAGGAAGATGCCGCGGAAGCCCATCGAACCCTGGCCGGTTCCGGCCTCTTCGACGTGATAGTCGTTCAGCACGCCGTCGCCGCGGCGGACGGCCCAGTCGTTCACGAGCGCGACGACGTCGGGATGCGAGGCGGGAAGCGGATTCGCGCGCATCTCCTTGGCCCATTTCTTATTGCGCACGAGGTAGGCGTTCGTCGTCAGTTCGTGAGCCTCGGGCTCGACGTCTTTGAGCTCGCGCATCTCGGAGAACGGGCGGTCGGGGTGGCGAAGGCCGCGCAGGTAGCCCTTTTTAAGGGCCTTGAGCACGTCCTTGTCGAGAAGCCCCTTCGAGTCCTTCTTCGAGCGCAGGGACAGCGAGACCATCAGGCGCACCAGGTCCCAGCTGTAGGGGCCGACCCGGCTGCGGTCGAAGTCGACCATCGCCGCGCCCTGCTTGGATTTGGCGTAGTTGTCGACGTGCGGCGAGCCGTGGAGCAGGGCGCGCGGCGTGGAAGCCATGTCCATGAGCTGGGCGAAGCGGGCCTGCATCGGCAGGAGGGCGTTGCGGAAGTAGAAGTGCGCGCCCTTCTTCTCGTGCAGGTAGTTGCGGCGGATGTTCTCCGCGTCGCCCGCGGGGTCCTTGTCGAAGAGGTTCTCGCGGACGGCGGCCTTCTCCGCTTTCCTGAACCCGGACAGGGCGCCGAGCGCGCCCAACGCCGCGGCCATCGTGTCGGCCTTGATCTCCTCGCGGCTGCGCGAGGAGTCGATCGTCGTAAAGCCGAACTCCCGGGATTGAGCGTCATACTCCGCGGTCACTTTGGACTGGAAGAGGTGGAAGTTCTCGATCGGGTCGGCGGCGAGCTTGGTGTCGAGGCCGGCCTCGTAGTACTTCGGCCCCGCGCCGGCGTCCTCGGAGAGGCCGAGGCGGCCCTCGTTGCGCGCGAGCACGCGGCCGATGGCGGCCGCCACGGGCAGCTTGTAGTAGAGGGTCAGGTCGGGCTTCGGCGCGAACTCATAGAGACGGCGAAGCCACTTGCGATCCATGCCGCGCACGCTGTCGCGCGCCAGAGCGGTGAAGTACCAGCGGTCGGCCAGGACGATCGCGCCCTCGCTGAGCGCCGGGATGATCGTCTTGTCGAGCCGGTCGGCCAGGTCGGAGGCGTGCAGGAGGGAGAACGTCTTCGGCGTCATGGCCTGCTCGCGCTTGGCCTTCTTGACCGCCTCGGAGACCATGTCGCCCGAGTTCCAGGTCGTGACGACCACCTTGAGGCCGCGCGACTCGAGCTCTTCCTTAAGGAGCTCCATCTGCGTGGACTTGCCCGAGCCGTCCAGGCCCTCGACGACGATGAGGCGGCCGGGCAGTCCGTGGACCGGAGAGAGGCCGGCGACCGCGCCCGCGGCGGACAAGACCGCGAGCTTGCGCGCCGTATAAAGCTGGGCCGCCGCGACGAGCAGGATGCCGCCGCCGAGGATCCAGAACGAAGCCGCCGGGACGAGCGCCGCGGCGAAGGCGAGGCCGGCGAGGAAGCGCACGGCCAAAGACGAGACGTTCGCGGTGAAGCGCGCCGCGCCGACGGCCTTGCCGGCCTTGCCCTCGGGGGCGCGGGCCTGGATCGCGGCGTTGAGCGAGAGGCGCGCCGCGACGTTCGCGGCGGAGAAGGCGAGCGCGCCGAGCGCCGCGGGAAGGAAGGCGCCGGGCAAGAAAGCCAGGGCGAGAGCGGCCGTGCCGAGGGCGCCGACGCTCAGCCACGTCTTGAGGCCCTTCGAACCCGACAGGCGCCCGTAAACGGCCGAGCCGAGCAGGCCGCCCACGCCGAACATCGCGACGAGCCAGGCCGCCGAGGCCGGGTTCGCCAGGATCGACGTCGCGAAGATCGCGGGGAGAAGGCCCTTGAGCGGGTACAGCGTGAGCAGGGCCGTCGCGGCCAGCGCCCACTTCGTCCAGCCATCCAGCTTGGCCTTGGCCGGAGCCGCCGCGTCCGGAGCTGCGGGAGCGGCCTCGCGGCGCGGCGCGGAGGAGAGGCCGAGGTAGGCGAGCGCCACGCCCGCGAAGACGACGGGAGCAAGCCACAGCGCGCCCGCGGCGGCGGCGCCGCCGGTGAGCGCGATCAGCGCGCCGGCCAGCAAGGGGCCGGCGATGCCGCCGGCCTCGAAGAAGGCCTGGTTGCGGGCGAGGATCTTTTTGAGGAGGGGCTCGTCCTTGCCCGCCAGCTCGGAGGGCACGACGTTGCGGGCCGTGTCGGCGATCCCGCGCGCGACGGACTCGACGAGATAGGCGGCGAGCACGACGGGCATCGTGAGGCCGGAGGCGGCCATGAGCGGCAGCGACGCCACCGCCGCGCCGCGCGCGATGGTCGTGCCGATGAGGACGGCCTTGGAACCGAAGCGGTCGACGAGGCGGCCGCCGAGCAAGGTGCCGGCCGCGTCGAAGGCGGAGGAGAGCGTCGCCGCGAAGGCGGCGGCCGCGGCGGAGCCGGTCACGGCGAGGATCAGGAGCGGCATCGTGACCTGCAGGGCGTTGCTCGCCACCTGGGCGAGGAAGGTGCCCCCGAGGAAGGGCGCGAGGCGGCGCGCCGACGGAGCGGGCGGCGCCGGCGGCCCGAGACGCTCCGCGGCGGCGGAGACGCGCGGCGCGGACAGGCGGCCGATGCGGCGGATGGGCTCGGCGAGGGCGGCGACGGCCTCGGAGAGAGGCGAACGGACGGGAGCGCCGTCCGCGAAATCGGCGCGAGCGCGGTCGGCCGCGAGGTCCGCGGGCGTCGCCGATATCTCGGCGGCGGAGGCCGCGGCGGACTTGGCCGACTCGATCGCCCGGGGCGCGGCGGGTTCCGCCTGCGCCGCGGCGGGAAGCGCGCGGGACGAGAGCGCGGACGGCGCGGCCGCCGGCGCGGGAGCCGGCGCCGGGGCGGGAAGCGCAAGCGACGCGCTCAGAAGAGCCGGCGAAGGGGCCCCCAGGGATGGCGCAAGCGCCCCGGAGAACGAAGGCGCCCCCGAGAGCGCCGGCACGGTCACGGTCAGACGGGAAGGGACCCCGCCGCGCACGACCTGGGAGAGCGCGTCGGCGGGGAAAGAGGCAAGGATCAGGAGCGCGGCGAGCAGCGTTCGGATCATGGGGACATGGTAGCGGCCGGGCCTAGCGGGGGCCTCCTGTCCATGTAAAGGGCGTGTGACGCCGGAAAACCCGTAAGTCCTATCAGGAATGCGGGCCTTCAGGCCCGCAGCCCGGGAACGGCCCAGTGGCTGATCGCGAGCGGGGCCGTCGCCGCGGCGAGCGCTTCGTCGGCGCGCGCCGCGGCCTCGGAACGCCCCCGGGCGAGCTCCACGGCCAGCCGCGCCACCTCGAAGGCCGCGCGCGGACGGCCGAGGGCCTTGGCCTTGCGCCGCATCTCGTCGATGCGCGTGTCGGAGGAGAGGAGATCCTCGATCTTGCCGGTGAGCGCCGCGGGGGAGTTCGTCTTCACCGCCGCGCCGTTCTCGAGCAGCCAGTCGGCGTTGCGCACCTCCTGGCCGGGAATCGGGCTGACGAGCGCCATCGGCAAGGCGCAGGCCAGCGCCTCGCTGACGGTGAGGCCGCCGGGCTTGGTGACCAGCACATCCGCGACCGACATCAGCTCGCGCATGCGCTCGGTGAAGCCCACGACCTTCACGCGGTGGCGGTGCGGCGGGCGGATGCCGGCCAGGCGCTTCTTCGCGGCCTCGTTGCGTCCGCAGACGACCACGATTTCGGAAGGGATGGTCGAGGCGAGCAAGGAGCGGAAGGTCTCCTCGACGGGGCCGACGCCGTGGCCTCCCGACGCCTGGACCACGACCGGATAGGCGCCCGACAGGCCGAACTCGCGGCGCGCGGCCTGGCGGTCGGCGGGAAGGGAGAAGGCCGGCATGACGGGGATTCCCGTCAAGGAAATCGCGCGCTCCGGCACGCCGCGCGCGATCAGGGACGCCGCGGCGGTCTTCGAGCCCACGCAGTAGCGCTCGGTGGGATCCTGGGCCCAGATGCGGTGGGCGTCGTAGTCGGTGACCACGGTGAGCTGGGGGACGTCGGAACGGCCGCGCTGGCGCAGGGCGGCGATGAGCTCGGGCGCCAGGAAGTGCGTGTTGACGATCGCGTCCCAGCGGCCGTCCTCGACCAAAGAGAGCAGCTCGCCGGCGCCCCAGCGCTGGATCGCGCGGCGCAGGCGGTCGCCGGCCGACTTCGGCCGGGCGTCGCCGTCGGTGAGGTCGAAGAGCAGACCGAACAGGGCCGGAGCCTTCTCCACGAGCTTCAGGTAGCCGTCGCCGTAGGCCTTGCGGAAGGACGGGCGCGCCAGATCCATCACGTCGACGACCACGGCCTCGACGCCGGGGGCCTCGAGCTTGAGCGCCTCGGCGACGGCCTTCGCGGCCCGGGTGTGCCCGGCGCCGACCGACGCGTGCAGGATCAGGATGCGTTCGCTCATGCCGCGGCCTCCTTCTTTCCGAGAATCCCGCGCCGGACCTCGGTCCAGCGGATGATCGTGAGCTTGCCGGTGAAGTCCTCGGCCAGCGCGGTGCAGCTCTCCACCCAGTCGCCGTCGTTGCAGTACAGGACGCCGTCCGTCTCGCGGATCTCGGCGTGGTGGATGTGGCCGCAGACGACGCCGTCGAGTCCGCGGCGCTTGGTCTCGGCGATCATCTCGGCCTCGTAGGAAGCGATGAACTCCACCGCGTTCTTGACCTTGTGCTTGAGGTAGGCGGAGAGCGACCAGTAGGGCAGGCCGAGCAGGCGGCGCGCGTCGTTGAACCAGTGGTTGACGCGCAGGGCGACGTCGTAGGCCCACACGCCGAGCAGCGCGATCATCTTGGCGTGGCGCACGACGCCGTCGAACTGGTCGCCGTGGACGACGAGAAGGTTCTTGCCGTCGGCGGTGCGGTGCACGGCCTCGAGGGCGAGCTCGACGCCGCCGAAGTGCACGCCCGCGTACTCGCGCAGGGCCTCGTCGTGATTGCCCGGGACGAGGACGACGCGCACGCCGTGCCGCGCCTTGCGCATGATCTTCTGGATCACGTCGTTGTGGAGCTGGTGCCAGTAGTGCCAGGACGTCTTCAGGCGCCAGCCGTCGATGATGTCGCCGACGAGGTAGAGGGTCTCCGCCTCGTTGTGCTTGAGGAATTCCAGCAGGTACGCGGCCTTGCAGTCCCGCGTGCCGAGGTGGATGTCCGAGATCCAGATCGTCCGCCAGCGCTTGGGGTCGCTCATGCCTCCAGTATAAAGGAGCGGCGTCGCCCCGCCCATCGAGAGGGGATCACGGACGCGTCACGATCGCGTGACGCGAAATATCGTACAATCGTTCGATATGAGCGGAACCCCCGAATCGGTCCTCAAGGAGGTCTTCGGCTACCCGTCCTTCCGGCCGGGCCAGCGGGAGATCATCGAGGCCGTGCTCGCCGGGCGCGACTGCGTGGGCGTGATGCCGACGGGCGCGGGCAAGTCGCTGACCTACCAGATTCCCTCGCGCCTGCTGAACGGCGCGACCTTGGTCGTGAGCCCGCTGATCTCGCTGATGAAGGACCAGGTCGACGCGGCGAACTCGGTGGGCCTCAAGGCCACCTTCCTGAACTCGAGCCTGACGTCCGAACAGCGGCGCGAGCGGATCGCGGGACTGGAGCGGGGAGAGTACGAGCTGGTGTACGCGGCGCCGGAAGGGCTGGAGGCGGGGGCCGGGGCCGCCTTGGCCGGGCGCAAGCTCGCTCTGATCGCGGTCGACGAGGCGCACTGCATTTCGCAATGGGGACACGATTTCAGACCGGCCTATCGGAATCTAAAAGGGCTGAAAACGAAATTCGGAGTGCCGGTTTTGGCATTGACGGCCACCGCGACGCCCCATGTCGTGGGAGACATCGTCGAGCAGCTGGCCATGACCGAACCGCTCAAGCTGCGCGGCTCCTTCTTCCGGCCCAACCTGAAGCTCACGGCTTATCTCAAGGCGGGGGAGAAGGCCGCGGCGCGCCCGGGAGCGGTGAACGACACCAAGGGCTCGATCCTGCGTCTCGTGCGCGCGCGCGCCGGCCAGAGCGGGATCGTCTACTGTCTCTCGCGCAAGTCCGTCGAGAGCATGGCCGAGTTCCTCTCCGGGCGCGGCGTGAAGGCGCTCGCCTACCACGCGGGCATGGAGGCGGAGGAGCGCGAGCGCGTGCAGAACGCGTTCAAGAACGACGACGCCGACGTTATCGTGGCCACGGTCGCCTTCGGCATGGGCATCGACAAGCCCGACGTGCGCTTCGTCATCCACCGCGACATGCCGCGCTCGGTCGAGTCCTACATCCAGGAAGTCGGCCGCGCGGGCCGCGACGGCGCCGAGTCCGACTGCGTGATGTTCTACTCGTGGGCCGACGTGATGAGCTACGAGCGGCTGGTCTCCGATCTGGAGCCCGCGCAGGCGCAGTGGCACCGGGAGCGCGCGCGGGAGATGTTCCGCGCCTTCGACCGCCGCGTCTGCCGCCACAAGACCATGGCCAAGCACCTCGGCGAGGACATGGCTCCCTGCGGCGGCTCCTGCGACGTGTGCGCCTCGCTCGATCCGGTCGGCGCCGCGCCCGCGCTCCCGGAGAAGAAGCGCATGTCCTTCGGCGTGCGCGCCCCGTCGGAGGAAGCGCCCGTCTCCTCGGGCTCGCCGCTGTTCAACAAGCTCAAGGCCCTGCGCAAGAAGCTCGCCGATGCCCGCCGCGTGCCCGCCTACATGGTGTTCAACGACGCCACGCTCATGGAGATGGCGTCCCGGATGCCGAAGAACGAGGACGAGATGCGCGCGGTGTCCGGGGTCGGCCCCAAGAAGTGGGTCGAGTACGGCGAGGTGTTCCTCGCCGCCCTCCGGGAAGGCTGAACGCTATAAGGCTTTCCGAACCGAGCGTTTGCGCCGGCCGCTCGCGGCCGGCGAACTAGAACTTAGGCGCTCGGCGCCCGCGGATCGCCGCGACGCCTTCGGCGAGATCGGCTCCCTTGAAGGTCTCGGCCTGCCCCTTGGCCTCGTGCGCGAGGAAGGGCGACAGGTCCGTCCCCAGGCGCGTCTCGGCCTTGAGCAGCCGCAGGCTCGCCGCGGACCCGGAGGCCACCCGGCCCGCGAGCTCGGCGGCGACGCCGTCCAGTTCCGCGGGCGTGGCCGCGCGGGCGCAGGCGCCTCCCCAGTCGTAGAGGTCGCGGCCGGAGAACAGGCGGCCGGTGAACAGGAGCTCGCGCGCGCGCGCGTCGCCGAGGGCGGCCCGCGCCAGCGGCCAGGCGGCCATCCCGGGGTTGAGGCCCAGGCGCACGAAGTTGAAGCCGAGCTTGGCGTCGTCGACGACGGCGCGCAGGTCGCAGGCCAGCGCCAGGCACAAGCCGGCCCCGACGGCCGTTCCGTGCACCTTGGCGACCGTCGCCTGCGGGAGGCCCCTCACGGACAAGAAGGACGCGTAGAAGCGGCGCATCAGCGGCGCCAAAGACGCCTTGGGCCGCGTCATGTTCCTCTCGATGAAGGCCAGATCGCCGCCGGAGGAGAACGCCGGCCCGGCGGCCTCGAGCACCACCACGCGGGACTTCTCCTTCGCCGCGCGCTCGACCGCGGCGGCGAAGTCGCCCGCCATCGCCTCGGACATGGCGTTGAGCGCCTGCGGACGCTCCAGGCGCAGCGTCGTCACGAGACGCTCGGTTTTGATCGAGACCAGGCTCATGGCCCGATTATACAAACTGATATCATGCCTCCATGGACCTCGGCGACTGGGGCAAGAGCCTGGAGCGGGAGGGCAAGGCCGCGCTGCGGGCCACGCTGCTGCGCCTGCTGCCGCGCCCGCGGCGCGCCCAGGGGAGCCTGGACCCCGCCAAGGTCCGCCGGGTGCTGGCCGTGCGTCACGACGCGCGCCTGGGCAACCTGATCCTCCTGACGCCCGCGCTGGCCCTGCTCAAGCGCGCCTTTCCGGCCGCGCAGGTCGACGTGCTGGTCGCCGACGCCTACGGCGGCGCGCTGGAGAACGATCCGAACGTGCACCGCGTGCTGACCGCCCGCGCCCTGCCCGGCCTGCGCTTCGCGGGCTACGACCTGGCGATCGACTTCTCGCCGCAGCACGCCTTCTCGCTGTCGAGCGCCGTCTGGACCGCCCTGTCCGGGGCGAAACGCCGCGTCGGATTCGACCGCGGCGACGCCGCCAAGTTCTTCGACGATCTCGCGCGGATTCCCGCCGTCCAGGCTCATGAGACCGAGAATCTGGCGGCTCTCGTCCGGCACGCGGCCCCCGCTCTCACGGAGGCGACGCCGCCGACGTCCTGGAGCTTCGGGCGCGGCGAACGCGAGCGGGGGGCGGACGTCTGGGCGTCGTGGGGGCTCGACCGGGAGAGCGTCGCGCTGTTTCTCGGCGCGCGCGCGGAGAAGCGCCTCGATCCCGCCTGGTTCCTCGAGCTCGGGGCGCGCCTGGCCCGTTCCGGACGCAAGGTCGCGCTCACCGGGGGGCCGGCCGAGCGCGAATTGCTGAGCGGGAGAAGAATCCCGGAAGGGGTTCTCGTCGCCCCGGAAGCGCCGCTGCGGACCTTCGCGTCCGCCGTCGCCCACGCCCGCGCCGTGCTCAGCGCCGACACCGGGCCGATGCACCTGGCCGTCGCGCTCGGGGTCCCGACGCTCCAGCTCTTCAGCCACACCGAGCCGTGGCGATTCGGCTACCCGCGCGCGCCCCATCTGATCCTCGAGACCCCGGGCCGGCATCCCGAACCCGACGAGGCCATGGCCGCGCTGACGGTCCTGCTGTCTAAAAAGGGCTGAGCCGGCGCACGTGCTCGGCGAGCGCGGCGCGCGCCTCGTCGACGGTCGTCTCGCGGCACGACTCCCACTCGGAGCAGATCGTCCCGCCGTGGCGCGCGCCCCGCGGGCGCCAGACGGCCTGCGTGTAGCCCGCGTAGAAACCGAACGTCGGCACGCCCAGCGCCGCCGCCAAGTGCGTCGTGCCCGTGATGTTGCAGACGAAGAGGTTCATCCGCTTGAGCATCGCTCCGGTCACGCCCAGGCGCGCCTCGGGCAGAATGGGGACCGGGCGCTTGAGCTTGACGACGATCTCCTCGACCTTCGCGCGCTCGCCGGGACCGCCCATGAAGTAGAGCTTGAGGCGCGCGTCGTCGAGCAGGGAGTTCGCCAGCTCCGCGAACTTGTCCTCGGGCCAGCGGAAGGAGAACCGGTCGAAGTTCCCCGGATGGATCGCCACGCGGAAGGCGCCGCCGGAGGCCGGGGGCAGGGACGCGAGCAGACGGTCGCCCTCGTCGAGATCCTCGGGAGGAAGGCGCAGCTCCGGGTCCTGGTCATAGGACGCGTCGAAGGCCGCCGCGAGGCGGCCGTAGCGGTCCCACATGTGCTCGCGCTCGCCCGGAGCGGACAGGATCTCGCCGAACACGCCCTCCGCGCGCGGCCCCTTGTCGAAGGCGATCTTTCGCGGCGCGCGGATCAGCCGCGCGATCCAGGTCGACGTCTTCGAGTACGAGGAGTTGAGGTCGACCAGCGCGTCGCAGGGCTCGGCGAGGAGCTTCCAGGCCAAGCGCACGTGCGAGCCCACGCGCGCCGGCTTGTCCAATACCGCCCACTCGTCCACGAAGGGGATCAGGGGGAGGACCTGGACGGATCGCCAGCCCACGATCAGGCGGATGCGGGCCTTGGGCCAGCGCCGGCGCAAGGCGCGCAGGAAGGGGGTGGCGACGATCACATCCCCGACGCGGCCGATATAGAGGGCGGTGATGCGTTCCACGAGGCGATTATAGCAATCGGGGCCCGCACGCCCCCGCCGGCGCCGCGCTATTCGTAGCGCAGCGCTTCGATCGGCGACAGGAGGGACGCCTTGCGCGCGGGCCAGAAGCCGAACAGGATTCCGGTCCCCGAGGAGAAGACGAAGGCGAGCAGGACCGACTGGGGCGTGACGACCGCCGCCCAGCCCGCGAACGCCGCCATGCCGAAGGCGATGGACACGCCGAGCGCGATGCCGATCAGGCCGCCGCAGGTCGACATCGCCACGGCCTCGATCAGGAACTGGATCAACACCGCGCGCCGCGTCGCGCCGATCGCCTTGCGCAGGCCGATCTCGCGCGTGCGCTCGCTGACCGAGACCAGCATGATGTTCATGATCCCGATGCCCCCGACGATCAGGGAGATCGCCGCGACGATGCCCAGCAGGAGCGAGAAGATCTTCGACGTTCCCGTCAGGGCGGCCTGGATCTCGGCCATGTTGCGCAGCGTGAAGTCGTCCTCCTTGTAGTCGGGCAGGCGGTGGCGCTTGCGCATGAGCTGGCGCACGGCGTCGATCACCGCGTCGGTCTGGTCCGGACCCGTCGTCTCGATGGAGATCGAGCCGAGGAACTGGCGGCCGAGCACGCGCTTCATCGCCGTCTTCAGGGGGATGACGACGCGGTCGTCCTGATCCTGGAAGCCGCCCGAACCCTTGCGGGGCAGGACGCCGATCACGCGGAACTTCACAGAGTTCACGTTGATCGTGCGCCCGACGGGGTCGTCCTCGCCGAACAGCGCCCCCGCGACGGTGGTGCCGACGAGCGCCACGCGGGCCATGTCCTCGTCCTCCTGCCGGGTGAAGAAGCGGCCGTAATAGGCCTGAGAGTTGCGCATATCCGCGAACTCCGGCTCGGCCCCGATGAGGCTCGTGTTGACGTTCTTGTCGCCGTAAACCGCCTGGACGCTGCCCTGCACCTCGCCGGCCGCCCGCGCGATCCCGGGGTGGACGCGGCGGATCGCCGCGACGTCGTCCATCGCCAGGCGGCTGAACGAGCCGGACACGCCGCGCGCGCCGCCCTGGCCGCGCGGAGACTGGGGGGAGAGCATCACCAGGTTCGACCCGAGGCTGGAGAGCTGGGTCTCCACGGACTTCTGCGCGCCCTTGCCGATGGCCAGCATCGCGATCACCGCGGTCACGCCGATGAGGATGCCCAGCATCGACAGGGCGCTGCGCAGCTTATTGGCGCGGATCGCGCCGAGCGCCGAGCGCACGTGCTCGAGGAGCTCCTCGCGGGAGAGCTCGCGCGGAGCGGGCAGGGAGTCGAGCGCGGCCGCGGGGGCCAGTCCCGCGCTCGCGGTCCCGGCCCCGCCGCGCCGCTGCTCGTTCCTTTCGTCGGAGACGACGCGCCCGTCCTTGATCTTGATGACGCGCTTGGCGTAGGCGGCGATGTCGGGTTCGTGGGTGACCATGACCACGGTGATCCCCGAGGCGTTCATGTTCACGAGGCGGCCGAGGATCTCCTCGGCTTGGTCGGAGGCGAGGTTGCCGGTCGGCTCGTCGGCGAAGATCAGGCGCGGCTTGTTCACGAGCGCGCGCGCGATCGCCACGCGCTGCTGCTGGCCGCCGGAGAGCTGGTTGGGCGCGTGGTCCAGGCGGTCGCCGAGGCCGACCTCGCGCAGGACCTCGGCGGCGCGCTCGGCGCGCCCCGGCTCTCCCGTGTAGAGCATGGGCAGCCCCGCGTTGTCCTGCGCGCTGGTGCGCGCCAGCAGGTTGAACATCTGGAAGACGAAGCCGATCGTGCGCGAGCGCAGGGCCGCGCCCTCGTCGTCGGAGAGCCCCGTCACGTCGAGCCCCAGGAAGCGGTAGGAGCCCGAGGTCGGACGGTCCAGCAGGCCGAGGATCTGGGTGAGCGTGGACTTTCCGGAGCCGGAGGGTCCCATGATCGCGACGAACTCGCCGGCCTCGATGGTCAGGTCGATGCCTTTGAGCACGTCGAGCCGGTGGCCGCCCACGAGGTAGGTCTTCGTGACGCCGCGCAGCTCGATGAGGGGGGGCATGGCTAGTGGGCCGAGCCGCCCCCCGCCGCCGCGCCGCTCCGGCGCGGGCGCGGGGCCGCCCCGTCGCTGCGGCCCATGTTCCGGCCGCGGGGCATCGAGGACAGAGGGCTGGTCTCCGGCGCCTTCTGCGCCACGTAGCGGCCCTGCGACAGCAGGACCTTGTCTCCCTCGGCCAGGCCCTCGACGATCTCGATCTGCTCGTCGCTCTCGATGCCCGTCTTCACCTCGCGCGTCTCGGTCGTCTTGCGGTCCTCGGAGGGGATGATCACGACGCGCTTGCCGCCGGGGCCGTCCTTGACCGCGGCCGCGGGCACGAGGATCGCGTCCTCCTTGCGCTTGACCACGAAGCTGACGTTGGCCGTCATCTGCGAGCGGAAGAACGGGGGGACCTTGTCGGGGCGCACCTTCACGCCGTAGGTGATCACGTTCGAGACGTTCTTGCCCTCGTACAGGATGTCGAAGACCTTGCCCTCGACGGGCTGGTCGGGGTACGAGTCGAGGCGGATGCGCGCCTTCTGGCCGAGGGCGATCTTGCCGATGTCGGACTCGTCGACGGAGGCGTTGACGATCAAGGTGTCGGCCACGGCGTAGAGCACGGTGCCCGCGTCCACCGCCTGGCCGACGACGACGTTCTTGAGGATGATCTCCCCCGGCAGAGAGGCGAACACCGCCGTCGGCTTGTAGGCGTCCTCCCATTTCCTGACGGCCTCGGGCCCCTGGGCGCGCGCGGCGTCCAGGATCGCGGTGCGGTCGTTGGAGCTCATCCACGCGACGATCTGTCCGTTGGAGACGCGCTGGCCTTCATCGACGAGGAGCTTCTCGATGCGGCCCCCGACCGGAGGCTTGATCTCGACCCGGTTCTGAGGCGAGACGGAGCCGGTGGCGTCGACGGACTGGGAGATCGGCCCGCGCTCGGCGGCGACGACGCGTCCGCGGCCTTCGCCGCCGCGGCCCCCGCGGCGGCCCGAGGAGCCGAATGTCCAGGCCGCGCCCGCGACGGCGGCGGCGGCGGCGACGGCGATGATCACGCGCTTCATTCTATTCTCCCAAGGCCCGTCCCAGGGCGCGGTGCCAGGCGGTCTCCGCGTCCATCGCGTTCCGGCGGGCCGACAGGGCCGTGCGCTCGGCGGACACGCGGTCGGACACGATCCCTTCCCAGATCTCGAACGTCATCAGGCCCGAACCGTAGCGGACGTCGGCCTCGTCGTTGCGCTGGCGCGCGGCGGCGAGCAGGGCCTCTTGGACCCGCACCTGGTCGTTGGCGTCGGCGTAGTTCGCCCAGGCCGTCTCCAGGTCCGACAGCGCCGTCTGGCGCGCGGCGGAGAGGTCCGACTCGACCCGCTCGTAGCCGAGCCGCGAGGCCCGCGTGTCGAGCAAGGCCCTGGCCGGCCCGCCTCCGAACAGATTGTAGCTGAGGCTCGCGCCGGCGCTCCAACCCTGGCGCGAGTTCGGAAACTCGGTCGCGCCGGCGCGCGTGCGGCTGTAGGACGCCGACACGGTCGGCCAGAACACGGCGTTGGCCGCGTCCAGCGACGCCTTCGCGGAGCGCAGCGCCGCCTCGGCGACTTGGACGTCGGTGCGCAGGGAGAGCAGCTCGCGGAAGTCCTCGGGCCGGGCCGGCGGCGGAGCGTGGACGAAGGCGCCGCTGGCGACGTAGGCGGTGAACTCCTCGCGGCCCAGCCGCCCGCTCATGTCGCGCTGAGAGGTGCGCACGTCGCGCTCGCCGGAGAGCACCGCGATCTCGGCCTGCAGGAGCTGGGCCTTGGCGCGCAGACTGTTGCCCTTGGACTCGCGTCCGGCCTCGTAGCGCAGGCCGACCAGCTCCGCGCCGCGGCGGCGGATCTCCACGATGCGCCGGGAGGCCTCCAGAGAGGCCTGGGCGAAGAGCAGCTCGGCGAAGGACTGGCGCAGCGTCGAGCGCAGGGACGCGGAGGCCGTGCGCAGAGACGCCTCGGCCGCGTTGAGCGAAGCCGAGGCGGAGCGGATCGAGGCCGCCGCGCCCGCGCTGAACAAGGTCATTGAGGCGGCGGCCGAGGCGGAGTAGGCGGGCTTGCGGGCCGTGTCCGACTCCGACACCGAGTTGGAGAGCGACAGGGAGGGGAGAAAGCCGTTGAAGGAGGAGTAGTAGGAGGATCGGTTCGCGTCGACGCTCAAACGGGAGGAGGCCAGCGCCGGATTCGCCTCCGAGGCGCGGGCGACGGCGTCCTCCCACGACAGGGGCGTCTCGGCGGCGCCCGCGGCGGACGCCGCGAGCAGGAGCAGGGCGCTAAGGCTTCTTCTCATCCGGCGGGACTTCCTCGCGCATGCGCTTCTCCCAACGCTCGCGCAAAGCCGCGAACTTGGCCTTCTGGCGCTCGTCGAGCAGCGGCTCGATCTCCTTGTCCACGCCGCGGCGCAGCTCGGCCAGCCGCGCGGCGCCCTCGCGGCGCGCGGCGACGAATTTTCCCTTGTGCGACGCCATGATCGAGCGGATCGATTCGGTCTGAACCGGGGTCAGGTCGAGTTCCCGGCGCAGCTTCTTGAGGACCCGCTCGGGGCTCGGGCCGTCGCGGCGGATGCGCTTCTGGGCCGACCGCTCGAAGCGCGCGCCGATCCACACGCCGGCCAGCAGGCCGGCCAGCACGCCGGGCAAGACGAGCTTCCAGGCGCGCGTCACGGCGCCACCCCCAGGTCGTAGGACGCGTCCGCGACGAGCTGGGCGTCGAGCGGCAAGTCGAGGGCGTCGGAGGAGGGCAGCCACAGGGCCGCGAGCAGACCGGCCAGGGCCATCCCCAGAGCCGGCGTCAGCCAGCGCGTCCAGGCGGGGATCGAGTCCGCCTCGACGCGCGCCATCACGCGGGCGACGAAGGCCTCGGTCTTGCGCGGATCGGGCGGCGCGGCGGCCTGGAACAAGGCCGGGCCGAGGCGGCGCAGGCGCGCCTCGTCGGCGCGGCAGCCCGCGCAGGCGGCGGCGTGCGCCGCGACCGCGGCGGCCTCGGCCGCGCCGAGCTCGCCGTCGATCCACTGTCCCAGAAGCTCACGGATCTCCTCGTGTTTCATGGCTCTCCCTGATTAGACGTCCCCGGCCTGCGAAAAGTGTCGCGAGATCTGGAGCAATTCGGCGCGGGCTCGTTTCAGGCGCGCCTTTACGGAATCCAGCGAGCAGGACATCGCCTCGGCGATCTCCTCGTAGCTGAGCCCCTCGGCCTCGCGCAAGGTCAGCGCCAGCCTCTGCTCGGGATTGAGGCGCGCCAGCAGCCGCTCCACCGAGTCCTTGGCCTCGAGCGCGCGCGCGGGGGAGGCTTCGGACAAGACGGCGCCGAGCGCGTTCGCGTCGGCCTCCAGCATGGCGTCGAGCGAGTCCGAGCGGCGGCGGGCGGCCGCGCGCAGGACGTCCAGGCAGTGGTTCACCGCGATCCGGTGCAGCCAGGTGCCGAAGGCCGAGTCGCCCTTGTACCGGGGGAGGGCCCGGTGCGCCTTCAGAAAGGCTTCCTGGGCGGCGTCCTCCGCTTCGGCGGGGCCGCCGAGGGTGGCCTCGCAGAGGGCGCGCACGCGCGGGGCGTGGCGGCGCACCAGCTCGGCGAAGGCGGCGTGATCGCCGCCCGCCGCGCTCCGGGCGAGCTCCTCGTCCCGGATCTCGGTCATCCTAGCGCGCCGCGGCTCCGAGCTTGGCCTGCTCCTGACGCTCGGCCTCGCGCACCGCGCGGTGGACGGCCGCGGCCGTCTCCAGCGCCCGGCCGCTCTCCACGCGCGTCAGCAGGCTGTAGGCCGCGGGCACGACGAACAGCGTCAGGAACGTCGACACCGACACGCCTCCGATCAAGGCCAGGGCCATCGGCACCGTCGTCTCCGAGCCGGCCCCGCGCGAGAACGCGGTCGGCACGGCCGCCGCGATCGTCGCGATCGAGGTCATCAGGATCGGGCGCAGGCGCACCGGGCAGGCGTCTAGCAGGGCCGCCCGGGGCTCCAGGCCCTCCTCGCGGCGCTGGTTCGTGAAGTCCACGAGCATGATCGAGTTCTTCTTCACGAGGCCCATGAGCAGCAGCAGGCCGATCATCGAGTTGATGTTCAGGCTGCGGTCGAAGGCCAGCAAGGTCAGGAACGCGCCGGAGACGGAGAACGGAAGCGCGAGCAGGACCGTGAACGGGTGCACGAAGCTGTTGAACTGCGAGCCGAGCACCATGTAGGCGACGAGGATTCCCAGGACCAGCGCGAAGAGCAGGCTCTGGAACGACTCCTTGAAGGTCTGCGACGAGCCCGAGAGCACGACGCGGTAGCCGTCCGGGAGGATGTCCTTGGCCAGCTTCTCGACGCCGGCCAGAACCTCCGCCTGCGACTTGCCGGGAGCGACGTTGGCGAAGATGCCGACCGCCCGCTCGCGGTCCTTGCGGGTGATCGCGAGCAGGGTCGGCTGCTCGTCGATGTCGACGACGTCGGAGAGCCGGATCATCTCGCCGCGCTGGTTGCGCACGTACAGGCGGCGGATGTCGTCGGCGGCGAGGCGGTCTCGCGTCTCGGCGCGCACGCGCACGTCGTAGCGGCGGCCGTTGTCGGTGAACAGGCCGGAGCGCACGCCGCCGATCATGGCGTTGATGGTGGCGCCGATCGACTGCACGCTGACGCCGCGCGCGTAGGCCTTCTGCCGGTTCGGATGGACGCGGATCTCAGGGAGGCCGGTCTTGTAGTCGGTGTCCACGTCGACGACGGTCCCGCTCTTCTCCATGGCGTCCTTGAGCTTCAGCGCCGAGGCGGTCAGGGTGTCCCAGTTCGGCCCCCGGACCGTGAACTCGATGGGGAAGCCGCGCGAGGAGGAGAACCCGCCCTGCGAGAGGTCCATGATGTAGGCGCGCAGGTCCGGGATCGCGTTGAGCTCCTTGCGCGCCGCGGCCATCAGCGTCCCCTGCGTGATCTTCGAGCCGTCCGGGTTGCGCGGACGCTCGTTGATCGGCTTCATGGTCAGGAACATCATGCCCGCGTTGACTTCGCCGCCGCCGAAGCCGCCCACGGCCGCGTAGTAGCGGTTGACGCCCGGCTGCTTCATCAGCCAGGCCTCGGCCTCCTTGAACTTGTTGTCGGTGAACTCCATCGAGGAGCCGACGGGCGTCTCCAGGCGCATCAGGAACATCGACTGGTCCTGGGCGGGAACGAACTCCTTGCGGATGAACTTCACGGAGATCATGGAGACCGCGAAGAACAGGGCCGCCGCGCCGATCACGGTCCAGCGGCGGTCCAGCGTCCATTCCAGGGCGGCCTTGTAGCGCGCGGTCATGCCGGTGAAGAGGCGGTCGACCGTCTGGACGATCCGGCTGCCGTGCGAGGCGGTCTCCAGGAACTGCGACGTGCGCATCGGCGCGAGGGTGAGCGCCTCGAGCAGGGAGAAGCTCACCGCCGCCGAGATCGTCACGCCGAACTGGAAGAAGAACTTGCCGATGATGCCCTTCATGAACACCACCGGCAGGAAGATCGCCAGGATGGCGAGCGTCGTGGCCATCGCGGCGAAGGCGATCTCGCGCGCGCCGAACACCGACGCGTCGAGGCGGTTCTTGCCGAGCTCGGCGTGGCGCACGATGTTTTCCAGCACCATGATGGCGTCGTCGACGACGATGCCGATGGACAGGGTAAGGCCCAGCAGCGTGAAGCTGTTCAGGGTGAAGCCCAGGAAGTAGGTCACGATGAAGGTGCCGAGCACCGAGGTCGGGATCGCCAGCAGCACGTTCACGGTCGACGACCAGGAGCCCAGGAACAGCCAGCACACCAGCGAGGTCAGCACCGCCGCGAGGACCAGGTGATGCGTCAGCTCGGCGACCGACTGCTTGATGAAGGTCGTCGCGTCGAAGTTGACCCCGAGCTTCATGCCTTTGGGCAGTCCCGGCTGGATCTCCTTCATCTTCTTCTTCACGCGGTCCGCGATCTCGACGGCGTTGGCGCCGCGCTGCTTGCGGATGCCGAGTCCGACCGCTCTGAAGCCGTTTACTCGGGAAATGCGGCGCTGGTCCGCGAGGCCGTCCTCGATCCTCGCCACGCGCTTGAGCGGGATCGGGACGTGGATCGCCTGGCCGCCGCGCTGGGTGATGAGCAGCTCGCCGAACCTGGCGGGGTCGCCGATCTCGCCGAGCGTGCGCACGTTGAACTCCCGGGTCGGGGTCTCGATCTGGCCGGCGGGGATCTCGGCGTGCTCGCGGCGGATCGCGGCGAGCACGTCCTCGACCGTGATCTGCTCGGCCGCCATCTTTTCGGCGTCGAGCCAGACGCGCAGATTGCGGCTGATCAGGCCGCCGAGGAAGATGTCGCCGACGCCCGGCACGGTCTGGAACTTGTTCTTGAGCACGTCCTGGGCGTAGACCATCAGGTCCTTCACCGGGACGTCCTCGCCGGACAGGGCCAGCCACATGATCGGCTGGTCCTCGGGGTTGACCTTCATGACGATGGGGGGATCGATGTCGCGGGGCAGGCGCTGCTGGGCCTGGGCGATCTTGGTCTGGATCTCCTGCAGGGCGACGTCGACCGGGCGGTCGAGCTCGAGCTCGACGGTGACCGTGGCCTGGCCGAGCTTGGAGGACGAGCTGATCTCCTTGACGCCCTGGACGGTGGTGACCGCGTCCTCGACCACGTCGACGACCTCGGCCTCCATGATCTCCGGCGCCGCGCCGTCCCAGGTCAACGTCACGGTGACGACCGGAAAGTCGACGTCGGGCATCTGGCTGACGCCCATGCGGCTGTAGCCGACCCAGCCGAAGATCATCAGCCCGAACATCAGCATCCAGGCGAAGACGGGATTCTTGATGGAGAGATCGGAAATCGTCACAGGCTGCCTCCGGGAACGCCCGCCGCGACCTCGAGCCGCACGCGGGACCAATACGCCTCGACGCGCGCCGCGTTGAGCGAGAGGCGCGTCTGCTGCAGGACGTTGAGGCCGCCGAGCACGTCGAGGTTCGTCACCTGGCCGAGCCGGTAGTCTTCGCTCTGGGCCTTCGCGTTCTGCTCGGCCAGCTTCTCGGCCGCGTCGAGCGCCGCGACGACCGCGGCGGACGCCGCCAGATCCTGGTGGGCCGAGCGCGCCTCGAGCTCGGCCGTGCGCACGGCCTGCGACAGCGCCGCCTCCTGGGCCTTCGCGCGCGCCTTCGCCTGGCGCGACTGCGCGCCGATCTCGCCGCCGGACCACAGCGGCAGGGAGCCGGTGATCGTCGCGTCCCACTTCACGTCCTGGGTGAACGACGGCGGCCGCTTCAGGTAATAGTTCGCGTCGGCGGAGATGGAGGGCCAGCGCCGCCGCGTGACGACCTTGATCGAGTCCTCGGCCGCGCTCTTCTCGGCGCGCGCCGACTCGACGTCGGCGCGGGCGCGGGCGCGGGAGAGCGCCGCGTCGAGCGCGGGGGCGGCCCCCGGCGCGGGCACGGCATCGGGCGCGAGGCGCTCGTCCACTCCGGTCAGGAAGCCGAGGCGGAACTGCGCGACCTGCTCGGCCGCCTTCGCGCTCTCGAGCTGGGCGCGGATCTGGGCCGCCTGCGACTCCGCGGCCAGGTGCTCGCTGGCGCGCGCGCGGCCGAGGCGGCGGAACTCCTTGAGGTCCTTCACGCGGTCGTCGGTGATGGCGAGGAGGGCGGCGCGGATGCGGATGTCCTCCTGAGCGGCCGACAAGTCCAGATAGGCCCGCGCGACGTCCCTATACAGCAGCTGCCTGGCGCGCTCGAGACGGAGCTCGGCGGCGCGGCCCTGCTGCTTGGACGCGCGGTGCGCCAGGAACTCGCGGAAGCCGGAAAACAGGGGCTGCTGCAGGTTCAGCCAGCCCTGCTCGCGCTGGCGCTGGAGGAACAATCCGCTCTGCCCGCGCGGCACGTCCTGGAACGTCTCGGTGCCCATCAGGCTCAGGCGCGGCAGGGCGCGGGAGAATATCTCCTCGGCGCGGGCCACGGTCTCCTCGTACGTCGCGCCGGAGATCGCGATCTCCTCGCTGCGCGCGAGGGCGAGCTTGTACGCCTCCGCCAGGGCCACGGGCCGGTCCGCGGCGCGCGCCGGAAGGGGGAAGAACAGGACGGCCAAAAGAAGGGCTTTCATGCCGCCACCCCGCTGCCGTCGAGGAAGAACCCGATGATCTTCTCCGCCTCGCGCTCGAGCGGCCTCTCGTGCTTCTCGAAGATCTTGCGCATCGCCGCGGTGCGGCACAGCACGAAGAAGGCGCTCGCCGCGAAGTCGAGGTCGGCCTTCTTGCCGCCGGCCTTGTCGGCGAGGACGAGGATCGCCTTCATGCGCGCGTGGTTGGCCTTGAAGCGCTCGATGAGCTTGTCGCAGGACTTGTCGCCGCAGCCGGGCAGGCGGCCGTTGGCGGCCTGGGCCATGAAGTCGCGGTTGTGGTCGAAGTGGTTGAGCACGACCTTGGCCGTCGCGACCAGGAGGTCCTTGCCCGTCACGCCGGTCTTGGGGAGAGTTTCGAGCTCGCCGCCGAGGCTGTCCACCATCTCGGCGAACACCGCGGTGAACAGCTCGTCCTTGCTCTTGTAGTAGAGGAACAAGGTGCCCTTCGCGACGCCGGCGTCGCGCGCGATGTCGTCGAGCACGAGGTCCTGGAAGCCGCGCTTGATCAGCAGGCGGCGCGCCGAGGCGAGGATCAGGCGCTTCTTCGAGTCGGGATCGCGGACGACGGTCTTGACGGTGGCCATGAGCTAAATTCCTATAATGACTGACTGGTTAGTCATTAATATAGCACGCCGCGCGCCGCTTGGCAAGTCCGGGGTTCTAGAGACCCGCGCGCAGCAGCGCCAGCGCGAGCAGGGCGGGAACGCCCTGCACGACGAAGATCAGGCGGCGGGCCGTCAGCCCTCCGACGACGCCGGCGACGGCGACGCAGGTCAGGAAGAAGTTCAGCAGCGGGCGCGCCGCCGCCGCATCCGCGCTCAGCCCCCAGCCCAAGCCCGCGGCCAGGAACAGGTTGTACACGCCCTGATTCTTCGCGAAGACCGCCGTGGGGCCGGCCTGCTCGGCGGCGCTGAGACCGAACACCCGCCGCCCGAGCGGCGTCTCGAACAGGATGGACTCCAGCGCGAAGAAAGCCGCGTGCTGGGCGGCGATCGCGCCCACGAGCACCGAGGAGGGAGTCACTTCGTCTTCGCCCCGGCCTTCTTGGCTTCCTCGGCCTTGCGCACGGCCTCGCGCAGGCCCTTCACGTACCGGTCCGCCGTCTTCTGGTCCATCATCGGGGCGGGAGCGGGCTCGGCCTCGGACTTGGGAGGCTCCGGCTGCCGGCAGGCGGCCGGAAGGAGGACGGCGAACAGCGAGAGATGGACGAAGAGCGCGGCCGTCATCCTCACGCTCGGGCTCCCGAGAACGTGCGCTTGAGCAGGGGGGGCGCGACGAAGGTCGTGGCCACCACCATGCCGACGATGGCGGCGTAGAGCGCCCCGTCCACCAGCCCGGCGGCGAGCCCGATCTGCGCGAAGATCAGGCCGACCTCGCCGCGCGGCACCATGCCCACTCCGATGCCGAAGCGGTTCAGGCCCTCGCCGCGGACGACCAGGCCGGCGGCGAGCTTGCCGGCGATCGCCAGCACGATCATGCCGGCGGCCAGCCCGATGACCGGGATGTTGCCGGGAACCAGGGGATTGTAGGCCCCGAGCTGGACCTTGGCGCCGACCATGACGAAGAACACGGGAACGAATACGTCGGCGAGCGGCTTGAGCGCGCCGTCGATGTCTTCCTTCTTGTCGGTCTTCGCGAGCAAGGCCCCGGCCGTGAAGGCGCCCACGATCAGCGCGGAGCCGAGCGCATGCGCGAACAGCGCGAGCGCGAACGCGAAGCACACGGCGGCGCCGATCAGCACGCCGCGCACGCGCAGGCGCTGGACGAGGCCCACGAGGTGCCGCGACACGAGCGGTCCGATCGAGAACGCCACGGCGAAGAACGCCGCGGCGAGGAACACGGCGCGCGCGACGCCCATCCAGGACAGGACGCCGGCCGCGGCGACGCCCTGGACGGCCGAGAGGATGACGATGCCCAGCACGTCGTCGATCACGGCCGCGCCCAGGACGATGCGCGCCTCGGGCAGGTGCAGCTTGCCGAGGTCGCCGAGCACGCGCGCCGTGATGCCCACGCTCGTCGCCGTCATCGCCGCGCCGACGAACACGGCGGGCAGGCCGCCCTGGCCGAGGAAGGTCATGAGGCCCCAGCCCAGCGCGAAGGGAAGGACCACGCCCGCCGCCGCGACGGCCAGGGACTGGGCGCCGACGTTGACGAGCTCGGTCAGGTCGCTGTGGATGCCGGTCTCGAACAACAGCAGGATCACGCCGAACTCGGCCATCAAGGCCAAGGCGGGGTCGTTCGGATCGAAGAAGGACACCAGGCCGAAGCCCAGGACGACGCCGCCGAGAAGCTCGCCCAGCACGGCGGGCTGGCCCAGGCGCTCGGCGATCTCGCCGAAGATCTTGGCGCTCAGCAGGATGATGAGGAGGTCGGCCAGAAATCCGGCGACGTTGATCTCGTGCATGCGGAGATTAGACTATTTTACGGCCGCTCGCCGGACAGCGGCGACGCTCACGGCTCGGCGGCGCAGCTCCACTCCCCGCCGGGAAACGGACTCAACACTCCCTCGGCGAGGGCTCGTTTATCTCCGTAGGAGACGTCGCGATAGGCGGGCAAGGCGCGGTCGAACGCCTCGCGCAGCAAGAATCTCTCGCCTTCCCTGCAGGCGTTGAAGCGGACTTCCTCATATATCCGCTCCCATGAATAAAAGCGCCGCGCCGGCGTGGCCGCGGCGGGCTCTACGGGCGCGGTGGAAGTCGCCCCGGCGACCGCGAAGGCGTCCGTCCTCAGCAGGGGGACTCCGCGGAACGGACGGACACGCAGGCCGTGGTACTCGAATTGGGTTCCCCGCAGCAGGCCGCGAACCGCCCCTTCGACGGAGTGGGGCGGAATGCGGAAGGAGGACGGCCGCGTGAAGTCGAAGCGCAGGCGGTAGTCCACGCGGCCGCGGCGCTCGCCCGAACGGGCGACTCCGTAGGATAGGGACCACGGGTTCTCCGCGGGAGGAGCGGGCCGCGCGCGGACGGGCGCGGTGCTCGGCGCCGGCGGCTCGGCCGCCTGGACGCGGCACGGCGCCGCCGCCAGGCAGACGCAGGCCGCGAGCGCTCGGAACCGCATCAGGACGGCCGCGTCCAGATGAAGACGAGGACGGCGGCCTCGAGCGCCGTCGCCGCGAACTTGACTCCGTACGGAGCCGGGCCGAACGCCCACAGCCATGCCGCGACGGCCGCCATCGCGGCGGTCGCCAGCGCCTTGCCGCGCGGGGAGATCGCGCCGCGCGACTCCCAGTCGCGCACGGCCGCCCCGAACGCGCGGCTTTCCCGGAGCCGGACGTGCCAGTCGGGGCGGCCTTTCGAGAAGAAGTAGGCCGCCAGAAGAACGAACGGCGTCGTCGGCAGAAGCGGCAGGAGCGCGCCGGCGAGCGCCAACCCGAGACTCGCGACGCCGCATGCGACCAGGAGCGCGCGCGGGACGATCAGAAGCCTGCCCGCGCCGCCGTGAGCGCGGCCCGGGCCGCGCGATAGTCGGCCAGGACGTCGACGACCCGCGCCCGGGCCTCGGCCGCGGCGCGCTCGCGCTGATTGACCAGGAAGATGGTGCTGTCGCCGAGATCCAGGGCCGCGCGCTCGGCCTTCTCCATGCGCGCGGCCAGCTCCGCCTCGCGGCGCGCCGCCTCCAGGCGCGCGGCTTCGGCGTTGACCGCCGATACGGCGTCGCGGACCTCGTTGACGATGCGCTGGCGCAGGGCGCGCTCGGTCCAATCAAGGCCGTCGATGGAGTAGCGCGCCTGGCGGAGGGCGCCGCGGCCGGCGCGGAAAAAGAGGGGCACCGACAGCTCCACGCCCACGCGATGAACCGGCCCGATGCCGGACCCGCCCCGGTCGTCTCCCTGCATCCAGAGGGCGTCGAGCTGAGGCAGGATCGAGTTGCGGGCCAGCGACTGGTCGACGCGGGCCGCCTCGCGGGCGTAGATCAGCGCGCGGACTTCCGGCCTCTTGGCCAGCGCGTCCGCTTCCGCGGACGCGGCCTCCTCCGGGGAGACGGGCGCGGCGGCCTCGTCGTCCGGGGAGCCGTCCTCCGCCGGCAGGGCCTCGGGCTCGCCCGACGAGGACCAGGAGTAATTCGAGAGAGACAGCGCCGCCTGCTGGAGGCCGCGTTCCGCCCTGAGCAGCCGTCCGCGCCGGATCCAGACCTCCTGCTCCGCCTCCACCTCGGCCAGCCGCGGCAGATCGCCGCGCTTGGCGCGCTCCGCCACCGCGGTCAGCCGGGTTTCCGCGTTCGCGAGAAGCTCTTTCTCGACGGCCAGCTTTCGTCCGGCCGCGGCCCACTTCCACCACGCCTCGCTCGCGCCGAGAAGGATCTTGAGGCGGCGCTCGGCCCAGCGCGCCTGAGCCACGGTCAGCCCGTACTCCGCCTTGCGCTCGGCGGCCTGGCGCGGATTCGAGAACGCGCCGCGCAGCAGCGGCAGGCTGAGGGAGTAGGACAGCGTCCCGTCCCGGCCGGTGGGAGAGACCGGCGTCTTGAGATCGCCGCGCGCCAGCTTGCCTCCCAGAGAGGCCTTGGCGCCCCAACGCGTGAGGAAGTCCAGCGAGCCCTCGCCCTCGGCCGCCTCGGACGGCTTTCCGACGGCCGAAGAGCTGTGAAACCGCCGCTCGCTGAACTTGGCGTTCAGCGACGGATCGAACGCGCCTCGCCGCTCCAGGAGCGCGGCGTCGGCGGAGTCCCGCGCGGCGGCGGCGGCGCGCAGCTCCGGATGGGCGCTCGACACCCGAGCCAGGAAATCGTCCAGCGGGGCGGCCGCGGCCGCGGCGGCGAGCAGGAAGGGGAAAGCGAGGTTCATTTCGCTCCGGTCTTGTCCGCGGCTCCCGGCGACGGCAGCACGGGGGGAAAGCCGTTGAAGCGGCGCCACAGCTCGAACCAAAGCGGGACCCGGTCGAGCAGCACCCAGCCGACGGCCTGCGAGCCCGCGCGCAGCGCGGCCGCCGGCGGCCAGGCCGCGTCGCGGCCGGAGGCCTCCGCCTCGCGGTCCGGCCTCACGAGAAGCCGGAACCGGCCCTTGCCGTCGTTGGCCGCGTCCACGACGGCGACGCGGCCCGCGAAGGTGCCGACCGCCACGGACGGCCAGCCCGACATCTGAAGGGCCGGCCACCCGGCGAACTGCAGGCGCACGGGGCGCCCCGGCGCGATCAGGGGCGCGTCGTTGTCGCTGACGAAGAGCTCCACCGCCTGGTCCCCCGTATCGGGCGCGACGATCGCCAGGGGCTCTCCGGCCTTGAAGACGTGCCCGGCGCCCATGCCGAACAGCCGCACGACCTTGCCGTCCACGGGAGCCCGCACCACGCGCTGCTCGCCGCGCCGGGAGAGCTTGGCGAACTCGGTCTCCGCCTTGAGCAGATCGGATTCGAGGCCGCCGAGCTTCTCCAGCGCGCCGGCGCGTTTGAGCTCGGTGTCCAGGAGCTTCGCTTCGACGTCGCCCTCCGCCTTCGCCAGCTCGCGGCGCGCCAGCTCCAGATCCCGGGTCGAACGCAGGCCTTGCGCGTGCAGGGCCTCCATGCGCTCCAGGTTGAGCCGGGCGGCGAGCACGGCCTGCTGTTCGGCCTCGACCAGACGCCGGCCCGAGTCGTCCAGCTCGCGCGGCGCGTTCACCGCGCGCAGGTCCGCGCTGGCCAAGTGCGCGCGGCCGATGCGCCGCAGGGCCGCGATGAGCGCGTCGTAGGCCGCGAGCTGCGCCCGGGCGGCGTCCCTCTTCAGAGCCGCCGCGTCGCGCTGGCCGCGCGTGCGCCCGAGCTGGGCCGGGTCGATGTACTCCGGCTTCATCTCGGCGAGCTCGGCCAGGACCTGCCCGACGGCGACCGGATCGCCTTCGTGCACCCTCCACGCCGCCAGCCGGGCGTCGATCTCGGCGTTGACGGTCTGGGGGCGCTGCATCGGGGAGAAAGCCGTCACCGCGCCCGCCCCGGCGACGGACTGCGTCCACGGCACGAGAGCGACGAACAGCAGCGCGGCGGCCGCGAAGGACGCCCAAACGGTGAAGAGGAGCGCCAGAGCCCTGGGGGTGCGGGTCAGCCGCCGGGACAACGGCCCGTTCTCGAAGTCGGCGTCTCTGCGGGCGGCGCTCACGCGGCCCCCTGACGCGACTGCCTGGACAGCTCGGTGAAGAGCGCGGCGAACAGCGAGTCCGCGCGGGACGACAGCTCCCGCGGCTCTCCGGACTCGGCGATGCGCCCGTCGGCGAGGACGAACACGCGCTCGCTGCGCGACACCACCTCCGCGTCGTGGCTGACGTCCACCACGGTCCAGGCGTTCGATTTGTCGAGCAGCGCGTCGAGAATGAGCAGCTTGTTGACCTCGCCGATTCCCGTGAAGGTCTCGTCGAGCACCAGCAGGCGCGGGCGGCCGACGATCGCCCGCGCGATCAGGATCCGTTGGCGCTGGCCGAGGGAGAGGTTCTTGCCCTGGCTCACCAAGGGATGCGCCAGCCCGCCGGGCAGGCGCTCGAGGATGGGATCGAGCAGCGTGAGGCGCGTCGCCCAGGCGAGGTCCTCGCGGCTCACCCAGGAGCGGCCCATCAGGATGTTCTCCTCGACGGTTCCCGAGAAGATCTCGGACTCCTCGCCGACGAGCGCGACCGCGCGCCGCACGGACGCCAGGTCGAGCTCGGAGAGATCCCAGCCGTCCACGAGCACCCGCCCGTCCGTGGGATCGAGCAAGCCGCAGAGCAGGCGGGTCAACGTGGTTTTGCCGACGCCGCTGTGGCCCACGAGGCTCACACGGGAACCCGCGGGGATGGCGAGGTCCGCTCCGTCGAGCAGGCGCGCGCGCCCGGGGTACGCGAAGCGCAGACCTTTGCACTCCAGAGAGACGCCGCGAGCCGAGGGGGGCAGCGCGCGGCCGCCCGAGCGCTCGGCCGGCAGCTCCTCCACCACCGCGAGCTTCTCCAGGGCCGTCAGCAGGTCGTAGAGGGGCTCGAGCAAGGTCACGAGCTTGTCGATCGCGCCGATGGTCATGAGCACCACGATCTCCGCGGCGACGAGCTGGCCCACGCTCAGGCTCCGCCCGACCACGAGCCAGCCTCCGACCGCGAAGACCCCGGTCAGAGCCAGGGCGTTGAGCGCGTAGTGCGCCACGTTCTGGCGCAGCAGCACCCGGAAGTGCGCCCGGCGGGCCGTCAGGTACTCGGCCGTGAGCGCGTCGGCGCGGGCGCTGGCGAGGGAGGGATCGGCGTGCATCTTCATGGCGGTCAGGCACAGGGCGGCGTCCTCGAGCCAGTGCGCGACCTCGTATTTCCGGGAGGATTCCGCGAGGCTCGTCCGGAGCGCGCCGCGCCCGAGCAGCGCCGCCGCGACGGCGCCCAGGGCGAGCAGCATGTTCAGCGCGAGCAGGAACGGGCTGTAGACCGCCATCAGCGCCATTCCGAAGAGCACCTGCACCGCCGCCGCCGGCCCGTCCACGAGCAGCTTCGCCCAGGACTTCTGGACGCTGAGCACGTCGAAGAAGCGATTGACCTGCTCGGGCGCGTAGACGCCCTCCCACGCGGACAGCGGCGCGCGCGAGACGCGCTCGGCCAGCCTCAGCGCGACCCGCGCGAAGAAGCGCGCCTGCACGGTCTCGACCATCCACAGCTGCAGGGCCCGCAGCAGGCCCGCGAAGACGAGGGAGAGCAGCAGCGCCGCGGACAGAACGGCCAGGGGCTGCAGCAGCGCTCCGGAGGCGACCGTGTTGACCATCGCCTTGGCCGTCAGCGGCACCGCGAGGCCGATCAGGCCGACCGAGAGCGTGTAGCCGAGAAGGACCGAGAGATCGGCCCGATCGGGCCGGATCAGCGCGGCCAGCCGGCTCAAAGGCCGCGGCGCGTGCGCTCCGCTCATCGAGCCTTCCTCTGCGTCCTCAACCATTCGTGGCTTTCCTCGTAATGAAGCTCGTAGCGGGCGGCGAAATCATAGCGCATATCCGGACGCGGACGCCCCGAGAGCACGTAGTTCCAATGCCACGGCTGGCGCAGCGCGGGATTGGCGCCGCGGCGCGACAGCTGCTCGAGCGCGAGAGGCCGGGTGAAATCGTACTGCGCCTGCGCCTGCCGCACCCCCGCGTCCACCGCGTTCGATTCCGAGACCGCCGCCTCCAGCTTGGCCTTGAACGCCGCCATGCGGGGCTTGAGCTCGCGCCCGTCACGGCCCGACTTGGCCGCGGCGTCGAGGATCTTCCAGTGCGTCCACCACTCCGCGTCGAGCTTGCGCAGGCGCGTCATGAGGCCGCTCCCGCGGCCGTTGAGCGCGCGGGCCTGCCCGTAGAGGCCGAATATCTCGGACTGACGCATGTCTTCGGCGCCCGGGCCGGGCAAGGGAGTCCCGCTCGGGCCCAGCGCGAAGGCCGCGCCGCCGCCGGAGGGAGCCGGAACGAAGACCCGCCACTGGGTCCAGAGCTCTAAGGCGTCGTGCTCCAGATTCCACGCCTCGTTCTGCAGCACCTCGACGATCGCCAGCAGTTCGTTGATCACCTGGCGGGTGGCCATGATCTCGCAGCCCGGGAAGTAGGGGCCGTCGTTGACGGGAATCGAATCCGTGCGGGGGGCCGGCGCCTGCGAGGACGGATAGCTGTCCAGCGTGCGCAGGTCGACCGGAACCGCGCCCGCGGCGACGGCCAAGGCCGAGACGGCGGCGAGCAGGAGATTCACCCGGCCCTCCGCAGCACGGCCGAGACCGCCCGGATCTTCGCGGCGAGCGGGCCGGGCACGCCGAATACGGCCCCGAGCTCCCGCAGGAACGCGTGCTCCTTCTGATGATGCGAGGCGTCGTCTTGAACGATGCGCACCGCCCAGGCGTAGGCGGTCTCGCGCAGGCGGGGGGAGAGAGCGGCGCGGCAGCCGCTCAGAACCGACTCGCGGCCGAATGCCTTCAAGTGCTCGGCCCGCTCGGAGATGAACTCGTCGGCCGACTCCACGCGCGCGAACAAGGCGTGCTCGTGGGCCAACAGCCGCAGGCGCTGCAATTCCCGGGGCTTCAAGCGTCCGTCGGAAGAGGCGGCCATGACCGCCACGGACATCAAGGCCTGGGCGGGAGTCAGGGCCGGCAGGGCGGGGGCGTCACGTCGGGTCGCGGTCTTCGTCATCGCGGTTCTCCTGTGCGTTCAAGTTCCGCGCCGGGCATGAAAAAACCCTGCGCTTGCGCGCAAGGTCTTGATCGCCTCTCACGAGGCTCATCGGACCGGCCCACACGGGCGTGCTGACGATCCGACGAATCCAGATCTACTCCCCTTGACTAGAGTCATTCTAGCAGAAACTCGCGCCTCTGTCAATCCGGCGCCGGCCGGCGAAGGGGAAATTCGAGGCCTTCACATGAGCGCGCCATCCTAAGGTTTTCGGACCAGCGCTCTCCTTACGGCAAATTCTGGCGCTCTGGCGGGGCCTCGGTCGGCGAATTCTCCAACGCGCTCGCCTGCGGCTGGCCCTCGCGGAACTCTCCGTGCTGGACCTGCCCTCCGGCATGAGCGATCACTCCGGCGAGAACTCCGCTGAGCCCGGCCGAAAGGATCGTCGCGAGCAGAAGGGGATGAACCATGCCCGGCTTTCGCGTCCTCGCCCAAAGAGTCGCAGACGCCAAGGCGCCGGCGGCATAGAACACGTATTGAAAGTTTTCAGCCCGTTCCATGTGGACGTCGAGCCACATCCGGGACTCCAATGAGAGCGTCTCGAACAGCCGGTCGTATGCTCTCTGTCCCAACCAGACCGAGGCTGCCGTGATGACCGCCGTCGCCGCGATCATCACCAGCCCGGCCTCCATCAGGGCCGGCTCTCGCCGGAACTTATGGGCCAGCACGAGAAGAACGCCGAGGATCATGCCAAGCGCTGGGATCGGATTGATCAGGACGTGCAGATAATCCGGTCTCGCGACGTGCGAGCGAAAGAGCTGCCACTCGCTTCGAGTCGCCGCGCGCGCGGGCTGCGCGGCGGCAGGCGCGGCGGCGGCCGGAGCCGTGTTCTGCGGCTTGGGCGCCCTATGCTTGTGCTTCTCATGGGCCGATGCGCGGGGCGCGCCCGCCAACAGGCTCGAGACGAAAAAGATTCCGACGATCGCCCTAGTGCTTATGCTGTTCATGATCCTCGCGGCTCCCCTTGTCGCCGGCCTTCGGAACCAAGCTCATCCCGCACTTAGGGCATCGGCCCGGCTTGTCCGACTCGACCTCCGGATGCATCGGGCAGGTGTAGACCGTCTTGTCCGCGGCGGCCGGCTTAGGCTTTGCCGCACTCTTGCCATGGATCGAGGACGCCACCGTGCCCGGCGGATTCCGGTACCAGCCCAGGTCGGAGGGGAGTTTGACCTTCTTCATGTAGTCGTCGGCGCTCGAGAAGGAGGGCATATCCTCATGGACCTTCATGACGGTGAACATTCCTCCCATGCCGAGGCCGCCGAAGGGGCCTTCGCCGCCCATCATCGGCAGCGTGTTCTCCGGCCCCTCCATGTGCCCGGCGTGCTTCTGGTGCTCGTGCATGCCTTCCTCGCCCATGGCCATGTAGCCGGGCACCAGCTTCTTGACCTTCTCATCCACGCCCTTCTGGTCGACGCCGATCATGTTCGGCACGTCGTGGCCCATGGGATTCATCGGGTGGTGGCGCTTGTGGCAGTGCAGCGCCCAGTCTCCGGGGATCGCGACGAACTCGAAGTCGCGCGTCTGGCCGGGGCAGACGACGACCGTCGTCTCCGGCCACTGAGCCGACTCCGGGATGTCGCCTCCGTCGGTGGCCACGATCTTGAAGGTGTGGCCGTGCATGTGAATCGGATGGCAGTCCTGCGAGACGTTGCCGATGCGCACTCGCACCCGCTCGCCGGGCTTGGCGCCCAGCGGCGCCGTGCCGGGGAACGCCCGGCTGTTGAACGTGAAGAGGTTGAAGTCCGTCATCTCGCTCGGGTTCGGCCGCGCGGCTCCGGGCGGCACGTCCCATTCATTGAGGAAGAGCGCGTAGTCGCGGTCGATCTTGCGCTTGCGCTCCTTGGGATGGATGATGAAGAAGCCCATCGTCCCCAGGCCGATCTGCACCATCTCGTCGGCGTGGGAGTGGTACATCTGCGTGCCGTGCTGCTTGAGCGTGAACTCGTAGGCGAAGGTGTCCCCCGGCGGGATGCCCTCCTGGTTCAAGCCCGTGACGCCGTCCATGCCGCTCGGGAGCAGGAGCCCGTGCCAGTGCACGGCCGTCGGCTCCGGCAGCTTGTTGGTGACCAGGATGCGGACTCGGTCGCCCTCTACGGCCTCGATGGTGGGGCCGGGAGTCGCGCCGTTGTAGCACCAAGCCTTGATCGTCATGCCGGGCGCCAGCTCATGGTCGCACGGCTCGACGATCAGGCGGAAGACTTTCACGCCGTCCTTCATCTCGTGCTTCAGCGTCGAACCGTTGGTCGTCACGACAGGGGTGTAGGCTCTCGCGGCCTGGGCAAAGCCCGCCGTCAGTACGGCGATCATCAAGGCACGCATCATCTTACTGTCCTCCGTCCGGCAGCTTTCCGCCGGCCACGCGCTCGAGCTCGGCGCGCTTGCTCCAATAGTCCTTCAAAGCGTCGATGTAGGCCGACGACGCCTCGAGCTCCCGGCGCTTCCACTCGAGCAGCTCGAAGACGCCCTTCAGCATGTAGTTGTAGTTCTTGAGCGTCTCGTCGAGCGCTTCCTTGCGGTCAGCCAAGGCCTTCCTGTACGCCACGGCCGCCTCGCGGGCGGCGGCCAGTTCCGCGCTCGTCACGCGCGCCTCGTACCGGATCGCCGTCTCCAGCGACTCCGCGGAAGCCAAGCTCTGCCGCCGCTGAGCGGCCAGACGCGCTCGGGACGCCTGGCGGCGCTCGAAGATCGGCACGCCGATCTCGAACTCGGGGCCGTACTTGGTCTGTCCGCTGTATTCGCGCTCGCTGTCCAAGCCCACTTCGACCGGACCGAAGAACCGCAGCCGCTCGGTCGCCAGCGCGTCCCTGAGGACCTGGGGATCGCGCCGCGCCGCCTGAAGGTCCCAGCGCTGAGCGATCGCCGCCCGTTCCACCGCGGCGGGGGAGGGGTCGGCCGCCGGCAGCTCCGGAAGAACGGACTCCGCCTTCCATTCCTCGTCCTGGATGGCGAGCAGCATGGCCAGCCGTTCGCGAGCGGCGGCGGCTTTCGAACGCTCGCGCGCCAGCTCGGCGACGGCCGTCTGAAGGGCCGCGCGCTCGTTGGCGAGGTCGAGGAGACTGATATTGCCCGCAGCGCGCTGCCGCTGCGCCAACTCGACCGCGGCGTCCAGGCTCTCCACCGCGGTTTCACGCAGACGCAGGCGCTGCTGCGCCGCGGCATGCTCGTAGAAGGCCGTGCGCGCTTCGGCGGCGAGCCCCAGCACCTCGTGACCGAGCCGCGCCTTGGCCTGCTCCAGACGCTGAGACGCGACCCGGCGCCTAAGCGGCATCTCGAAAAGATCGAGCAGATTGAGTTTGACGCCGAGCTCATGGCCGGCGGCGCCCTCGCCTCCCGCGAAGCGCAGTGTTCCATGGACCCTGGGATTCTCGAGGATCCCGGCTTGGGCGAGATCCGCCTGCGCGAGGCCGACCTCCTCGAGCTTCGTCCTGAAGGCGGGGTTTCGCGCGAGCGCGAGCCGGGCCGCGGCGTCGGCGGTCAGCGGCTCAGCCAGAAGAGGCGAGGGATCCTGGGCGGCTCCGAGCTTTGGATCGAAGCCCGTCCGCTGTTGGACGGAAGCGCTCACCTCGGCGATCGAGCGCCTCGGTGATGTTCCGCAAGCGGACAGCGTCAGCACGGCCAGCAGCATGAACGGCAAGAACAGTCTCATCGTATATGGGCTCCTCACCCTGGATGACGGACGACAGGTCGAAACATTACGCCTAACGCGGCTGACGACCCGGCGCAGGACGCGCCTCAGACGAGGAGGGAGGGGGGAGCGCGGGAGCAACGACTTGCGTCGAACGGCTCGTCGGGGGGGGAGGGCGCGTTCGAGCGCACGATGACGCCGAGACCCGTGAGGATCGGCGCCGCCGGCTGAACGGCAAGGCCGACCACGACCAACTGCTGAGCGGCGAAAGAAGCGGTCGCAGGGAGAGCCGCCTGCATGCAGCACTCGGAGCTCTTCTCCGCCTTGGGAGCGGACGGGCAGCAGGAGTGCTCCTGATTGGAAGCCGCCGCGGCCGCCGAGGCGAGAGACATGCCGCAGGAGCACGACCCGACGAACAGGGCCAGCGCCGCCGCGAGGACCGTCTTCATGTCCAAAGTATAGAACGT
>CAZURZ010000014.1:0-44373 GCA_964623465.1 uncultured Elusimicrobia bacterium
CAGATCCAGGCCCTGCGCGGCCAGTGCGAGATCGTCGTCGCCTGCCCGGGGCGCCTGATCGACCACATGGATCAGGGCCATTTCAAGCCCAAGGGCCTCGAGGTCCTCGTCCTGGACGAAGCCGACCAGATGTTCGACATGGGCTTCCTCCCCTCGATCAAGAACATCCTCGGCCGCCTGCCCAAGCAGCGGCAGACCATGCTGTTCTCGGCGACGATGCCCGAGACGATCCGCCACCTGGCCAACGACTGCCTCAACAACCCCGAGGTCGTCGAGATCCACCGCGAGGCGCTCACGACCGTGACGCACGCTCTGTACCCGGTCAACGAGCACCTCAAGACGCCCCTGCTCCTGGCCCTGCTCGCCAAGATCGACAGCGAGTCCGTGCTCGTCTTCACCCGCACCAAGCACCGCGCCAAGCGCCTGGCCGAGCGCGTGAAGTCCGCCGGCCACTCGTCGACCTCCCTGCAGGGCAACCTGTCGCAGAACAAGCGCCAGCAGGCGCTCGACGGCTTCCGCGAGGGCAAGTACCACGTCCTCGTCGCCACCGACATCGCCGCGCGCGGCATCGACGTCTCGCAGATCTCGCACGTGATCAACTTCGACATCACCGACACGCCCGAAGCCTACGTGCACCGCATCGGCCGCACCGGCCGCGCGGCCAAGACCGGCGACGCCTACACCCTGATCACGCCCGCCGACGAGGGCATGGTCCGCGTCATCGAGCGCAAGCTCGGCAAGCCGATCGAGCGGCGCCTGCTCGAGGGCTTCGACTACAAGCAGATCGTCGCCCCCTCCCACCAACCGAGGCCTCAGCACCAGCACCCGCAGCAACAGCGGCAGCAGAACGGCCAGCATCCGCCGTCCCCCGCGGTTCCCGGCCGCCCGCGCCGGAAATTCTGGCGCCAGCGCCGCCGCCCGCGGTAGAAAGTCGTATGATGGGCGCATGAAGCGCCCGGTGCTGGTCTACGACGGCGAGTGCGGCTTCTGCCGCCTGTGGATCGAGCGCTGGAAGTCCGCCACCGGCGACGCGGTCGAATACGCGCCGTATCAAAGCGCCGCGCAGCGCCACCCCGAGGTCCCCCGCGAGGCCTTCGCCGAGGCGGTGCATCTCTTCGAGCCGGACCGGACCACGCGCGGCGCCGAGGCCGTGCTGCGCGCCCTGTCGCGCGCCGGCGGCCTGTCCTGGCTGCCGCGGCTCTACTCCGCGCCCGGCGCCGCTCCGCTCCTCGAGGCCGCCTACCGCTTCGTCGCCGCGCGCCGCCCGCTGTTCTCGCGGCTGACGCGCCTGCTCTGGGGCGAGTCGCCCGTCCCCGCCCCGGTCGAGCGGACGTCGCGCCTGGTCCTCGCCGCGCTCGGCCTGTGCTACGCGGCCGCATTCATCTCGCTCGCGGTGCAGATCCTCGGTCTCATCGGCTCGGACGGGATCCTGCCCGCGGCGCGCCTGCTCGAGTCGGCCCGGGCCCAGCTCGGCCCCTCGCGTTTCTGGCTGCTGCCCACCGCGTTCTGGCTCGGGGCCTCCGACCTCGCGCTCACGGGCGCGTGCTGGCTCGGCGCGGCGCTCTCGCTCGGCATGATCGCGGGGCGCGCGGCGGGCCCGTGCGCGCTGGCGTGCTGGGCGCTGTACCTGTCGCTCTCCTCCGTCGGCGGGGATTTCCTGAGCTTCCAGTGGGACGCGCTCCTGCTCGAGGCCGGCCTGATCGCGTGCCTGCTCCCGGCCTGGCGGCGCGGCGGCGGCGCGTCTCGCGGCGCCCTGTGGCTCCTGCGCCTGCTCCTGGCGAAGCTGATGCTGCAGTCGGGCCTCGTGAAGCTCCTCTCCGGAGACGAGACGTGGCGCGAGCTCACCGCGCTGACCTACCACTACTGGAGCCAGCCCCTGCCCACGCCCGCGGCGTGGTGGGCGGACCGCCTCCCCCTCTGGTTCCAACGCGCCTCGTGCGCGCTGATGTTCGCCGTCGAACTGGCCTCTCCCGCGCTCATCCTCATGCCGCGGCGCGCGCGCGTCCTCGGCGCGGCGGCCGTCGCCGGACTGATGCTGCTGATCGCGGCGACCGGCAACTACGGGTTCTTCAACCCCCTGACCCTGGCCCTGTGCCTGGCCTGCCTCGACGACCGCTTCCTGGGAGCGGAGAAGGAGGGAGGAGCCGTCTCGCGCGTCCGCGCCCGCCTCGTGGGCGCGCTCGCGGCCGTCTCCCTGTCGATCGGAGTCTTCCTGACCGCCGCCCTGTTCGGCGCCGTCCCCCCGCTTCCGGCGCGGGCGGCGATCGCCGCGCTCTCGCCCCTGCGCTCGTTCAACCGTTACGGGCTGTTCGCGGTCATGACCCGCACGCGCGACGAGATCGCGCTCGAGGTCTCCGCGGACGGCTCGGTCTGGACGGAGTGGCCGTTCCGTTGGAAGCCCGGCGACGAGCGGCGCGCGCCCTCATGGGCCGCCACGCACATGCCGCGGCTCGATTGGCAGATGTGGTTCGCCGCGCTGGGCGAGCCCACCGACAGCCCGTGGTTCGGCAACTTGATGGTGCGGCTGCTCGAGGGCAAGCCGGCCGTCGCCGCGCTTCTCGGTCCGAACCCGCTCGGCGCAGAGAAGCCCCTCTACGCGCGAGCGGTCCGCTTCGAGACGCGCTTCGCGCCGCCCGGCGGCGAAGCCTGGTGGACGCGGCGGCGCAAAGGCCTGTTCTTCCCGGTCGTGACGTTGAAGCCCTGAGCCCTAGGGCTCGGTCTTGATCGTCTCGACCTGGACGGTGACGTGGCCGATGCCGTGCTTATCCTTCAGCACGGCCGTCGCCGAGGCGAGGACCTCTTCGTGGCTCGCCCCCTCGCGGATGTAGACGATCGCGGTGAGGGAATTCACGCGCGAGTTCAACGCCCAGACGTGCAGGTCCCGGACGCTCGCCGCGCCGGGAAGCGCGAGCAGGTCGGCCTCGATCTTGTCGAGGTCGACGCCCTCGGGCACCGCGTCGATCAACGTGTTCCACGCCGGTTTGCCGAGCTCCCAGGCGACCCGCGCGAGCATCACGAGGATGAAGGCGACGGCGATCGGCTCGACCCAGAGCCAACCGAGCAGGATCGCGGCCGCGGCGGAGACGATCACGCCGACCGACCCGATCGCGTCGGTGGCCGCGTGCAGGAACGCGCTCTTCATGCTCAGGCCGTCGTCTTTGTAGCGCCACAGGAAGGCGGCCGAGATCAAGTTCGCGGCCAGGCTCGACAGCGCGAACAGGGCCACGCTCCACGTCGCCGCCTCGCCGGGATTGAACAGGCGGCTCCACGCCTCCGAGCCCATCTCGAAGCCCATCAGCGCGATCATCGCCGCCCCGAGCAGCGCGACGACGGGCTCGACCTTCAGGTAGCCGTAGGACTTGCGGGAGTTGGGCGGACGGCGCGAGACCCAGAGCGAGAACAGCGCGGCGGCGGTGATCATCTGGTCGGCGGCGAGGTGCATCGCGTCGGCTTTGAGCGCGACGCTTCCGGTCAGCCACGCCCCGGCGAACTCGACGACGACGAAGATCGAGGCGACCGCGAGCGCGCGCTTGAGCGCGGCCTCGCGCAGCGGGCTCTGCGTCTGGGCGAGATCCTCCGAGGACGGGGCGCGGCGAAGGCCGAGGCCGGCGTGACGGCGTTTGGACTCAGCCAGCGCCAGCTCGAGCGTGGAACGCATGTGCGGACGGCGCTCGGAGGCGAGCGCCCACTGCAGGGCGGCCGGAGCCTTGGGGCTGATCGCGATGGAGAGAGCCGCGACGGCGGCGAGACGGACGTCCTCGGACGGATCCATCGTCGCGGCGGCGCCGAGGGCCTCGACCGCGTCGGGGGACTGCGCGCGGGACACGAGCCAGGACAAGGTCGTCGCCGCGGCCTGCCGCGAGCCGGACCGGGGGCTCGTCCGGAGAGTCCGGACCAGCCGCGGCTCGGCGGAGCGGGCGACGTGCAGCACCGCCGCCAGCGCGGCGCGGCGCACGCGCGGAGACGGATCGTTCTCGTGCGCCCAGCCGAGCGTCGGGATCGTCTCGACGCGGCCGAAGGAGGCGAGCAGGCGGGCGGCCGCGGCGCGACGCGCCGGCGGGGCGTTCCCGTCGGTCAGGCGCGCGGCGTAGCGCTGGACGAGGACGCCGTCGCGATAGAGAGAGTAGACCGCCGCGGCTCCGGTCCAGCGCGCGAGCCGGCTCGTGAAGCGCGGGCCGGCGGGATAGTTCCTGGGGATGCGCACCGGAGCGGGGTCCGAGGGCCCGCCGTCGGAGACGGAGGGAGCGGGCAGACGGGCGCCGTCGAAGAAGCCGGCGCCGTACGCGGGAGCCCGCTCCGGCGGCGCGTCCGGCGCGGGAGCCGGCCGGACGGGAGACGGGGCGAGCGCCGAGGGAACGGCATTCTGGTGCGGCAGGGCTTTGGCCGCGGCGGGGACGACGGAGAGCGACAGCGCGCGGGGCGCGGCGGACGGAATGAGGGACGGAGCGAAATACGGTGACGGATTCTGAGCGGAGAGGGACGGGGCGGGCAACGACGGCCCGAGCGTCGGGAGGGCCGAGGGCGCCGCCGGGGCGGAGAATCCGATCGACGGCGCGGTCCCGGCCGGGCCGGCCGCGCTTCGCGCGACCTGCGCGACGGCCTGCGCGGGAAGCGCGGAATGGACGATCGAAAAGACGCTCAGGACGGCGATGCGGCGCATACCTTGATTATCGACATTTCGACGCGTCGCGGCATGAGCCGGAAGGGTACTCGTTGGAGGGCCATACGGCCCCGTAGTACAATCACCCCATGAAGATCATCCTGACCGTTCTTCTCTGCTTCCCGTTCGCCCCGCTTCGCGCGGCGGAGATCGCAACGCCCCTGATCTTCACTTTGGGCGATAAAGAGGTTCTGCGCGTGACCGCGGCCGAGATGGCCGGGAAGCCGTCGGCCCGGACGATCGAGATCTTCGACCCGGCCTTCCAGAAGCCGAAAAAATACCGCGCCGTGCCGGTCCGGGATCTGCTGACCTCCGCCTACGGCGGGGCATGGAGCGAGAACGCGCTCGGCGAACTCTTCTTCGACGCGCTCGACGGCTATCGCTCGCACGCCAAGGTCTCGGTCCTCATGCAGGGCGGAGGCATGATCGCCTTCGAGGACCTGGACGTCAAAGGCTGGGAGGCGATACCGCGAAAAGGGATGACGCCCGCTCCGTTCTACCTCGTCTGGACCGGACCGGAGCAGGCTCCCAAGAAAGGCTATCCCTGGCCGTGGGCGATCGTCGGCATCAAGATGGCGATCATGGAGGACGAATACCCGAACGCCCTCCCCAAGGGCGCCGCCCCCGATTCCGCGGCCGGGCGGGGCTGGACCGTCTTCAAGCGCAGCTGCGTCTCCTGCCACGCGATCAGCGGCCACGGGGGCACGATGGGCCCCGATCTCAACGCCCCGCGCGGAGTGACCCGCTACCAACGGCGTTCTTTCCTTAAGAAATTCATCAAGCAGGCGTCCTCGTTCCGGCACACCAAGATGCCCGACTTCCTCGAGCTCGAGTCCCGGGAATTGTCCGATCTCATGGCCTACTTCGACCACATGTCGGCCCTCCACGGAACCCGCTAAGGTGTCAGACCTCCCACTTCCCACTTTTTACTATGCGGAGTTCAGTCGGTAAAAAGCGGGAAGTGGGAGGTCTGACACCGGGAAATAGTAAGATCGGCATCATGAGCGTCGGGAAGAACGAGCCGCGCCGGGACGGGCCCGCGAAGCTGACGGGCCGCGCGAAATACCTCGACGACCTCGACATCCCCGGCTGCTGGCACGGCGTCACGGTGCGCTCGACCGTCGCGCACGGGAAGATCAAGTCGATCTCGTACGATCCCGCCTTCCCATGGGACCAGTGCGTGATCGCCACCGCCAAGGACATCCCCGGGCTCAACGTGGTGACCTTGATCGAGCCCGACCAGCCCCTGCTCGCCGACGGGATCGTGCGCCACAAGGAGGAGGCGGTCGTCCTCATCGCCCACCCCGACCGCGCGACGGCCTACGAGGCAGCGAAGCGCGTCAAGATCGAGTACGAGCCCCTTCCTCCGGTTCTCGATATGGAGAAGTCGGAGAAGAGCTTCAAGAATTTCCTGATCTCCCGCGGCGACCTGGACGCCGGCTTCGCCGCCGCCGAGGTGATCGTCGAGGGCGAGTACCGCACGCCGTCGCAGGAGCAGGCCTACATCGAGAACAACGCCGTCGCCGCGTACGAGGAGGACGGGATCCTGATCGTCACCGGCTCCCTCCAGTGCCCGTACTACGTGCTCTAGGCGATGAAGACGATCTTCGACCGGGACGAGACGAAGATCCGCGTCGTGCAGACCGTCACCGGCGGCGGCTTCGGCGGCAAGGAGGAGTACCCCTCCATGGTCTGCGGCCACGCGGCCCTGCTCGCGCTCAAGGCCGGCCGCCCCGTGAAGATCGTCTACGACCGCCACGAGGACATGACGGCCACGACCAAGCGCCACCCGGCGGTCGTGCGCCACCGAACCGGGCTATTGAAAGATGGAACGCTCGTCGCTCAAGATATCGACGTGATCATGGACGGCGGCGCCTACGCCACGCTCTCCGCCGTCGTGCTCTCGCGCGGCACGCTCCACGCCGCCGGCGTCTACGAGTGCCCGAACGTGCGCGTGCGCTCCAAGGTCGTGATGACGCACACGCCGCCCAACGGCGCCTTCCGCGGCTTCGGCGCGCCGCAGACGTTATTCGCCGTCGAGCTTCATTGGGAAAAAATCGCCGATGCGTTGAAGATCGATTCGCTCACGTTGCGGCGCAAGAATATCTTCAAGCTGGGCTCCACCACGGCCACGGGACAGCATCTCGTCGAATCCGTCGGCGCGCAGGAATGCCTCGAGAAGACGGTCAAGGCCTCGAAGTACGTCCAGAAGCGGAAGGAATACGACCGCTGGAATAAGAACCCCAAGAACAAAACCTGGAAAGGAATCGGCCTGGCGGCCTGCCATCATGGCGCCGGTTTCACCGGCTCCGGAGAAGTCTATCTGGCGAGCCGCGCCGGGGTGGCATTGACCAGTCGCGGACAATTGATCGTTCTTGCGGCTTCGACCGAGATCGGCCAGGGCACGAACACCATGTTCGCGCAGGTCGCCTCCGACGCGCTCGGCGTGCCCGCCTCCTGGTTCTCCGTCGAGACGCCCGACACGCACAAGGTCCCCGACTCCGGCCCCACGGTCGCCTCGCGCACCTGCATGGTCGTGGGCGGCCTGGTCGCTCGCGCGACGCGCGAGCTCAAGCGCGCCTTCGAGTCCGAGTACGGCAAGGTCCCGAAGACGCCCGCCGACCTGAAGAAGGCCGCCGCCGTCCTGTGCGCCGGCAAGGCCGCGCGCCGCTTCGAGGTGCAGTTCGAGAAGCCGCCGGAGGTCACCTGGGACGACGCGACCTACCGCGGCGACGCCTACGGCGTGTACTCCTACGCGGCGATCGCCGTCGACCTCGAGATCGACAAGACCACCTACGAGATCAAGCTCAACAAGGTCACGACGGCGCAGGACATCGGGAAGGCCATCAATCCGCTGCTCGCCGAGGGCCAGATCATCGGCGGTTCCACGCAGGGGCTGGGCTGGGCCGTCTTGGAAGAGCCGATCTACAAAGACGGGATCATGATCAACGGCCAGTTCACCAACTACATCATCCCGACCGCGCTCGACACGCCGCCCTTCCAGGTCATCCTCGTCGAGAAGCCCTACTCGCGCGGCCCCTTCGGCGCCAAGGGCGTGGGCGAGCTGCCCATGGACATCCCCGGCGCGGCCGTCGCCGCCGCGGTCAAGCACGCGACCGGCCGCCTCATCCCGACGATCCCGCACACGCCGGAGCGCATCGCCAAGGCCCTCGCATGATCAAGCTCACCGTCAACGGCAAGAAGAGATCCTTCGGCGGCGCGCCGTTCAAGCGCCTGCTCGACGTCCTGCGCGAGGACTTCGCGCTCACCGGCGCCAAGGAAGGCTGCGGCGAGGGCGAGTGCGGCGCCTGCACCGTGCTGGTCGACGGCGAGCCGGTCAACTCATGCCTGATCCCCGCCTGCTCGGTCGAAGGCGCGAAAGTCGAGACCGTGGAGTCCCTCGGCACGCCGGAAAAGCTCTCCAAGCTCCAGGCCGGCTTCCTCGCCTGCGGCGGCGCGCAGTGCGGCATCTGCACGCCGGGCATGCTGATGACGGCGCACGCGCACCTCAAGGGCGGCGGCAAGCGCGACGACAAGAGCGTGCGCACCGCGCTCGCCGGCAACCTGTGCCGCTGCACCGGCTATCAGGACATCGTGAAGTCCGTGATCCACGCCGCCAAGGGGAAGACATGAGGGGCGACGCCAAGTCGATGGCCGTCCTGAGCCCGCGCTCCGCGCGCGAGGCCCTCGCCTCCTACGCCAAGGCTCCCTCCGCCCTCCCGTTGGCCGGCGGCACCGACGTGATGGTCGGATGGAACGTCGGCTTGCTCAACGGTCGGACCATTTTGGATCTGTCGCGCGTCGCCGAGTGGCGGAAGATCAAGGTTTCCGCCTCCGGCGTCGAGATCGGCGCCCTCGTCACCCACGCCGCGATCCAGAAGCACCCGGTCCTCGCCAAGCGCTTCCCCCTGCTCGCCGCCGCCTGCGCCACCGTCGGCGCGGCGCAGATCCAGAACCGCGGCACGCTCGGCGGCAACATCGCCAACGCCTCGCCCGCCGGCGACACCTTCCCCCCGCTCGCCGTGTACGAGGCCGTCGTGCGCGTCGCGGGGCCGTCCGGCAAGCGCGACGTGCCCTTCCTCGAGATCTTCAAGGGCGTGAAGAAGACGCATCTCGCGCCGGGCGAACTGATCGAATCGGTCTTCCTCCCCTTCCCGAAGCCCGGCGCGCGCGGGGCGTTCCGCAAGGTCGGCACGCGCATGGCGCAGGCCATCTCGAAGACGATGTTCGCCGGACTGATCTGGACGAACAAGAAAGTCGTCCATGACGTGCGCCTGGCGTTCGGGAGCATGGCGCCGACGGTGAGACGGCTTACATCCGCCGAAACCCATCTGAAAGGCAAAGAATTGACGGCGGAGAACATCGGCCAGGCGATCGAACTGATCATGGACGACGTGTCTCCGATCGACGACATCCGTTCCACCCGCGAATACCGCAGCGTCGTCTCGCGGAACATCCTGGCCGCATTCCTCAAGGGAGAATTAAAGTGAAGCCCCAGCCCACGCTCGAGCCCAAGGCTCTCAAGGCCGCGCTCGCCACGCTCGTCAAGCAGAACGCCGCCCACATGAAGCGCTTCCCCGGCGACTCCTTCGCCCGCCAGCCCGTGCACACGGTGTACGGCGGCGCCCACCTCTTCAAGTCCGACCTCGCCAAGAAGCTCGGCGAGCTCTCCCTGCGCGCTCTCTCGCGCTACGCCCCCGACGCGATCACCTTCTCCCGCGCGCTCGCCATGGACGAGGTCCTGGGCATGAAGGTCTACGACCGCGTGGTCGAGAAGCTCAAGCGCGAGGCGGTCGAGGACTTCCGCATCGACTTCGAGGACGGCTACGGCAACCGCCCCAACGCCGAGGAGGACGGCCACGCCGTCTCCGCCGCCGAAGAGGTCGCCAGGGGCCTCCACGACGGGACTTTGCCGCCCTTCATCGGCATCCGCATCAAGCCGTTCTCCAACGAACTGGCGGAAAGGTCGGCGCGGACGATGGATATCTTTCTCAGCACGCTGATTCGCTCCACCAAAGGGCGGCTTCCTCAGAATTTCGTCATCACCCTCCCCAAGATCGTCCATGCCGGGCAGGCCTCCGCCCTGGACCGCATCCTGACCGCCTTCGAGAAGAAGAAGAAGCTCAAGCCCGGTTCGTTGAAGGTCGAACTCATGGTCGAAATGCCCCAGGCGATCATCGGCTTCGACGGCTCCGTGCCCCTGCGCGCCATGGTCGACGCGCTGAAGGGCCGCTGCACGAGCGCGCACTTCGGCACCTACGACTACACCGCCTCCTGCAACATCACCGCCGCGCACCAGCGCATGGACCACCCCTCCTGCGACTTCGCCAAGCACGTCATGCAGGTCACGCTCGCGGGCACCGGCGTGAACATGTCCGACGGCGCCACCAACGTCATGCCCGTGGGACCGCACCGCGCGGGAGCGGGCGAATACCTCTCCGCCGAGCAGGACCGCGAGAACGTCGAGGCGGTCAAGCGCGCCTGGAAGCTGCACTACGACCACGCCATGCACTCCCTCGTCGGCGGCTTTTACCAGGGCTGGGACCTCCACCCCGCCCAGCTGCCCACGCGCTACGGCGCCGTCTATGCCTTCTTCCTCGGCGGGTTGGCTCCGGCCACCGCGCGGCTGAAGAACTTCATCGATAAGGCCGCGCAGGCGACCCTCGTCGGCGACGTGTTCGACGACGCGGCCACCGGCCAGGGTCTCCTCAACTACTTCCTGCGCGCGCGCAACTGCGGCGCGATCACCGAGGCCGAGGCCGCGGCGACGGGGCTGACCCCGGCCGAGTTCGAGAGCCGCTCCTTCCTCAAGATCCTCGAGGGACGCCGCAAGGGCTAGCCGACTAGGCCCATTGCCGCCGCCGTCGGGACCCGAAGTCCCTCCCCCCGGGGAGCGTTCTCCGGCTATCCTTTCCGTATGAGGAATCTGTTCGTCCTGGCCTTCGCCTTGACCGTTCCGGCCTCCGCCCAGAACGTCTCGGTCCGCTCCGGCTCCGCCGCGAGCCCCGTCGCGCCCATCTTGCCGTCCGTCCTCGTCCCCGCAGGCGCGAATCTGGCCCCGTCGCTGGGCGGCCTCGGCCTGACGTCCGCGCTCGCCGCGCCGTCCATCGCCGCGCCGGTCCCCGCCGCTTCTCTCGCCGCTCCCGCCGCCCTCGCCGTCGCGAAGCCGGCCGCCGTCGCGAAGCCGGCCGCCGCCGCCGCGCCCGTCGCCGTCCGGGCCGCCCCCACCGTGATCGAAACCGTCCGCGCCGCCGCCGCGACCGGCGAGAACGAGCACTCGACGCCCGCCGCGCGCAACGACGCCCTCTTCGACGGCCGGATCGCGCGCGGGCCCGCGTCCGACGACGCCGTGCTCGTTCCCGCTCCCTCCGGCCGGGGCTCGTTCCTGAAAAAGGCCGCGCTCGGCGCCGGCGTCTGGCTCGCCCAGCCCGGGATCGCCCTCGCGGCCTCCGCGCCGCAGGCCGCCGTCGACCCGGGCGCGATGAGCCTCGTCGCCTCATGGGGGCCGATGGCCACCATGATCGCCGCCGTGCTCGGCGCGCTGTTCGGCCTGTGGCGCGCCAGCTCCAAAGACGGCTCGCCGGCCAACGCCGGCCAGGTCCTCTCCGGCGCGCTCAGCGCCGGCGCCATCGCCGGCGCCTCCGCCTACACCTTGATCGATCTCGTGAAGTTCGCCTTCCTCGGCGCCGCGGGCTCCGCGCTGATGCCGCTCACCGCCGCCGTGGCCACCGCCGCGCTGGCGCAGGCCGCCTTCGCCGCCAAGTTCATGGACCCGGCCACCACGCCGGCCGACCGCATCATCGGAGCCTTCCCCGCGGTCGCCGCCGCCTTCGGCCTCTCGATCGCGGCCCCCGCCTTCCTGCCGGCCACGATGATGATCGCCATCGCCACCTGGGCGATCATGGCCACCGGCGCCGCGACGGCGCTCTACACCGCGGTGTTCCGGCTCGACAAGTCCGTGACGGGCGGACCGTCCATGATGGGACGCGGCTTCGTCCTGCAGGCGACGATGAGCGGCCTGGGCATCGCGCTCGGCCCGACCGTATACGGCTGGTTCTTCTTCGCGCTCGGCATGGCCGGCTTCGCCGCCGTGATGTTCGCCGCCGGCCGGGAGCTGCTCGCCGCCGTCCGCGCCCTCCTCGAGCGCGGCAAACAGCCCTAGAACAGGGTGTAGATGAAGGGCGCCGCGGCCGGGGTGGCCGCGATGTAGAGCAGGAGCCCGAACGCCAGCAGCAGCAGGATCAGGGGCGTGATCCACAGCGCCTTGCGCCTCTTCATGAACGCCAGGATCTGCTTGAGCGTGTCCATCAGAAAATCCTCCGGGACGACTCGGCCGCTTCGCGAGGCTCCTTGTCCGTCCAGTACGTCGCCGCCCCGCGCTCGAAGCCGTCGTCGAGGGCCCGCCAGCCGCACAGGCGCAGGAGCAGGGCGTACGGCGTCACGACGAGATAATACAGCGCCCCGCAGATCAGCCACAAGTTGATCGCGCCCAAGACGCCCGCGACCGGCATCCAGAGACGGTACAGCGGACGCAGGGCGGACGGGAGGACGGCGCCGAGCGCCAAGGAAACGGCGCCGAGCGGGAGCAGAGCCGGCCGGTGATGCCCGCGCCAGGCGAAGAAGAACAGGAGAAGACCCAGCCCGATCCCGAAGCCGCGCAGCGCCCGACGCTCGGCCTGCTCCGGGGCGAGCGGGTTCAATCGAGGGCAAATGTCTTTTTCCATTCATCCCCCTCGGCGCGCGCCGGCTGGTCTTCCTTCAGCAGCAAGAACGATCCGATCGAGAGCGCGTCCATCTCCGTGCGCCGGAAGCAGGCCAGGGCCTCCTCGGGGCGGCACACGATGGGCTCGCCGCGCACGTTGAACGACGTGTTGGCGACGGCCGGACAGCCGGTCAGGCTCTCGAACTCCTTGAGCAGCTCGTGGAACGGAGCGTTGTCCTCGCGCCGCACAGTCTGCACGCGCGCGGAGCCGTCCACGTGGGTGGTCGCGGGCAGGGCGCTCAAGTTCCGCGCCGGGGCGGTGAGCAGCATATAGGGCGACTCCGTCTCCAGGTCGAACCACTCCCGCGCCTCCTCGGCGAGCACGGCCGGAGCGAACGGCCGGAAGGTCTCGCGGAACTTGATCTTCAGATTCAGCCGCGAGCGCATCCGAGGATCGCGGGCGTCGCCGAGTATGCTGCGCGAGCCGAGCGCGCGCGGGCCGTACTCCATGCGGCCCTGGAACCAGCCGACGACCTTGCCGGCGGCGAGCAGGGCCGCCGCCTCCTTGGCCGGAGAGGAGACGCGGCGATAGGCCGCGCCCGCGTCCTTCAGGGCGGCCTCGATCGCCTGGTCGGAGAACTCCGGGCCGAGCAGCGAACCTTCCTGGATGTCGCGAGGACCGGGCGCGCGCGGCTTGCCGAGCACGGCGTGCCAGGCGAACAGCGCCGCCCCGAGCGCTCCGCCCGCGTCTCCCGCCGCGGGCTGGATCCAGACGTCGTCGAACACCCGCTCCTTCACGATGCGTCCGTTGCCGACGCAATTGAGCGCCACGCCGCCGGCCAGACACAGGTTGGAGGAGCCGGTCTTGCGGCGCGCCGTCCGCGCCATGCGGAGCATGATCTCCTCGCACACGGCCTGCACCGAGGCGGCCAGGTCCTTGTGGCGCGTCTCGATCGGCGACTCCGGCGCGCGCGCCGGGCCGCCGAAGAGCCCGTCGAACTTGCGGCTCGTCATGGTCAGGCCGGCGACGTAGTCGAAATAGGACAGATCGAGGCGGAAGGACCCGTCCTCCTTGAGGTCGAGCAGATTGGCGAGGATCGCGTCCTTGTACTTCGGTTCGCCGAGAGGAGCCAGACCCATGAGCTTGTACTCGCCCGAGTTGACGCGGAAGCCGCAATGGTAGGTGAAGGCGGAGTAGAGGAGGCCGAGCGAGTGCGGGAACGTCAGCTCGTGGAGCAGGTCGAGCCTGTTCCCCTCGCCCTTCCCGATCGAAGCCGTCGCCCACTCGCCGACGCCGTCCATGGTGAGCACGGCCGCCTCCGGGAACGGGGACGGGTAGAAGGCGGAGGCCGCGTGCGACTCGTGGTGCTCAGTGAACAGGATCTCTCCCCGGTACTCGAGCGACTCGCGGATCAGTTCCTTCATCCAGAGCTTGTCCTTCATCCAGACCGGAATCGCCCGGGCGAACGACCCCAGGCCGGCCGGAGCGGCCCAGAGGTAAGAGCGCAGGAGGCGCTCGAACTTGAGCAGGGGTTTGTCGTAGAAGACGACGAGGTCGACGTCCTTCATGCCGATCCCGCCGCGCTCGAGGCAGAAGCGGACCGCTTCGACCGGAAAGCGCTCGTCGTGGCGACGGCGGGTGAAGCGCTCCTCCTGGGCGGCCGCGACGATCCGGCCGTCGCGGACCAAAGCCGCGGCGCTGTCGTGGTAGAAGCAGGACAGCCCGAGGATGTTCACGGCGCCGGCGGGGCTAGCTGCCCCGGTACGTCGAGTAGCCCCAGGGCGAGATCAGAAGGGGCACGTGATGGTGACGCGCGTCGCGCACCGTGAAGACGATGGAGACCGACGGATAGAAGCCGGTCTGGCGCGTGCGCTTGAAGTAGGAGGCCGTGCCGAAGGTGAGGCGGTACGCGCCCTTTTTCAGCCTGCCCTGCTTCAGAAGGGTCTTGCAGCGGCCGTCGAGGTCGGTCGCCCCGCGGCCGACGGTGGTCCAGCCCCCGCCGGAGGCGCGGGCGAGGATGAGCGGCACTCCCGAAGCCGGGCGGCCGAGGGCGGTGTCGAGGACGTGGGTCGTGATCGAGCTCATGTGAGGAGTTTCTCCAGTCGGATTTTGGTGATCTTGGCCTGCTCGCCGGCCGCGGTGTCCAGTTCGGAGGCGGCGTCCTTGGGCAGGCGGGCCTTCAGCAGGCCGAGCATCTCGCCCGCGGACTTGCCGGTCGCGCAGACGATGAAGATGTGGCCGAACTTGGCCTCATACGCGGCGTTGCCCTCGGCGAGCTGGTCGAGGATCTCCTCGCCCGCCGCGCGCGCGCCGGCCTGTTCGCCCTGGGCCCAGGCGCTCGTGGAGGCGAACTTCGCGCGCAGCGCGTCCTTGCCGCCGATGCGCGGGTGATGAGAGAAGGCCTCCAGACGCTCGGCCTTCGACGCCGTCGCCCAGGCCGCGTCGGCCGCGCGCAGCAGCGCGTCCTTGCTCGCGTAGGGACGACCGGCCGCGACGTCGGCGGCCCAACGCGCGCAGCCGCAGCAGCGCAGCAGCTCCTCCTGCGCGCGTTCGGGAGTCAGGGCGTTGAGTTCGGCGAGCGTCATGTCAGGCGCGGACTCCGAGAAGACGCAGGCGCGAGATGCCGCCGTCGGGATACATGCTCAGCCGCACGTGGGTGACCGGGCCGTGCTTGGCCAGCTCGCGGGAGAAGAAGTGGCGCTTGTGCGCCGACAGCTTGGTCTGGGGCAGGATCGGCGTCCAGACGACGAACTCGTCGGCGAGCTCGGCTCCCCCGGCCCCGGGCTTGTGCACGCCCTCGAGCATGCACGAATCGGGGTAGTTGCCCTTGAAGAAATTGGTGTCCACCTCGATCTTGCTGATGGTGCCCGCGGCCCCGAGCCGGAGGATCACCCAGTCGTTGCCCGGGCCGCGGCGGCGCTTGGTTTCCCAGCCGTCGCCCATATTCTTGGAGCGCCCGGGCATGATCAGGTTCTGCGGGTGCGAGTAGTGCATGTCGGAGGCGAGCAGCGGCAGCCCCCCGTTCTCCACGGAGACGAGGTCGACGAGCGTCTTCTTGGGGACCTTCGTCCAGTCCGGCGCGACCTCGCCGTACACGCGCAAGCGGGCCACGCCGCCGTCCGGAAAGATGTTCAGGCGCACGTGGTCCCAGGCCTTGTCGGACTTCACCGGCAGGAGATTGTCGCCGTTGCCCTTGAGCGCGGTCTTGGGAAGGATCTCGACCCACGAGCCCTTCCCGTCCCTGGCGTCCAGGCTCGCGTGCGAGGGATAGTTGCCGGTGAAGAACGAGGTCTGGACGTTGATGCCGCGGATCACCCCGCGCAGGCCGAGCCTGAGCTCGCACCAGTCGTAGCCCGGGGTGCGGCGCCGGCGGGACTCCCAGCCGTCCATCCACTTGCCGCGGGCCGTGTACTTGTCGGCGAGCCACACCGGCGCCTCGGGCTTGATGAGGTTCGCCATCGGCGCGAAGAAATCGTCGCTCGTCTTGAGCGCCTTGCCTCCCACGCGCGACGACGCCAGATCGATCAGCTGGGTGAAGTCCATGACTCGCTCCTTTTCAACATCGGCCGCCCGCGCCGCGCCGCGCCGGCGTCGGCTCCGCGAAGATAAACGGCCGCGGCGGCTCCCTGCAGACGGAGGCCCTCGTAGGCCGTCAGCTTGTGGCGGTGCAGGACGGCCGCCTTGTCCACGTCGAACAGCGCCGCGTCGTCGAGGAGGACCACGTCGGCGTCGGCGCCCTTGGCGAGCCGGCCCTTGTTCGCGAGGCCGACGAAGTCCGCCGTCTTCTCCGCCGTCCAGCGCACCACGTCCTCGAGCTGGAAGCCGCGGCGCTTGGCGCCGCTCCATGTCGCCGGCAACGTGAACTGCAGGCCCGCGATCCCGCCCCAGGCGCCGAGAAAATCGCCCGTCTCGAGCTTCTTCATCTCGGGCACGCACGGCGAATGGTCGGAGACGACGAAATCGATCACGCCGCGGCCGAGCGCGCGCCACAGCTCCTCTCGATTCTCCGCGGAGCGGATCGGCGGCGCGCACTTGAACTGCGTCGCCCCGTCGGGAATCTCATCGGAGGCGAACGTCAGGTAGTGCGGGCAGGTCTCGGCGGTGAAGGGCAGGCCCTCGTCCTTGGCGCGCTCGACGAGCGGCAGCGCCTCGGCGGCGGAGAGGTGCACGACGTGCGTGCGGCATTTGGTGCGCCGGCACAGGTCGATCAGAAGCTCGATCGCCCGGACCTCCATCGAGGGCGGGCGCGAGGCCAGGTAGGACTTGAACGCGCGCGGGTCGGCGCCGGCCTCGGCGCACGGGTCGAGTTCCGCGTGGACGATCAGCGGCAGGCCCAGGCGCGCGAGCACGGGCATCGCCGCCTCGAGATCGCTCTTCGTCGCGTTGGGGAACTCGTCGAGGCCGCTGTGGGTCAGGAAGCACTTGAAGCCGACGACCCCGTCCTGCGCCATCGGCTCGAGCTCGGCGAGGTTCCCGGGGACGATGCCGCCCCAGAACGCCGCGTCCACCGCGAGCTTGCCCTTCACCGCGTCGAGCTTGGCCTTCAGCGCGCGGCGGGTGGTGGTGACCGGCGAGCAGTTGAGCGGCATGTCGACGATGGTGCCCACGCCGCCCGCGGCGGCCGCCTTCGTCGCGGTGAGATAGCCCTCCCACTCCGTACGGCCGGGTTCGTTGACATGAACATGACAATCGACCAACGCGGGAATTACCGCGAAGTCGCCGGCTTCTTTGATCGATGTTCCCGCCGGGATTTCACCGTCGTTCGTTATCGCCGCGATCTTTTCTCCCTCGATCAGCAGCGCCCCGGGACGCGGCCCCTCCGGCGTGTAGATCCTCGTCCCCCGGATCGCGAGGTCGATCACGCCGCCGCGCCCTTCGCCGAGCCCTCGTTGTCGTTGCGCAGGATCAGCTCGCTCTCCACCGGCACGTCGGCGATGCCGCGCCGGCCGAGGAATTCGTCGAGACGGTCGTCCGCCGGGTTCAGGCGCAGGACGTCGAGCAGGGTCGGCACGCCGAGCAGGACGGGGTGGCCGCGCTTTCCCCTGAAGGAGGGCACGGCGTCGCCCGGCGCGGCCGCGAGCTTCTCGAACACCGAGGGATCGAAGACCGGCATGTCGACGTGATAGACGAAGCTGCGCTCCACGCGCCCGGCGCGGATCAGGGCCTGCAGGGACGCCAGCGGGCTCGCGTCGGGATCGACCGGCACCCAGCGGACCTGCCCCGACAGTCCGAGACAGCGGTCGAGCCACGGCCGCTGGATCGAGACCGTGACCTTGGCCGGGCCGACGAGATTATCGAGAAAGGCCAGGTGCGCCTCGAGCATGGTCGCGCCGCCGCAGGGCGCCCAGGCCTTGGGACCGCCGGCGCGGCGGCCGTGACCGGCGGCGAGCAGCAGGACGCGGGGCGCGTTCACGCGGGCACCTTGCGCGCCGGCTCGGGCTTCTTCAGCGCCCACTTCTCGAGGAGTTCGGCGGCCATGGAGACCGCGATCGCCTTCGGATTCTTCGACGAGAGCTTCTTCCCGATCGGGCAGCGCACGCGCTCGTCCCACAGCGGGCGCCGCGGCGCGGGCAGCCTGGCCCGGAACACGCGCGACTTGTGCAGCGAGCCGATCACGCCGAGGTAGCCGAGCGGCTTGTCGAGCAAAGCGTCGACCAAGGCCAGGTCCAGGTCGTGGTCGTAGGTCATCACCAGCGCCGCGTCGAGCGGCCCGTAACCCGCGGCGCGCGCGAGCGCGAGCGGCTCGGCCTTGAGCAGGCGCACGGCCTTGGGGAAGCCCGCGGGGTCGGCCCACTCCGGGCGCGCGTCGTAGACCGCGATCTCGAGGTCGAGGCCGGCGAGAACCTCGCACAGCGCGCGCGAGACGTGGCCGGCGCCGAACACGTGCACGGCCTTTCTACGCGCCAGCGGCTCGAAGAACACCGTGACCTTGCCGCCGCAGCACTGCCCCATCTCGCGGCACAGGGTGTATTCCTTCAAAGCGGCCTCGCCGTCCAGCCGTCGCCGCGCCTCGGCCAGCACCTCGGCCTCGAACTTGCCGCCGCCGACCGTGCCGGAGAAGCCTCCCGCCCAGACGTGCATCTTGGCGCCGGGCGCCTGCGGGGCGGAGCCGACCACCTTGGCCACGGTGCACAGCACCCCCGGGCGCGGAAGGTCTCCCGCGAGCTCGGACAGACGGAGCGGTTCCATGCCCGGATTCTACTTAATTGCTAGACTCCCGTCGTGCGGCCCCCTCTCCTCATCAAGAACGCCCTGCGCGTCGCCACGATGGACGACGCCGGCACGGAATTGTCCGGCGCCGACGTCCTCATCAAGGGCCGCGTCATCCTCGCGGTCGGCAAGAACCTCGAGGCCCCGGACGACGCGAAGGTCCTGGACGCCTCGGGCTGCGTGGTGATCCCGGGCATGGTCAACACGCACCATCACCTGGTGCAGACCCTCACGCGCGCGACGCCCAAGGCCCAGGACGCCAAGCTCTTCGACTGGCTGGTTTATCATTACACCGTTTGGCGCCACCTCACGCCCGAGTACGCGGCGCTCGGCGCCCAGGTGGGGCTCGGCGAGCTGCTCCTGACGGGCTGCACGACGTCGAGCGACCACACCTATCTCTATCCGAAGGGCCGGACGGGCCTCGTGGACGCCCAGATCGAGGCGGCCCGCTCTCTCGGCATCCGCTTCCACGCCACGCGCGGCTCCATGTCGGTCGGCGTGTCGAAGGGCGGCCTGCCGCCGGACGACTGCACGCAGGCCGAGGAAGAGATCTTGAAGGACGGCGAACGCCTGGTCAAAGAGCACCACGACAAGGGCCAGTTCGCGATGATCCAGGTCGGCCTCGCTCCCTGCGCGCCGTTCTCGGTCTCCCAGGAGCTCATGAAGGAAACCGCCGCCCAAGCGAAGAAGTGGGGCGTGCGGATGCACACGCACCTGTGCGAGACCCTGGACGAGGAGGCGTACTGCCTCGAGAAGTACAAGAAACGCCCGATCGACTTCATCGAGGAGTTGGGTTGGATGGATTCGAACGTGTGGCTCGCCCACATGGTTCACGTGAATGACGATGAAATCCGCCGTTTGGCCGCAGTGAAGGTCGGCGTCGCCCATTGCCCATCCTCCAACTTTCGGCTCGGTTCGGGTGTTCCCCCCATTCGTCGTTACCTGGACGCCGGAGTTCCCGTCGGCCTCGCCGTGGACGGCTCGGCTTCGAACGACACCTCCGACATGCTGGGCGAGGCGCGCCAGGCGATGCTCGCCGCGCGCGTGAAGTCCGGCGTGGACAGCATGACCGCCCGTCAGGCCCTGCGCATGGCGACCCGCGGCGGCGCCGCGGTGCTCGGCCGCGACGACATCGGCCAGCTCGCGCCCGGCAAGGCCGCCGACGTCGCCGTCTTCGACGTCTCCGGCCTCGACTTCGCCGGCTCGGCCGGCGATCCCGTCGCCTCGCTCCTGTTCTGCGGCGCCTCGCACCGGACGAAGTGGACCATCGTCAACGGCCACGTCGTGGTCGAGGACGGCAAGCTCGTCAACATCGACGAGAAGAAGGTCGCCGCCCAGGCCAACGCCGCCTGCCTCGACCTGCTGAAGAAAGCCGGCGCCATCGCTTAGGTGTCAGGCTTCTCACTCTCTCACTTTTGAAGGAAGTCCGAGTCAGTCGTGAGAAGTTCCGCCTGATGGCCGAGGCCGAACTCGCGCGCATTCCTGAGGAACTGCGCGCTTTGCTCGTCAACGTCACCATCGAGGTCCAGGACGAACCCGGCGAGGAGGCCGTCGACGTCGAGGACGCGACCGAGGACGACATCGTCGATCTGCTCGGCTTGTACGTGGGCCCCGAGCGGGAGGATTTTCTCAGGGGCGCCGCCCACGGCGAGCTGCCCGCGAAGGTGTACCTCTATCAGTGGAACCTCGAGGACTCGGTGGGCAGCATCGAGGAGCTGCAGAAGGAGATCCGCCTCACGCTCCGCCACGAATTGGCGCATCACTTCGGCTTCGACGACGACGAGCTCGAGGAAGTCTGGCCCGAAGGCGCCTGAGTTTGCGAGGCGGGTTTTGAGCCGGCACTCGCTCAAAACCCCCGAGGGAAGAAAATAATTCGCCGGCGTCGAGCTTAAAGCCCGGCACCGGGGTGCCAGGCACCCGTTGACGGCCCGACGGGAGAGAGGTATCATCGACGACGTAGACGCTGAACATCCCGGAGGACTCGAACATGGCCGCCCCCACTCCCGCCGCTAATCCCGCCTCGGCAGTCAAAGCCGGTCTCGAAGGCGTCGTCGCGACCGACACCAAGCTCTCGATGGTCGACGGCCAGAACGGCGTCCTCATCATCTGCGGCTACCCGATCGAGGAGTTCGCGGGCAAGGTCTCCATCGAGGAGGCCTCGATGCTGCTGTGGACCGGCCATCTCCCGTCGAAGGAAGAGGCGCCCGGCATCCAGAAGGACCTCGCCGCGTTCCGCGCCCTGCGCCCGGAGACGATCGAGATCATCAAGACCGCGCGCAACGCCCCGCCCATCGACGCGCTGCGCATGGCCTGCTCGACGCTGTCGCTCGACGTATCGAACCCCAACGACATCTCCCCCGCCGGCGACTTGGCCCTCGCCAAGCGCCTGCTCTCGCGCTTCCCGACCGTGATCGCGGCGCACTCGCGACTCAGACAGGGCCTCGAGCCGATCGCGCCCCGCGCGGACCTCTCGCTCGCCGCGAACTTCCTGTACATGACCTTCGGCACCGAGCCCGATCCCATGGCGGCGAAGGCGCTCGAGACGTACTGGGTCACGGTCTCCGACCACGGCATGAACGCCTCGACGTTCACGGCGCGCGTGATCGCCTCCACCCGCTCCGACATGGTCTCCGCCGTCACCGGCGCCGTCGGCGCGCTGAAGGGCCCGCTGCACGGCGGCGCGCCCGGCCCCGTCCTCGACATGCTCGTCGACATCAAGACCGCGGCGAAGGCCGAGCCGTGGCTGCGCAAGGAGATCAAGGAAGGCCGCCGCATCATGGGCTTCGGCCACCGCGTCTACAAGGTGCGCGACCCGCGCGCCGAGGTGCTCGCGAAGACCGCCTCCCAGATGTCCGGCGCCCACCTGCAGAACAAGAAGCTCTACGACCTCGCCCGCACCGTCGAGAAGACCGCGATCAAGGTGCTCGAGGAGCTCAAGCCCGGTCGCAACCTCAAGACGAACGTCGAGTTCTACACCGCGCTGGTCCTGCAGTCCATCGGCCTGCAGCCCGACCAGTTCGTCTCGATGTTCGCCTGCGGCCGCGTGGCCGGCTGGTGCGCGCACGTGATGGAGCAGCACGCGCAGGACAAGCTGATCCGCCCGCAGTCGCTGTACGTCGGCCCGAAAGACCTGAAGGTCTCCTAGCGCTTCGGCGCGGGACCGGCGTCGCGGATCACGAGCCGCTCGTCGGCCGTCTTCAGGAGCACGAGGACGCGCCCCGCGATCGTCGCGCGCACGGGCAGCCCCGGCGTCAACGCCGACTCGCGCACCCGCCAGGCGCGCGTCTTCGTCCCGTCGATGCGCGCGAGCAGGATCGAGCGCTCGCCCGACAGGCTCCCGCCGCCCTCCGCGGCCTCGCTGAGCGAGAACGCGAGGATCTCGTCGCGGCCCGCCTTGAACGCGCGGCCGGTCGCCTTCAACGCGTCGACGAGCTCGCCGATCGTGAACGAATCGCGGGCGGCGCGGGCGTTCTCGGCGTCGACGGCGATGACGGTGGTGCCGTTGATCGGGTGCAGGAGGCTGATGCGCGCGTTGAAGCGCAGGACCGGGCCCTCGTCGTCGGAGACCACGACGCCCTCGTCGTCCAGAAAGCGGCCGAGCGGACTCAGCGGCGCCAGGAGACGGTCGGCGCCCGAGGTCAGCACGAGATAGAAATCGTCCCAGCCGGGATCGGCGGTCACGCCCACCCGCCAGGTCCGGCCCGAGATCTCGGTCGAGACCGCGGCCAACGGCCCGTCGCGCAGTTCGCTCAGCGGGGCGTCGAGCAGGAGCGGGGCGGACAGGTCGCCGGGCAGGGCCGGGGCGGCGGCCAGCGGGAAGACGCGGCGCTTCTTCTCCTTGGCGGCGGCCTCGCGGGCGGCGCGGACGGCCGCCGCGGCGTCGGACGCGGCGGACTCGAGCGTGACCTGGGCGCGCGCGGACGCCGCGGCGAGGAGAAGGACGAGGGCGAGCTTCACGCCCCTAGCATACCCCGCAACGGGCCTCTCCCCCGAGGGCCCTCCGGCCCCGAAAGGCCCGGCAAACGTCCTAGGCTAATCGACGACGCGCCGGCCGCGCAGGAACCGCTTGCGCCAGTAGTCGGAGTACAGGCTCTCCTGGCGCACGCCCTCGCCGGGGTTGGCCTGGTGGATGAAGATCCCGTTGTTGACGTAGATCCCGACGTGCCCGACCTTGCGTCCGCCGTTCCTGCCGGAGAAGAACACCAGGTCGGCCATGCGCAGTTGGCGCGAGGAGGAGACCTCCTCCCCCTCGATGGCCATGGCCTCGGAGGTGCGCGGCAGCCTGATGCCGTTCTCCGCGAAGACCTTGCCCACGTAGTCCGAGCAGTCCTTGGGCGCCGGGCGGTTCTTCTCCTCCTCGGGAAGCCAGGTCTTGGCCGTGCGGACGACGGCCTTGCAGGCGGGCGAGGGCGGGGGCGGGGCCTGGCGGACGCTCCGGGAACCGCCGCCGCAGGCGGCGAGCAGGAGGGCCAGGGCCGGGATCGCGGCTTTCATCGCCGGGGATGATACTAATTCGCGGGTCTAATGGCCCCTCCGGCGCTGGGTCCAAGGCACCTTTTTGCCCCCGGCCTCCCTATATATACTGAGGCCATGATCCGCCGGGCCGTTCTCGCGGGACTTCTCGCCCTCGGCGCCGCCGTTCCGGCGTCGGCGGGCGGCGACCCGGCCGCCGTGGCCGCGGTCGAGGCCCATCTGCGCGACGACGAGAAGGCCATGCTGGCCGCCGTCCTCTCCGACAACGCCGCGGCCGCCGACTTCAACGCCGACGTCAAGCTCGCGGCCGGCGACGCGAAGGTCATGAAATTGGTCCTCGACAAGTGGCGAGGCCGCATCGTCGCCTACGCCGAGACCGACGCCCGCATCGCGACTCCCGACGTCGAGGGCGTGTACCGCAACTACGGCGCCTTGATGACGCCCAAGACCAAGGCCTACCTGGTGCGCCGCCTCAAGACGATGAAGGAGGACGACCGCAACAGCCTGATCGGCTATCTCGACGCCGTCGACGAGGCCCTCAAGTCCAACGGGGGCAGGCTGACCTGGTACACGAAGAAGGTCGTGGCCGGCATCTTCGACAAATACCGGGAAGACCTCTCCACGTATCTGCCCGCGCCGATCGCCCGCAGCGCCAAGGCCGCCGCCCCGGCCGCGGAACTCGCCCTCGCCGAGCTGCGCAAACCGCCGGTGCTGCCGCCGAGCGCGGTCCAGCCGGTCCGCCGCGACCCGCCGGCGACGTCCACGCGCCCCATCTCGGGCGTCGCCCGCTCCACGCCGACCGTCTCCGGCCCGCAGCCCGGCGTAGCCGTCTCGACCTCCACGTCCGCCCTCGACCAGGCCCGCGGCATCGCGGACGCGGCCGAGCGCGGCGGCGTCGGCTTCGACGGCGGAGGCGCGCCGGCCGCGAGCCCGGACGCGGTCGTCGCCGACGGCGGCCGCCGCGAGCCCCCGGCGCTCGCCCCGTCCCAGCCGGGCGGCGAGCGTCCGAACATCGTCGGCGACGTGCCCTCCCCCGCCGAGCCCGAGGACTCCTTCCTGAGCGACATCAAGAAGATGAAGACCGGCAGCGGTCCTCTGCAGCCGCGGCACTATCTGCCGGGCGCGGTGGGAGCCCTGGTGGGCGGCATCCTCGGCTTCCTGCTCGGCGGCCCCGTGGGCGCCGTCATCGGCGCGGGCGTGGGCATCATCGGCGGCGACATCGCCGGCGGCATGCTCTTCAAGTAACGGTATAATCAGTCGTGGCTCTCATCGACGGCTTCGGCCGCTCCTTCCATTATCTGCGTCTGTCCGTCGAGGACGCCTGCAATTTCCGCTGCGCGTACTGCCTCCCCAACGGCTACAAGAAAACCGAGGCCGACGCCCCGCTGAGCACCGCCGAGATCGCCCGCCTGATCCGCGGCTTCGCCGGGCTCGGCTTCTGGAAGGTGCGCCTCACCGGCGGCGAGCCGACCGTGCGCCGCGACATCGTGGAGATCGCGGCAGCCGCGGCGGCGACCCCGGGCGTGCGCCGCGTCGCGCTCTCGACCAACGGCTGGAACCTGGCCGGCCTCGCCCCCGCGCTCAAGTCCGCCGGCGTGTCCGCGGTCAACGTGAGCGTCGACAGCCTCGATCGCGCCCGCTTCGCCGGCCTCACCGGCTCCGACTCCTTGGACGCCGTCATGGCGGGCGTGGAGCGCTCGCTCGAACTCGGCCTGGAGACCAAGGTGAACGCCGTCCTCATGAAGGGCCTCAACGACGGGGAATTCGCCGACTTCGTGGGACTCGCGAAGACGCGGGCGCTGGGAGTGCGCTTCATCGAACTGATGCCGGCCTCCGACAACATGGACTTTTTCACGGAGCGCCACCTGAAGGCCGAAACCCTCGTGGCCTGGCTGGTCGAGAACGGCTGGACCGAGCGGGCGCGGCGCGAGGGCGACGGCCCGGCGAGAACGTTCCTGAAGGACGGATACAAAGGCTCGGTCGGCGTGATCGCGCCCTACGCGAAGGATTTCTGCAATTCCTGCAACAGGCTCCGGGTCACGAGCCGAGGGAAGCTGCGCCTGTGCCTGTTTTCGGAGAAGGATCATTCGCTGCGAGCTCATTTGCAGGACGACGCTCAGATCGGCGCTCTTCAGGCGCAGGTGAAGGATCTCCTCGGCTTGAAGGAAGTCTCCCACTATCTGCCCGAAGGACGCATCGGGAATACCAAACATTTCGCCATGATGGGCGGCTGATGGCGTTCAAGATGGCGGATGTCGGCTCCAAAAAGGTCACAGCGCGGCGCGCGGCGGCGCAAGGCCGTTTGTTCATGAGCCGCCGCGCGTTTTCGCTGCTCAAAGACGCGCGGCTCCCGAAGGGAGACGCGCTGGCGTTAGCTGAGGCCGCCCGCAACAGGGCCGCGCAGCCGACCCCCGAGAGTCTTCCCCCCAGCCATCCCAATTCGCGGGATTCCGTCGAGGTCTCGATCACGTTGGACGCGGCGCGAAACGCCGCGGAAGTCGTTTGCACGTGCTCGATCTCGGCTAAGACGGGCGTCGAGATGGAAGCCCTCACCGGCTGCACGGCGGCGCTCCTCTGCCTCTACGATTTGATCAAGCCCGTGGACCCGGCGCTCGAAATCTCCGGCGTGCGCCTGAAGTTCAAAGAGGGCGGCAAGAAGGGCTTCTGGAAGCATCCGCTCGAGAAGGGAGCCGAAAAGAAGACGAAGGCGCCGCGCGCGGGCACGGCGGCGGTGATCACGGTGTCGGATCGCGCCTTCAACAAGAAGTACAAGGACACGTCCGGGCCGGCTTTGGCCTTCGGCCTACAACAGATCGGATTCACGGTGAAAAAGCGCCTGCTCGTGCCGGACGACCGGGAGCTGATTGAGAAAGCCTTACGCCGCGCTGCGCGCGGCGTTGACAGCGTGGTGCTCACGGGCGGAACCGGTCTTTCACCACGCGACGTGACGCCGGAGGCGGTGACCTCGGTGTGCGACCGCGTTATCCCCGGCTTTGGCGAGGCGCTTCGCGCCTTGGGGCCGGCGACCGCGCCGCTCTCACGATCTCTTGCCGGCCAACTCGGCAAGTGCATTATCGTGTGCTTGCCGGGAAGCAACGGCGGCGTGCGCGACGGGCTTTCGGTTCTGGCCGATCTTCTCTCCCACGCGGTCCACATCGCCCGCGGGGGTGACCACCGATGATCTCGTACGCCAAAGCGCTCGATCTCCTGCGCGAGGCCGCCGAGACGCGCCCGCTTCTCGCCGCCGAGACGATCGCCGCCAAAGACGCTTTGGGCCGCGTGACGGCGAGCGCCGTGCATGGCCAAGATGCCATACCTCCCTTCGACAATTCTTCGATGGACGGCTACGCGATCGCCTCCAGCCGCGCCGCCGGGGCAACCTCGTCTCCCGTCACGATTCCGGTCCTCGGAACCATTCTTGCCGGCGACGCGCCGCGCTGCCAGGCCGAGGCCGGGGCGTGGCGCATCATGACCGGCGCGCCCATGCCGGCGGGCTGCGACGCCGTCGTGCCCGTCGAGCACGCCCGCGACGTGGACGGCGGACGCGCCGTGGAGCTGCGGACCACGCCCGAGGCGGGCGACTTCGTGCGCGGCCGAGGCGAAGACTTCGCCGAGGGCGCCGAAGCCGTGCCCGCCGGCGCCCTGCTCGAGCCCAAGCACCTCATGGCCCTGGCCGCGGCCGGCGCCGGGGAGATCGAGGTGCGCCGCCGTCCGCGCCTGGCGCTGATCGCCACGGGCCGCGAACTGGCCGCTCCGGGCAAGCCCCTCGCGCCCGGCCAGATCCGCGACGCCTCCTCCGCCTTCCTCGCCGCCGAGTGCGCGCGCCTCGGCTGGGACCTGGAGACGCACGGCGTCGTGGCCGACGAGCCCGGCCCGTTCCAGGCCCGCGTCGAGCTGGCCATGGACCGCGGGGCCGACGTGATCCTGACCACCGGGGCGGTCTCGATGGGCGACGCCGATTTCATCCCCGCGTCGCTCGCGGACATGGGCGCGCGGACGATCTTCCACAAGGTCGCGATCAAGCCGGGAAAACCCGTTTTGTTCGCCGAGTTCGGGAAAGGTCCGTTCGTCTTCGGTCTGCCCGGCAATCCGGTTTCGACCGCCGTCGGCTTGAGATTTTTCGTCCGGCCTTTTGTCCGGTATTTGATGGGTCAGCCGGACGAAATCCCCTTCCGCTGCCGTTTGGAGAAGACGTGCGCCAAGCCGGAAAAACTTCGCTCTTTCTTCAAGGCCCGGCGAGTCGGAACCGGCCAGGTCGAGGTTCTCCCCGGCCAAGCGTCGTTCCTGATCCATTCGCTGCTCGCCGCCGACTGCTGGGCCGTCCTGCCCGAAGAGGGCGCCGAGGCGAAGGCCGGAGCCGAGGTCGATACATATGAAGCGTAAGATCGAACTCTACGGCCGCCTGCGCGACGCCGGCTTCGGCCAGTCGGTCTCGGTGACGCTTCCGCCCTCGGCCACCGCGCGCCAGGCCATGGCCGCCCTGACGGACTCCTTCGGCCCGAAGGCCGCGCTCCTGAAATCCTGCGTCCTCGCCGCCTCGGACGAGGTGCTGGCCCTCTCCGACCGCCTGCCCTCCGGCCGCCTGGCCGTCCTCCCCCCGGTATGCGGCGGCTGACGCGCGTCACGAACTCCCGTCTCGATCCGGCGGCCCTCGCGCGCGCCGTCTCCTCGCCGCGCCACGGCGCCGTGGCCGCCTTCGCCGGGGCCGTGCGCTGCGTGCACGCCGGACGTCGCGTGACGGCCGTCTCCTACGACTGCTTCGTCCCGCTGGCGGAGAAGGAGCTCGCCCGCATCGCCGCGCGCGCGGAGAAGAAGTGGCCCGTGCGCGTCGCCGTCGCGCACCGCGTCGGCCGGCTGCGCGTGGGCGAGCTCAGCGTGGCGATCGCCGCGGGCTCGGTCCATCGCGCCGAGGCCTACGCGGCCTGCCGCTTCGTCATCGAGGCGATCAAGAAGACCCTGCCGGTCTGGAAGAAGGAGCACTACGCCGGCGGCGACGGGGCCTGGCTGGCGGGCTGCGCCCTGCGGCGGAGGCGCGGATGAGCCCGCGCGTCTGGGCCTTCGTCCTCTCCCTGCTCGTCTGGGGGCTGGCCGAGCGCCTCCTGCCGCGCCGCGCGCGCGTCGCCGAGGCGGGCCCGCGCTGGACGGCGAACGTCGCCCTGTCCTTCGCCGGCTGGGCGGCGACGTTCGTCCTGCTTCCGCTCTCCGTCGTCGACGCCGCGAGCCGCTTCGAGGCCGCCGGGATCGGCCTGCTCCACCAGACGATGCTCCCCTACCCGCTCAAGTTCCTGCTCTCGCTCGTCTTCCTCGACCTGCTGATCTACTTCCAGCACCGCCTCTTCCACTGGTCTCCCGCGCTGTGGCGCCTGCACGCCGTGCACCACAGCGACCTGGACCTCGACGCCTCGAGCGGCGTGCGCTTCCACCCCGGCGAGATCGCCCTGTCCGCCGCGATCAAGATCGCCGGGATCGCCCTGCTCGGCGCGCACTTCGCCGCGGTCGCGGCCTTCGAGCTCCTCCTCCTCGCCTCCTCCGTCTTCAACCACGCCAACGTCGCCCTGCCCGGCCCGCTCGACGCCCTCCTGCGCCGCGCCGTCGTCACGCCCGACATGCACCGCGTCCACCACAGCCCCGACCGCGAGGAGACCGACTCCAACTTCGGCTTCTTCATCCCGTGGTGGGACATCCTCTTCGGCACCTACCGCGCCCAGCCCGCTCACCCGCACGAGTCGATGCCGCTCGGCCTCTCCGGCGCGCGCGACCCGCACGCGCTCGGCTTCTGGCGCCTGCTGGCCCGCCCCTTCCGGAGGTCGGCGTGAAGCTCAAGGCCGACCTCCACTTCAACGGCGAGGAGCGCCGCCCCTACCTCGTCTCCGGACCGAGCGAGCCCGACGACCATCTCGCCCACCGCCTGGCCGCCTACATCCTCTTCTGGAAGGACGAGCCCACTCTCGACGCCACGACGAACATGCCCGCGCTCGCCGACTTCGAGTTCCTTCCCGACCTGCTCGCCGTGAACGCCGCGGGCGAGCCGACCCTGTGGATCGAGTGCGGCTCGGTGACGATGAACAAGCTCACCAAGGTCACCCGCCGCATGCCGCGCGCGCGCATCGTGATCCTCAAGGAGAACGCCCGCTCCGCCTCGCAGCTGCGCAAGGACCTCCAGGACCAGTTCGACCGCCCCGAGCGCGTGGAGATCCTGGCCTGGCCCGGAACCTCCTACAAGGAGTGGGCCGAGACCGTTGGCGACTCCGTCGAGGGCTTCGGCGAGTCCGACGGCCGCTCCATCAACGGCGTCGTCAACGAGACGATGATCGTCGTGGAGTTCGAGAGCCACTGATGAGGGCGCTGCTCCTCCTGCTCCTGTCCCTCCCGGCCGGCGCGGCGGTCCCGGCTCTGCCGCGCTCGTCCATCCCCGCCTACTCCGGCCCGGCCCTCGTCCTGAGCGCCCCGGCGGCGCCCGCGGCGCTGATCCCGGGCCTCGCGCTGGGCGCGCCCTCGCTGAACCGGTTCTGGGACGGCGTCCCCGCCGCCCCCGAGCCCGCCGCGCCGGTCGCGCTCGCCCCGCTGGCCGCGGGCCTCGACGACGGCCCCGCCGATCTCGGCCCCTCCGCCCCCTGGCTCGTCCTCTCCGACCCGCGCCATCAGGCCGCTCTCGAGCGCGCCCTCGACGTCGCGCGCGCCACGCGCGCGGGACGCAAGGCGCTGGCCGAGGCCGGGAAGATCCTCGCCGCCGCCGGGCGCGAGCTCCCGGTCGACGTGCGGCCCCTCGGCCGCAACTTCGGCGAGTACGACTACGTCGAGCGCCGCATGAACCTTCACGAGGGCCTCTTCCGCCGCGGCCGCGAGACCGAGCTCGCGGGCACCATCGTCCACGAACTCATCCACGTCGTCCAGCACGCCCAGGGCGTCCCCTCCAACGCCCTCGAGATGGAGCTCGAGGCGCACCTGGAGGACCTCGACATGCTGGCCGAGCTCGGCCTGGAGCCGCGGCCCGGCACCTTCGCGCGCCAGGCCTGGGACGCCCTGCGCGAAGGCCCCGAGGCCTTCACGCGCATGATCCAGGCCGCCGTCCCCGGCACCGTCCATCTCGGCGAGCAGGACTTCGACGACATCGAAGAACAGCTCGAGCAGGACCTGGAGGAGCAGTCCCGCAAACAGGGCTCGGCCGCCGCCGGCCTGGCGCGCGCCATCGAGAACGACCTGGACCTCCTGCGCACCCCCGAGGGGCGCGCCTCCTACAAGGCGTTCTCGCGCCGCGTGAAGGCGCTGCTCAAGCGCCGCGCCGCGCAGGCGAAATGACCGGCCCCGAGCTGCTCGCCCGCGGCATCGAGCGCTTCAACGCGGGCGACGCGCGCGCCGCCCTCAAGGACTTCGCCGCGTCGCAGACCCTCCAGGACGGGCCCGAGGTCCGGCTCTTCAGCGCCCACGCCTGCCTCGCCCTCGGCGAGACCGCCGCCGCGGCCAAGGTCCTCATCGCCCTCGCCGACAAGTTCCCGCGCCACGTCCCGGCGCGCCTCGTCCTGGCCGACCTGCTCCACCGCCAAGGCCGCCTGCTCGAGGCCGCGGAGCAGCTGCGCGCCGCCCTGAAGGCCGAGCCCGCCCACGCCGAGGCGCGCCGCCGCCTCGCCGAACTGGAGACCGGCCAAAGCGACGGCGCCCCGCGCGAGAAGACCCGCGCGCGCCGGGGCGCGTCCAAGAAGACCGCCCCGCTCGACGCGCGCACCTTCGCCGCCCCCGTCTCCGGCGAGACCGTCCTCTCCCTGCCCGGCGGCCCCCTGCGCGTCCCGCGCCTGGGCAACCTCGCCGTCGAACTCGTCGCCATGCTCGCGGGCGTCAAACCGGTCACCCACGTCCACGCGCGCGAGTCCGACCTCCCCGCCCTCGAGGAGATCGCCCGCCGCCTCAAGCTCGCGCTCCGCGCCTTCGCCCGCACCGCCGGCGGCGAGGCGCGCCTGCAGGTCCTCCTCGGGACCAGCGAAAAAGACCTGGCGCAGACCGCGCGCCTGTGGGGCCGCGAGGACGTCAACCCGGGCCCGTCCCTGGGCTATCCGGCCTGCTGCGCCCGGGCCTATGAACGGCACACCGACGACCGCTCCGGCGACGACATCGTCCGCGCGATCGCGCGCCGCACGAAGAGCTCGGGGCCGCTGCCCTTCCTCCTCAACGACGTCTTCTATTTTTACTCACGGGCTTTGTCGATCCAGGACGGCGCCCGCCGCCAGAGCCTCTACGCGGCGAACCCGGGCCTCGACCTCGACCTGCTCAACGCCATTCCCTGGCACCCGTGCTCCTACCTCTGCGCCGAGAGCCGCCGCAAGGCCGAGCGCATCTGGAAGACGATGAAGAAGACCGCCCCCGCGCTCGCCGCCACCCTGCGCGAGACGCTCGCCCGCCCGGTGCTGTTCTGGGATTGGGACCGCTTCGCGGTCCTGACGCGCCGCCGCGGCCCCTCCTTCTCCTACGCGGGCGTCGGGGCGCCGAAATCGCTCCTCGACGCCGCTCCCGCCGCGCTGCTGGCCGAGGGCGACCGCCTGGTCCGTTCCGGGAAATCCTTCGCCGTCGTCCGCGGCGAGAAAGAGCTCGGCGTCCTGCCCGGCGAGCCGTTGCTCCTCGACTTCAGCGCTTGAGCACGAGCCACAGGGCCCGCTCGGGCCCGTGCAGCGTCTGCGGCTTGCCGTCGTAGCCGTACACCGCCGCGATCTTGAGCGGCGTCTTCGCGAGCAGCGCCTCGAGCTCCGCCGCGCTGTAGCTCCTCAAGTCGTAGCTCGACTCGAGCAGGCGCTTCTTCTCCGTCACGAAGTTGATGATGCGCTCGCGCCGCGTCCCGGGCTCCGGGGGAATGCTCATGACGACGTGCTTGGCCCGCCGCCCGCCTTGGCGGCAATCCCACACCTCCTCGTCGGGCTCGTCCTGCCCGTAGATCGACAGGTCCAGGCCGAGCACGAAGACGCCTCCCGGCTCGAGCGCGTCCGCCATCAGGCGCAGGTGCGCGAGCGCCTCCTTGTCCGTCATCAGGTGCCGGAACGTCGAGAGCAGGTTGATGACGAGGCCGAACTTCCTCCTCGGGCGGTACGAGCTCATCTCGCCGCGGCGGATCACGGCGCGCCCGCCCCAGCCCTTCAGCCGCTTGCGCGCGTAGGCCAGCATCCCGCCGGCCGCGTCGTAGCCCTCCACTCTCCACCCGCGCCGCAGCAGCCCGGCCAGGTAGCGACCGGTGCCGCACGCCGGCTCGAGCGCGGTCTTGATCCCGCAGCCGTGGTCGCGCGCGATCTCCTCCAAAAACCAGACCTCGTCGCCGGTCCCGTCGTGATGGATCAGGTCGTAGAGCGCCGGATCGGCGTAGATCGAGGGCAGGCGCCCGCTCAAGCGGTCAGGCCCGTCACGCGCCGCGCGGGGCCGCTCAGCACGACGCCCTCGAGCCTCAGGTTCTCGAGCAGGTCGAGCAGCACGGCCTCCTGGGCGTCCATGAAGGCGTTGTAGTCCGTCCCCTTCACGTAGAACGCGAGCTCGAACTGCAAAGTCCCGTCGTTCACGCCGGCCAGGTGGGCGCGGTCGAGCCGCGCGTCCTTCGCCTTGGCCACGGCCGAGCGCGCGTGCCCGGGGATCTTCTTGAGCAAGGACGGGGCCGTGTCCGCCGCCACCGCGAACGCGATCAGCGAGCGCCGCTCCGTCAGGTTGCCGAAATTCTGGATGCGGCTCGAGGTCAGGCTCGCGTTCGGGAACACGAGCATCTCCCCGTTCACCGACCGGACGCGGGTCGTCTTGATGCCGACGTGCTCCACCGTGCCCGCCATGTCCCCGACCCTGATCCCGTCGCCGACGATGAAGGGCTTATCGAGATAGATCGCCGCCGCCGAGAGCAGGTCCCCGAGAACGGACTGCGCCGCGAGCGCGATCGCGATGCCGCCGATGCCGAGGCCGGCCACCATCGACGTCACGTTGAAGCCGAAGTTGCCGAGCACGAACAGCCCGGCCCCGATCCAGATGAAGACCTGCGCCGCGAGCGTCACGGTCTGCGCGGTGTCGCGGTGCGCCGCGTCCGTCCCGTCCGCCAAGATCATCTTCTGGACGCCGTAGGCCACCGCGGCCTGGATCATCGTCACGATCCGGTAGGCCACCAGGATGACGACGACCGAGTGCAGCCCTTTGTCCAGCCGGAAGTGGATGTCGAGCGGCCGGGTGGCGAAGTAGAGGGCGACGAGGTAGCACTCGGGCGCCTTGATCTTCTCCAAAATGTCGACGGCGACGTCGTCGATGTCGGTCGACGTCAGGTGGGCCAGCGCCCGCAGCCGCCCGATGAGCAGGCGCCGCCCGAGCAGGAACGCCCACAGCACGCCCAGGAAGGTCACGGCCGCCAGCGCGTAGTCCGCCAGCGAGTTGCCGAGGTACACCTTTTGGAGAAAATCGAACTGGGGCATCTTTCGGCGATTGTACCAAAGTACCCCTCGCGGCGTGATCCGTAAGGCCTATTGAGCGCGGCCAACAACCGTTGATGACCGGGCGCATGGAAGGCCCCCCTCCCGGGGGGCTACACTCTCCTTATGATGACTTTCGAATACAGCCCGGCCCGCCGTCAGATCCTCTCCGAGACCCTCGAGCGCGTCCTCTCCAAGGCCCACGTCACGATGATCCGCGAGATCCTCTGCGCCGAGAAGCCCGGCCGCCCCGCCCCCCAGGCCGAGGACGTCTACTTCTGGATGCGCTACAACATGCCCCAGGCCTCGGACCGCGTCGACGAGCTGCTCCACCTCGCCGATTAGTTCCCTATAATAGGCCGATGTGGTTCCTCGGCCTGATCGCCGCCGTCGGCGTGATCCTCTACAAGCGCGCCACCGAAATCGTCGTCATCCGCCCGCTCGACGGCCTCAAGCGGGACGCCGGAACGCCGGACTTCGCCTCCATTCTCACCACGATCCAGCAAGCCGCCGAACAGGCCGCCGCCGAAGCCAACCGCCAGAACCAGCCTCGCCGGGAGCCCCAAGCCGGCGCCCAGGTCCGGGGCAAGTCCGAACAGGGCCGCGCCGCGATCCGCGCCCTGGTCGCGAACAACCGGTTTTACGAAGCGATCGAGCTGTATAAGCGCGTCTACGGCGTCGACGGAGAAGCCGCGAAAAAGGCCGTCGACGAGATGATGCTGCGCTGATTTTTGGTACAATGTTCATTAGCTGAACACACTCTCAGGAGACCCTCAATGCCCACCGCCACCGCCATGAAGAACGACTACAAGGTCAAGGACATCAGCCTCGCCGACTGGGGCCGCGCCGAAATCACCATCGCCGAGTCCGAGATGCCCGGCCTCATGGCTCTCCGGGCCGAGTACAAGGGCAAGCTCCCGTTGAAGGGCGCCCGCATTGCGGGCTGCCTGCACATGACGATCCAGACCGCCGTCCTCATCGAGACCCTCATCGAGCTCGGCGCCGAGGTCCGCTGGTCCTCCTGCAACATCTTCTCGACCCAGGATCACGCCGCCGCCGCCATCGCCAAGGCCGGCAAGGCCGCCGTGTTCGCCTGGAAGGGCATGAACGAGAAGGAGTTCGACTGGTGCATCGAGCAGACGCTCAAGTTCCCCTCCGGCGAGCCCCTCAACATGATCCTCGACGACGGCGGCGACCTGACCAACATGGTCTTCGACAAGTACCCTGAGCTCGCCAAGGGCATCTACGGCCTCTCCGAGGAGACCACCACCGGCGTGCACCGCCTCTACGAGCGCATGAAGAAGGGCACCCTCCTCACGCCCGCCATCAACATCAACGACTCGTGCACCAAGTCCAAGTTCGACAACCTCTACGGCTGCCGCGAGTCGCTCATCGACGGCATCAAGCGCGCCACCGACGTCATGGTCGCGGGCAAGATCGCCGTCGTCGCCGGCTACGGCGACGTGGGCAAGGGCTCGGCGCAGTCTCTCCGCGGCCAGGGCGCTCGCGTCCTCATCACCGAGATCGACCCGATCAACGCCCTTCAGGCCTGCATGGAAGGCTACGAGGTCGTCACGATGGACGAGGCCGCCTCCATCGGCGACATCTTCGTCACCGCGACGGGCTGCAAGGACGTCATCCTGCGCAAGCACCTCGACGCGATGAAGTCCCAGGCCATCGTCTGCAACATCGGCCACTTCGACCTCGAGATCGACATCGCCTCCATGGCGAACGACAAGAAGCTCAAGAAGGTCAACATCAAGCCGCAGGTCGACCAGTTCGTCTGGCCGAACGGCAAGGTCGTCACGGTGTTGGCCGAAGGCCGCCTGGTGAACCTCGGCTGCGCGACCGGCCACCCGTCCTTCGTCATGTCCTGCTCGTTCACGAACCAGGTCATGGCCCAGCTCGAGATCTGGAACAACAAGGGCACCAAGAAATACGAGAAGAAGGTGTACCTGCTGCCCAAGGAGCTCGACGAGAAGGTCGCGATGCTCCACCTCGGCAAGCTCGGCGCGAAGCTGACCAAGCTCACGAAGGAGCAGGCCGAGTACCTGGGCATTCCGCAGAGCGGGCCGTTCAAGGCCGACAACTACCGCTACTAAGCCGACATTAAATAAGCCCCGGCAGATCTTGCTGCCGGGGCTTATTTATTTCGCGCGGGACTTTGATCCACAATCTGGCGGCAACGACAGAAACCTATTATACTCACAGCGACATGGCGACTTCGGAACAAATCAGAGCGCTCATAGCTAGCTACGGCGACGGCGATGAGCGCAGATTTTTTGCTGTAGCTGCCCAGATTGCGGCGCAAGCAGCTATGCACGGCCATGGGAAATTAGCAGACGAGATTCGACAAATATTGGAAGAGATCCGCCTCAAAAAGAACCGCGCCACCCCGGCGATCCGGACCGAACTCGGCGGCCTACTGGCAGCGCGCATCCCAAAGAATCGACTTAGCGATCTAGTCCTTGACCAGTCTATCCGGCTACGACTTGAACGCGTACTTCTGGAACAGCGCCAGCAAAACAAGATTCGCGAGTACGGACTGCGCCCGAGAAACAAGCTGTTGTTTGTTGGGCCCCCTGGCTCCGGAAAGACTTTAACAGCCTCGGCGTTGGCCGGCGAAATGAAGTTACCCATCTTCACTATTCAATTAGACACCCTCATTACCAAGTTCATGGGTGAAACGGCCGCCAAACTTCGTCTGGTATTTGATGCCATCGGCAAAGAACGGGGTGTTTATTTCTTTGATGAAGTCGATGCAATTGCTGGACGTCGCAACGTAGGGAATGATGTCGGCGAAATTCGTCGCGTGTTAAATTCTTTCCTCCAATTTATCGAGCAAAACGAATCCGAAAGCCTGATCATTGCGGCCACAAATCATCCAGAGATGTTGGACTACGCATTATTCAGACGATTTGATGACGTGATCGAATACTCGCTACCCAGCACGCAACTTGCGCTGGAACTTTTCAAGTCACGTCTTGCATCTATGAATACGCAGGAGGTTGATTGGGATGAGGTGCTGGCTCATTCCAAGGCCCTGAGCTTTGCCGATATTGTTACGGCCTGCGATGACTCCATTAAAGATTCAATCTTGTCTGGTCATAAAGCTATTGGCACAGATCTGATTGTCCAGAATATCACCAGGCGACAGCGTAAGTTGTAATTAGGACTCTATGGCGCTACCCCAGCGTCGGAAGCTACTCCACATCCCCATTCTTGGCAAGGGTGTTCGAGACCCCTACGCCGCCAACCCCAGCATAAGCAAGCGAAGACAGCCTATCCGCGATCGTCGCCAGCACGCTGCTCGCATTCTGCGACAACTCGAATCTCTCAGGGATTCCATCGCAGATGACTCGGCGTCTGGATCTTTCGAAGACGAGGATGTCATCAAGCTCGAATTCTCTGGCGAACCCGGATTCGATCTAGCCCTTGAAAGCCTCGACTTAATTTCCAAAGGAATTCAATTGCTGGCTGTAAATACGATTAATGAACGGATTACTGCTGCGGTTCGCATACCGCGCTCAAAACTCGCCTACTTCATCGATAAAGTTCGACAGTACAGAGACACGAATTCACGACATGGGCGCCCCAATAACCAATATCTAATTGAGACGATTTCAAACATTCGACTTGCCTCCGTTCAGTCACTCTGGACTGATTCCCAGGAAGATTTGCCGACGGACCCAGAGCAGTTGATATGGTGGGAGATCTGGCTTCAGAAATCTTCAGACGGGTTGGACTCACTTCGCAACTTTGCTGGTCAGCGCGGCGTGCGCCTCAGTGAAAACGTTCTCAGCATTTTAGACTGCGATGTTGTCCTTGCTCATGCGCCCACAGATATCATTGCTGATGCCATCATTGAAGTCGGGGCCATCAGCGAGCTCCGGAAAGCAAAGGAAGTAGCAACAGATTTCACGGAAATGCCGGTCCCCGAGCGAATTCAATGGACAGCAGCAGCGCTCGGCCTTATTGATCCACCCGCTACCACCGCACCATCGGTCTGCCTATTAGACACTGGTGTAAATCGCGGTCATCCCCTTCTTGAGATTGCGTCGCGCCCTGATGCCATGCTTAGCGTTAATCCTGCGTGGGGAACGAATGATCACCATCGCCATGGCACGGAAATGGCGGGGCTCGCACTGTACGGAGATTTAATTGATTTGCTCTTAAGCACCGAGCGCAGAATCCTTAGCCACTGGCTGGAGTCTGTAAAGATAATCCCTCCGGGATCCGAAACCCCCACCGAACCGGACTTATACGGGGAAGTAACTGCTCAGGCCACGCGCCTCATTAGAGAAGTCGCCGACAGGAAGCGTGTCCACTGTCTAACAGTAATGTCCGATGAAGGTCGCGACAGAGGTGCGCCGTCATCGTGGTCGGCAAAAATCGATGAGATTTGTTTTGGTACTACCGATGAAATCAAGAAGCTATTTCTTATTTCTGCGGGCAACTGCGACCCGCGAGCTGGAAATTATCAAGATCAAAACCTTATTGAAAGCATCCACGACCCCGGTCAATCTTGGAATGCGATAACCGTTGGCGCCTATACGACCAAGGATCGAATTACCGAGGCCTCCTTTGCTGGCTACACTCCGATTGCACCAGCAGGTGATTTGTCCCCGTCGAGCACAACATCTTCGGTATGGACGCCCACTTGGGCGATTAAACCCGATGTGGTTTTTGAAGGTGGTAACTGGGCCAGAGATTCAGCGGACCTTCGTGATTGCCCAGAAAGCCTGTCACTCTTAACCACATCTCACGACGTCGCCTGGCGACACTTATCAACTACAGGAGAGACAAGTGCTGCCACGGCCATAGGATCTCAACTTGCTGGCTCCATCTTTCAGAAATACGATTGGGCATGGCCCGAGACAGTCCGTGGCTTAATCGTGCATTCGGCACGCTGGACGGAACAGATGCGCCGGAGATACGCTAGGCCGCAAGATCGCGTACGAATATATGGTCATGGTACGCCTGACTACGAGCGCGCATTGTGGAGCGCGAGCAATGCCCTTACTCTGGTGGTTCAAGATAGTCTGCAGCCCTTTGAAAAACACAGGATGAATGAGCTGAAGCTGCATGCCCTACCGTGGCCATCAGAAGTTCTTGAGTCGATGGGAGAAGAGCAAGTAAAACTTCGCGTCACGTTGTCATACTTCATAGAACCAAGCCCAGCAAGACGTGGCTGGAAAAATAGATACAAATATCAGTCACACGGACTTCGCTTTGCAGTAAAACGCGCGGCGGAAGACGATATGGATTTTTACAAACGAATCAATGCGGCGCGCAGAAGTGAGGATGAGGCAGCTCCGGGCGCGGGCAGCGATCCAGGCTGGGTGCTTGGATATCAATCTCGTTTTCGCGGATCGATTCACAGCGACACTTGGGTGGGAACGGCAGCTGACTTGGCGACTCGTTCCGCAATTGCGGTTTACCCCGTTGTAGGCTGGTGGAGAGAACGAAAGCATCTTAATAAGTGGGGTTCTGCGGCTCGCTATAGCCTAATCGTCAGCGTGATTACTGATAGAACCGATGTGGATATATACACACCTGTAGAAATCAAGGTTGCGACTGAAATTTCCACTTAATGTCGAAGTAATTCGAGACACTTTTGGACGCAGCGATACGCACGGCTGATTTCGTAGAATGCACCCCGTGTCGCACCCCTCCCCCCTCCGCCGCCTCCTCAAATACGCCTCCGCCCACTCCGGCACCGTCCGCCTCGCGTCCACCTACTCGATCCTCAACAAGATCATGGACATCGCCCCGGAAATCCTCATCGGCTTCGCGGTCGACGTCGTCTCCGGCCACAACGTCCCCGCCCTCAAGGTCTTCGGCCCGCTGACCCCGTCCAGGGGCCTCCTCATCCTCGCCGCGCTGACCTTGGTCATCTGGGTGCTCGAGTCGACCTTCGAGTTTCTCTACGAAGTCCAGTGGCGCGGCCTGGCCCAGACGGTGCAGCACGAGCTGAGGCTCGACGCCTACGCCCATCTCCAGAAGCTCGACATGGCCTTCTTCGAGGATCGCTCGACCGGCGGGCTTACCGCGACGCTCAACGACGACATCAACCAGCTCGAGCGCTTCCTGAACGGCGGCGCCAACATGCTCATCCAGGTCTTCTCCACCGTGCTCCTGGTCGGCGCCGTGTTCTTCTACTTGGCGCCCAAGGTCGCGGTTCTGGCGATGGCGCCCATCCCCTTCATCTTGGCCGGCGCGTTCTACTACCAGTTCCGCGTGGAGCCCTTATACGCCGGCGTCAGGGAACAGGCCGCCAACATCGCGTCACGGCTCTCCAACAATATCTCGGGGATCGCCACGATCAAGGCCTACACCGCAGAAGAAAGAGAGCTGAAAGCCGTCGGCCAGGAAAGCCTGGCCTACACGAGCGCCAACGCGAAAGCCATCAAGGTATCAAGCGCCTTCATCCCGATTATCCGCATGGCCATCTTGGCCGGCTTCCTCTGCACCCTGGTCGTCGGCGGCAAGATGGCGATAGAAGGAGCCATCTCCGTCGGCTCCTTCTCCGTCCTCGTGTTCCTGACCCAGCGCCTCCTGTGGCCGCTCACCGGGCTGGCCGAGACCGTCGATCTCTATCAGCGCGCGATGGCGAGCACGGCGCGCGTCTTGGACCTGCTCGAGACGCCGATCGCTTTGGCCCACAAGTGCAAGCCGCTCCCCCGTGAACACGTCAAAGGCGAGCTCAAATTCGAGAACGTCACGTTCTCCTACCCCGGCCGAAATCCGTCGCTGAAGAACGTGACGCTGACCATCCCGGCCGGAACGACGGCCGCCTTCGTCGGCGCGACGGGCTCGGGGAAGACCACCCTCACCAAGCTGCTCCTGAGGTTCTACGACCCGAACGAGGGCCGGGTCACGCTCGACGGCGTGGACGTGAAGGAGTACGAGCCGCGGGAGCTGCGCAAGGCCATCGGCTTCGTGAGCCAGGACACGTTCCTGTTCCATGGCACGGCGCGGGAGAACATCGCCTACGGCGATCCCGGCGCCGCGAACGGGAAGCTGGAGGAGGCCGCCCAGGTGGCCGAAGCCGACGAGTTTCTCAAAACCCTGCCGCAGGGCTACGACACCGTGGTCGGCGAGCGGGGCCAGAAGCTCTCCGGCGGGCAGCGCCAGCGGCTCGCCATCGCGCGGGCCGTGCTGAAGGACCCGCCCATCTTGATCTTGGATGAAGCCACGAGCGCCGTGGACAACGAGACCGAGGCCGCGATCCAGAAGAGTCTCGAGCGCATCGTGGTGGGCCGCACGACCGTCATGGTGGCCCACCGGCTCTCGACGATCGTGAAGGCGCACCGTATCTTTGTATTGGAGAACGGCGAGATCGTGGAGCAGGGGACGCACGCCGAGCTCATCGCCAAGAGCGGCCCGTATGCTGATCTGTGGCGCGTGCAGACGGGCCTCGCCGCGGCCGCCTAGCGGAACTTTTCGCCCTCCTCAATCGTCTGGTATTGGGCCCTTGGACCCTTGTGGCCCGACGAGGAGGAGGTTACAATGTCCGACGAGATGAAGCGCGACATCGCGGGACTCAAACAGTCGGTCGGTCATCTGGAAGGCACCGTCGGCCGTCTGGAAGGCACCGTCGGCCGTCTGGAAGGGACCGTCGGCCGTCTGGCAGGCACCGTCGGCCGTCTGGAAGGAACCGTTGATCGCATAGCCAAGACGATGGCCGATCTTATCGGCACGGTCGCCGAGATGAAGGAGGCCATGCCGACCAAGCAGGACATCTCCGGCCTCAACTCGCGCATGGACGGCTTTTCAGGCCTGCTGCTCGATATGCGCCACCGCTGGGCCGTCCACGCCGACACGCTCGCCGAGCACGACAAGCGGCTGAAAAAGCTCGAGTCCCCCGCCGCCTAGTCGGCGATCCGGTGTTCTTTCGTCTCGCGCAGCCAGATCGCCGAGACCACGACGGTCATCACCGAGACCGCGATCGGATACCACAGCCCCGCGTAGATGTTCCCCGTCTTGACCACCATCCATGACGCGATGAGGGGCAGGAAGCCCCCGAACCAGCCGTTGCCGATGTGGTAGGGGAAGGACATGGACGTGTAGCGGATGCGGGCCGGGAACAGTTCGACCAGGAACGCCGCGATCGGGCCGTAGACCATCGTGACGTAGAGGACGAGGATGAAGAGGAGCCCGACGACGGCGGGCTTGTTGATGAGGGCGGGGTCGGCGACGGGAAGAAGGCCGGGGTTCGTGAAGTAGGTGAGCCCCTTGAAGATCGGGATCAAGGTCAGCGCGGACAGCAGGCAGCCGGCCATCATGATCTTGCGGCGGCCGAGCTTGTCCGACAAGGCGCCGAACACGATGAAGAACGGCGTGCCCAGCAGCAGCGCCGTGGCGATCAAGATGTACGCCGTCTTAAAGTCGACCTTCAGGATGTTTTGGAGGAAGAACAGCGCGTAGAACTGTCCCACGTACCAGACCACGCCCTGGCCCGCCGCGGCGCCGAACAGCGCCAGGAGCAGGAGCTTCCGGTTCGCGGGATCGACGAAGGACTCGCGCAGCGGCGCCTTCGCGCCCTTGCCCTGGTTCTTCATGGCGAGGAAGACGGGGGACTCCTCGAGCTGGAAGCGGATGTAGACGGAGATGGCGAGGAGGACCGCCGAGACGAGGAACGGAACGCGCCAGCCCCAGGCTTTGAAGGGCTCTTCTCCGAGCGTGACGCGCGTGACGAGGATGACCGCGAGCGACAGGAAGAAGCCCAAGGTCGCCGTGGTCTGGATCCAGGAGGTGTCGCGGCCGCGGTGCTCGTCGGGCGCGTGCTCGGCGACGTAGGTGGCGGCGCCGCCGTACTCGCCGCCCAAAGCGAGCCCCTGCAGCAGGCGCAAGATGACGAGGAGGACCGGGGCCAGCATGCCCGCGGTCTGGTACGTCGGGAGCAGGCCCACCCCCACCGTGGAGACGCCCATGATGAGGATGGTCAGGAGGAAGGTGTGCTTGCGCCCGGCCAAATCCCCGAGGCGGCCGAACACCAGGGCCCCGAACGGGCGCACCGCGAAGCCCGCGCCGAACGTGGCCAAGGAGGCGAGGAAGGCGGCGGTCTCGTTGCCCTGCGGGAAGAACAGGCCGCCGAAGAAGACGGCCAAAGACCCGTACAAGTAGAAGTCGTACCACTCGAAGACGGTGCCGAGGGAGGAGGCGAGGATGACGCGTTGGGCGGTGGTCATGAGGCAAGTCTAGGAATTTGCCGGGCGTTCCGGGACGAGGGCGCGCCGGGAGAGCTATACTCTCTCCATGAACCGCGCTCTCGTCTGCCTGACGTTGGCCCTGATCTGCCCCGCCGCGCGCGCGCGGACGCCCGAGCGCGACCAGCTGCTCACCGTCCCCGAGTACAAGAACGGGCTGAAGGAGCTGCGCCTGCATTTCGTCAAGCGCGACGAGGATCCGGCCGTCGCCGATCAGTACATCCGCAGCCTGGAGAACGCCTTCCCCGCCGGCCTCGGCCAGCCGGTGCCGGTGACGCGCGGGGTGTTCGACGCCTTCTTGAAGTATCAGGCCGCGTGGACGCGCAAGACGCGCGACCGGAAGAACCCGAACGTCTCCGTCGAAGAGCTGAACAAGGAGATCGAGCGGGCGGAGGAGCTGAAGGAGGCCTTCCGCCGCGAGGCCGCGGCCAAGTCGCCGCGGTTCTACGCGGCGTTCCAGAGCGCGGTGCGCGAGGTGCGCGCGCTCCGGCGCACGGACGGGAAGAGCTATCAGGGGAACTCCTCCGTGTTCTTCAGCGACCAGATCGACCCGTCGTACTCGCACGTGGACGCGGGCGACGAGGCCCTGGAGAAGGGCGACGCGAAGGAGGCGATCCGCCGAGCGAACATGGCGCTCGAGGTGAATCCGGCGAACGCCGACGCGCTGGTCCTGCGCGCCGCCGCCCAGTACGAGCGCGGCGAGACGCAGGCGGCCGTCGCCGACGCGCAGGCGGCGCTGCTGCTCGACCCGGCCAACCGGGCGGCGAAGGCGGTCCTCAGCTTGACCGACTCCCCCGCCGCGGCGCGCGCCGCGGTCGCCGACGCCGCGGCCGGCGGCGCGAACCTCGTCGGTCGCTGGCGGACCCTGCCGTCGGACGTGGGCGTGACGGCGGACGCCCGGGAGGCGCGGCGGGCGCTCTCGGCGCCCTCGGCCACGCCCACGGTCGAGCGCGTCCTGGCCGCCCAGCTCAGCATGCGCGCCGTGGACATGGCGGCCAAGGACCCCCGCGCCTCCCTGCGCCAGCTCGACCAGGCCATGGCCCTCGATCCGGTCAACGACTTGGCGCGCGACTGGCACTCGACCATCGCCAACCGCAACGGCGACTACGCCGCGGCGCTCGCCTCGGCGCGGCGCGCGGTGGACGACGATCCCCACGAGGCCCTGTCTTATTTCAACAAGGCCTGGGCGCTCGGCGGCTCCGGGGACAAGAAGGGTATGCTCGAGGCGCTCGAGCAGGCCGCCAAGCTCGATTCCGCCTACGCGCCCGCCCTGCGCCAGGCGCGCGAACTGGGCGAGGCGGAGCTGGTCGAGAACCTCTTCGCCGACCCGGCCAACCGCCACCTGCCGGATCCGCCCCGCCCGTACGGAACCGCGGAGCCCCTGCCTCTGTGGATATTCGGCTGGGTGGGCGCCGCGCTGCTCTCGGCCGGAGCGGTGCTGCTGTACCGCTCCGGGGCCGGCAAGGGCCCGGCGATCGTTCGCCGCTGACCTAGGCCCATTGCCCGACGGGCCGGAGGACCTTCGGCACTATAGCTGCGGGCGCCGTCTTCCTAGAATGTCGCCGTGAACGTCCGAGCGGCCGCGGCCGCCGCGCTGTCGCTGATCCTCGCGCTCGCCCCCGGAGCACGCGCGCTGGTCGCTTCCGGCCGGGCCGCGCTCGTCCCGCGCGCGGTCTCCGCGATGCCCGCGACGGGCGCTC
>CAZURZ010000015.1:0-26953 GCA_964623465.1 uncultured Elusimicrobia bacterium
TCAACCCCGGCAACTCGGGCGGCCCCCTCTTCAACGCCCGCGGCGAGGTGGTCGGCGTCAACACGCAGATCTTCACCATGTCCGGCGGCTCCGAAGGCCTGGGCTTCTCCATCATGGCCCCCGAGGTCGCCCGCGTCCTCGAGCAGTTCAAGAAGACGGGCAACATCGCCACCGCCGCCATCGGCATCATCGCCAACCTCTCCGACCCGGCCAAGCCCTCCGCCGGCCTCGAGGTCGAGTACGTGCGCCACGGCTCCGCGGCCGAGAAGGCCGGCATCCTGCGCGGCGACCTGATCATCTCCATCGGCGGCGAGCCCATCCAGGAAGAAGGCGCCGAGGCCGCGGGCCACATCGCGGCCGTGCTCTCGCGCCACATACCGGGGCAGCAGATCGCCGTCACCGTCCTGCGCGGCGACACGCCCGTCGAGCTCTCCCTGACGGCCGACGTCAAGGCCACCGCGGCCGGCCGCTGACGTGCGCGCCGCGCTGCTCCTCCTCCTCCTGAGCGCCCCGGCCGCCGCCGGCGACTACGCCCCGCTCAAGGGCCTGCTCGGGACCTGGGCGGTCGACCGCGACTGCAAGGTCATGCGGGACCGCATCCTCGTCGAGATCGTCCTGCTGCCCAACGCGATCCGCGCCTCCTACTTCACCGTCGACAAGAAAAAGAACCTGGGTAAGTCCGAGGTCTTCTACAACGCCGAATCCGAGCGCTACAAGGCCTACACCTATCTCCCCCAGCTCAAGCAATTCGGCGTCGCGGCGCTCCCCGGCAGCCTGAGCGTCGCCGGCCCGGACGAGGACGAGCCGGGCCTGATCACCGTCACGGGCAAGAAGTCGGCGGCGAGCGGGACGCTTCAGCTCCGCCTGAAGGAGAAAAACACGAAGCTCTCCTTCTCGGCCCGCGCGCAGACGCCGCTCGGCGCGCAGAACTGCTCCGGAACGGGCGTCAGGCAGCCGGCCGCCAAAAAGTAGGCCTCAGGCCAGCTCGAAGCGCTGGTGCAGCCGGCGGCGGATCTCCACGAGGTGCTCGTTGTGGCGGTGCCGCTCGAAATAGAACGCGCCCGCCGACGCCGCGGCCAAGCCCATCACGGCGTCCGTGTAGAACCAGGGGCTTCCGAGCGCCGCGAGGGCGGCCCCCCCGTAGCGGATCGCCAGGAAGCACAGGCACGACATCACCGCGCCGCGGTGCCAGGGAACGTGGATGATCCACGTGTAGGCGAATCCGCCGGCCGCGAAGTGGACGGCCGTCTCGCCGAACAGCGCGAAGGCCCACGCGACCTGCTCGGCGGCCTCGGGCGACCCGCCGGCCGAGACGACCTGCTGGAGAACCTGCGTCAGCCACAGCAGGACCGGGCCCAGGATCGCGTCGACGATATAGGTGACGAGCAGGACGAAGAAGAAGAGAAACGCCCAGCGGATCAGCTCGCGGTAGTCCCAGTTCATTTTTCAGCGATCGATCATTCGAATTTTATATTCGGGTCTTGCGCGTCGAACGCGAGGCAGAACGACGGCGGCTACCCGCTGTCCAGTCTTCATGAGGCCGCCGTCCGTTCAAGCCGATGTTAGACGCCGGACATGTGTCCATTCCTATCGGAGTTGCACGACCAGGTCGCTCTTGAGCGCGCTGGCGATTTTCGAAAGAGTCTCCAGGGTCAGATTCTGGTCGGCCCGCTCAATCCGTGAAATGACGGATTGAGTCGTTCCAATGGCTTTCGCCAACTGGCCCTGCGTCAGCTTCGCTTTCTGGCGAGCCTTCGCGATCTGAATGGCCATGCGAACTTCAATGTCGGCCTGCTCATAGGCGGCGGCCCACTTCGGGCTCTTTTCAGAATGGGCGAAGACTTCATCAAGCAGCATGCCGGCCTTTTTCTTCTTCACAAATCCTCCCATCCGCGTCGGCTAATCCAATCGGCCATCGCCTTCCGGGACTTCTCGATCTCAGAAGGCGGCACTTTGGCTGATTTCTTCAAGAACGCATTCGTCACGACGACAATGTCCTTCCAGAACGAGTAAAGGAACCTGTGCTGGTGGTGCTGAATGATGACGCGCAGCTCCCAGACGCCATCCCGGAGGTGTTTTCCGTAGTCCTCCGGAAGTTCCGGCCCCATCTCACCAAGTGCCACGAACCACCGCTTTGCCTTGGCCTGGTGGTTGATGTCCATTGCTCGAGCATAGTCGCAAGCCTGACAGCGGCCAGCGGTGCTTCGGTAGAAATGGACCTTATATTTCACGCCGAGTTAAGTATAGCATATACGCTATACAAGTCAAGGGGCGGCCTCAGGAACTTCGGCGTCTAACGCCGATGGTTAGGCATTGCCCTCGACCACATTAGGATATCGCTGCCGGATGATCGTAATAATCTCCCGAGCCTCAGCTTCTTCCAACCCTTTCCCGAATCGAATTGTTCCGGACCCATAATCAAATGAAAGGACGCCACCTGTAATTCCCCAAAAATCCATGCTCCGAGATGGATCCATGAAGTTCACTTGCATGTTAGAAATGCGAAGTCCCTTCACGTTTTCAATTCGGTAATTTTTTTGCCGATTCCATACGGGGACCTTATTCGAGATGGTGACTGCCTGGGGAGAGAGCGCGATTTCTTCAACTCCCTTCACCTGCCAAAGCCAGGCATAAATCGCGAATGCTCCACCAACGGTCCATGCCCCCAACCAAGCAAGAAGAAAAATGCCGCCAATGGCGCCCTCAGGATGTTTCGAGGCCTCTCCAATTCCATTTGTCGCCACTTTGAAAGCGCCTGCCAATAGCGCCCCAAGGGCAGAGACTTCGCCCATGACCCAACCAATCAGCCAGAAACCGAGAAAACAAATCATGAACCAATTCTTTTTCGCGGGTATCGCAATGGTCAGGCTATCGGGCCCATGGCGGAGCTCATAGCGCGCTTTGTGAGGTTCTTCGAATGTCATTGATGCTCCATAAGCTTAACGCAGTGGATGAGCGGCGGCGGCTATCCAGATATTCCTCACCGAGCCGCCAGCCGCTCTATCCGATGGTTAGGTGGCGAGCCCTTTAAGTACCCAGACAAACGTTTGACCACCATTCGCTCATCAAGGCTTTCAAAGTGATGGAAGTAAATAAGATCGATGCCGTTTGATTCGCACAATTCCCGCTTTATTCGATCCGCGTTCTGGACTTTCTTAAATCCCTCTTCGCCTCCAAATCTTCCGACGGGGCGCGAATGCTGCTCTCCTTGATACTCAATAGCCAATTTTAACTCAGGAACAAAAATATCAAGACGCTGGCGGCCGAGCCAATCCGGTGATGCTTCACGAAGGACTTCTGTCGTTGAAAAAATCATCCGTATCAGCTGGTACAGGTGGGTTTCGTTTATCCAACCTTCGCCGATTCGCGGAACGCCAATTCTCTCACGTATCTTGTTTTCCGCCTCGCGGGATGACAGGCCTTTTTCAATTTCCAGCTTGCGGACATACGGCCCATATCTGGAAAGAACATGACTGCCATACATCGTGGAACAGAAGAACAGGCTGGAGGGTGTGCCAGTGCACATGTGGCATATCTTCGGCCTAAATTCTGATTTCAGCGCCTTCAGAAATCTGTGTGGCCATCCGAAATCAGCATAATGCTTGCTCTGCTTCTGAGCGTCTGGTGCAGCCAGCTTTACTGCTCTGCGGAAACAAGAACACATATAGCTTGCTCCACATCGCCTGCATACATATGTAAGCCACCACTCCCAGCAGCTATTCAGATGCGGCTCCAACATCTGTGATGGGCAGGCGCACTTCTTGTTTCCCAGCGGATCCGCTTTTTTGAACCAGGCAGAGGGGATAACGGGCTTACTGATCCTAAATGTAAATCGATTTTTGGTCACTTGTGAAAATTTCCGAAACTGAAACCACATCCTATTTCCAGGACCATACTCGAAGCTTTCAACAGGTAGAACGCGCGGGCGCTTTAAACTGCGTTCGGAAACAGCGGTTTTCTTCGGCGCATCTAAAATTATTTCCATGTACCACAGCGGCCAGCCTTCACTGCGCCCAGCAGCTTCCCTGAGCGAGATGGGGTGCTGTTTGTCATATTCGGGGCGAATGACCACCTTGGCCGCATACAGCAAGCCCTTCTTAATATCAGCCTTGAATTGGCGCTCCAGTAGCGAAGTCGTGACTGAACGAACGCTGTCGGGGAGCGATTCGTTTGAGTTAGCGAGCCGTGCTCGCAGTGCTCGGCTAAAGCTTGCGGGATTAATGTCGAGAGAGATTGGGATCATCAATTAATGGCGTTATCTTCTATGGCCACCTAACGCCGAGGATGAGCGGCGGCGGCTATCAAGATATTCCTTACCGAGCCGCCGGCCGCTCTATCCATTGATTAGGGCAATGGGTGACGAGTCGCGTAGGCATCAATCAGCTTGCGAATCATCTTTTGATAGGGCGTGTGATACTTCTGCGCTGCCTTCTTGAAGAAGGCAACGCTCGACTTGCTGAGCGTCATGGTCACCTTTACGCTCTCCTCCTTGAAGGCCAGCTCTTCGGGAGGGGGCAGGAAATCCCTGACCACGCTCAGATCGCCAAGGGGTTCATCCGTGTATTTGATTTTCTTTTTCATAAATAGCCTTCCCTTTTCTCCAGTAGCCCGCTCCAAAGAGGCGAATTCTACTCTCTCTGTACGTGAATCGAACGGTGAGGATTCCTTCGCCGACGCGGCCGAAGCAATAAAACCGCTTCTCCTTTTGACTGTGCTCGAGATCTTCCGCGATGACTCTTTTAGCATCCGCGAATGCGTGTTGGGCCGTTTCAAACGATACGCCGTGCTTATGCCGGTTCTCCCGGTCTTTGCTCTCGTCCCACTCAAAATGAATCATGCGCTTCTTTCAGTATACATCGAGTATGTAAAAATAGCCATACTAAATTATGGCCTAAAAGCCGTTTCGCCGTTTAAGATTTGGCCGAATTGCCCTAACGCCGAGGATGAGCGGCGGCGGCTATTAAGATATTCCTCATCGAGCCGCCGGCCGCTCTATCCCATGGTTAGGGCCCACCCAGCTCGGAGTGATTGATTGGCGCTTCAAGGAAGCGTGGAGCCCGGATGCTTGCCGTCAATTATTTGTCGGCCGAATTCCAAACAATGGCGTTTGGCTTCATCTTCGGTTGGATACGAATGGTTGGCGCTGAATTGTTTATCCGTTGCCGTCCCGTTCCGCTCCTTCGAGATAATGATATCTACTGTCCAGCGCTTGGTTTCAGACAGTTCGTCAGGCGTTGCTTGGATGGTGTAGCCCTTGTATTGAATTTCATCCGACATGATGACCCCCATCCGCCCGACTTGCTTCAATCTTTGCGAACTCAACAAGAAGTGCCTCATTGCGAAAAGCCTCAACTATCTTGGTCGAATCCACCCGCATCACTAAAGCATGGACAACACGTGACGGATCTTTAAGCTGGCTAGTTGCCTTTACGAGCCGCGCAACATCATGCGCGCCAAGTTGATTGAGCTTGGGGCAATTTCTAAAAACATGAAATGCTTCATGAAGTGCGACTTTCGTTGAGCCTGTAACTTGAAACGCTTTGGCGTACTGCTCTTCGAATAGCGCTAAATGAATCCCGATTGAATGCCCCACCCAGATTCGCCAAGACCAATAGATGAGAATGGAGATCAAGGTGGCGGCCGCGACTAGAATTAGAATCATCATGTTTTTGGGGCCCTAACTATGATTAGACTGACCAGCTTAATTCGGGCCAGTTTTTCTTAATCTCCGAATTATAGAGCCAATTCCAGCGTTTCGCCACGATTCCCGACGCTCAAAATAAATCGTGATAGACTGCAGGTCGTCGCATATCACGATTAGTAAAAAGTGGGAAGTGGGAGGTCTGACACCAGAACAGTGTCAGTTCAGCGGGAAGGAGGTGCCGTCGGCGGCGTGGACGGTTTCGGCCAGGCCGTCGGGGCCGACCGAGACGGAGAGCCAGTGATGCAGCTTCTGCTTCACCGGCCCCGGGTATAAAGGAGACCCTCCCCCGCCCGTGAGCACATAGGTCACGCCGCCCCTCTCGAGCTTGCCCAGGCCGTGGACGTGGCCCATGTATACGCGCGAGACCTTGTACTTGGACATCAACGCCATGAACTCGACGGCGCCCGGCTTGAACCCCCCCGCGCCCTTGAACTTGCCCCAGTCCGTCCACTCGCCAAGCGGCGCCGGCGGGATGTGCGTGAAGACCACGGCCGGAGGTCCGTTCTTAAGCACTCCCTCCAGCCACGCGAGCTGCTCCGGCAGGATGCGCCCCGCGGAGGAGTCGACCACGACGAAGCGGCGCCCGCCGCGGTCGAAGACGTAGTTCGTCTCGCCGAAGGTCAGGCGGTAGACGTCGTCGTTGGTGACGCCGTGCGGCTTGTGGCGGTCGTGGTTGCCGATGACGGTGAGGAACGGCGTCCGGATCCCTGAGGAGATCATGCCCTTGATGAAGGCCCAGAAGCGGGGCACGGTGCCGCGGCTGACCATGTCGCCGAGCTGGAGGATGAAGTCGGGCTTGGAGCGGTCGGCGCGGTGAAGGAGGCGCCAGAACACGCCCGGCACGTTGTAGAGCGCGCGGGAGAACCAGAACCGGCCCGGCTCGGCGTCGCCGATGATCGCGAACTTGAACGCCTCGCCGTCCGAACGCGGCGCCGCGGCGAGCTTGGTCAGCTGGTTCTCGGTGCGCCACGGACGGGCGTGGCGCTGCAGAACCCCCCTCTCGCCGGAAAGGCGCGCGCGCGGCGGCGCCACGACGAGATGCCCCTTGCCCACCGCTTCTTCGACGGAAGGGACCGCCATCATGGGGCCATGCGACATGCGCGGCACCCGCCCGTCCCAGATGTCGCGCTCGATGGAGAGGAGGTCGGCGGGCTTGCCCACGACGGCCGTGTCGAGATCGGTGTTCTGATGGTAGGGCTTGCCGGTGTGGTGGCTCACGCCGGTCTGGCGCGAGCCGTGGATCACCCACGGCAGGCCGGTTTCGAGAGCGAGCGCCTTCACGGCTTCGATCTGGGCCGGGGTGACGCCGGGGCCGGGCACGCCGAGGACGAGGGCCTCGGGGCCGGGAACGGAGACGGAGGGAGCGGCGAGGGTTCGCGACAGGGAGACCGGCGGGGCGCCGATCGAGGAAGGAAGGCGCGGGACTCTGACTTGCGCCGAGGCCGCGCCGGCGGTCCAAAGGAGGACCGCCGGCGCGTACAGCCGCTTCATCGGCTTACTTCGAAGGAGTCAGGGCCGCCTGGACCTTGCCCGAGGGCTTGGGGAGCGGGACCTTGGCCAGGATCGCTTCGACGACCTGGTCGGTGGTGACGTTCTGCGCCGAGTACGTGAGCGTCAGGCGGTGGCGCAGGACGCGGGCCGCGACCTCGCGGACGTCGCGCGGCGAGACGTAGGCGCGGCCGTCGATGAGGGCGTTGATCTTCGCGGCTTTGAGGAGGAAGATCGCCGCGCGAGGCGAGGCGCCGCCCTCGAGGGCGTCCTTGGCCTCGATGCCGTAGCGGCCCGGGTTGTGGGTCGCCTCGACGATCGAGGTGATGTAGTCCATGATGGAGTCGTCGACGTGGATCTGCTCGGCGACCTTGCGGATCTCGACCATCTCCTCGAGGGACGTGATCTGCCCGGCGCGCGGCTGGCCGTCCTTCTTGGCGAAGCGCTCCATGATGGTCTTGAGCTGGGCCTGCGTCGGCCGGGGCACGATGACCTTGTACATGAAGCGGTCCTGCTGCGCTTCAGGCAGGCGGTACACGCCCTCCTGCTCGATGGGGTTCTGCGTGGCGAGCACCATGAACGGCTTGGGGAGCGGAAGCGTGTTGCGGCCGATCGTGGCGTTGCCCTCGGCCATGGCCTCGAGCAGCGCGGCCTGGGTCTTGGGCATCATGCGGTTGATCTCGTCGACGAGCAGGATGTTCGTGAACACCGGGCCCTTTTCGAGCTTGATCGCCTTCTGGCCGGTCGCCGGGTCCTCCTGGAGGATTTCGGCGCCGAGCAGGTCGGACGGGAGCTTGTCGGGCGTGCCCTGCACGCGCTGGAAGTCGCCCTTCACCGCGTCGGAGAAGGCCTTCACGGTCTGCGTCTTGGCGACGCCGGGGACGCCTTCGAGGAGGACGTGCTCGGAGGCGACCATCGCGGTGATGATCGAGTCGATCATCTCTTCCTGGCCGACGATGACCTTGCCGATCTCGGCCTTGATGCGCTTGATCGTCTCGGCCTTCTCGGCGACGACGGGCGCGAGCTCGGAGGAGGCGGCGCCCGCGAACGGAACGTCGGCCGCGGAGGCCGCGGGGCGCTGGCCGGTGAGGGCCGCCTCGAGGGCGACGCCGGCGCCGTGCGACTGGCCGGCGGAGGCCTTGCTCAGGTCGGGCATCGCCGCGAGGGCGGCGGCGGCGTCCTTCATGCGCTCGGACGCGGCGGCGGCGCCGGTCACGGGCTTGAGGGCGACGGGAGCCGCAGCCGCGGCCGCGAGGACCGAGGGCGTCAGGGACGGGGCGACGCTCGGGGCCGCGAGGGCGGGCGTCAGGGTCAGCGCCGTGGGGGCGAGCATCGACGCGCTGGGGGCGACCGAGGGCAGGCCGAGCGCCGGCACGACGGCCGGGGCGCCGACGGTGCCGCGCGCGGCGGAGGCCGCGACGGACTGCGCGAGGGCGAGCTGCGGCTGGGCCGCGAACGCCGCCAGGATGATGATGCTGGGAACTTTCTTCATAGACGCTCCATTCACGGCTTGAACGGCTGCTTGGCTTTGGGATGGAAGGCCGACTCGAGCGACTCGAGCGGGTCTCCCTCGGTGGAAATCGAGACGGGGCGAAGACGGGCGGACTCGAAGGCGTTCTCGACGGCGGCCTCGCGGCGCGAGATCGCGGCGGCGGTCTCGGCGCGGACGGCCTTCGAGGAGGTGTCCAGCATGCGCGTCGCGCCGGTCTCCGCGTCGACGACGGGGAGCAGGCCCACGTCGGGGAGCGGGGCCATCTCGGCGGGGTCGGTCACGCGGATGGGGCGCACGTCGTGGCGCGCGGCGAGCGCGCCGAGCGCGTCCTTGAAGTCCGGGGCGATGAAGTCGGAGAGGACGGCGACCATGGCGCGCGAGCGCAGGAGGCGCGTCGCGGTCTCCAGGCCGGGGCGCAGGTCGGTGGCCGAGCCGGAGGCCTCGGCCTTGAGGATGGCGTCGACGAGCTGCATGGCGTGGCGGCGGCCGCCCTTGGGCGGGATCACGGACTCGACGCGGTCGGAGACGAGGATCGCGCCGACGCGGATGTTGTCCTGGGAAGCGGCGAGCGCGAGGACCGCGGCGGCGTCCTCGATGGCGGCGCGCTTGCTCTCGCCGCGAGTGCCGAAGGCGCCGGAGCGGGAGACGTCGACGACCAGCATCAGGGCCATGTCGCGCTCGAGCTCGAACTTTTTGGAGTACAGCTCGTCTTTCTTGGCGGAGGTCTTCCAGTCGATGTCGCGGCGGTCCTCGCCCTGGTAGGGGCGGGCCTCGGCGAACTCGGTGCCGCCGGAGCCGATGAAGCGGGAGCGGAAGGAGCCGCCGTTGACCGCGGTCGCCATGCGGCGCGCGACGAGCTCGAGGCGGCGCGAGCGGGCCAAGGTCGCGGCCTCGACGGACTCGCGCGGACCGGCGGCCTCGGCCTCGGCGGGGGCGGAGCGGCGCAGGAGGCGCCAGGCGAGGTACGCCAGGCCCAAGCCGACGGCGGCGAAGAGCAGCCACGGCGCGAAGGCCGGGAGGGTCACGGCGGCCAGCGGCAGGACGCCGAAGCCGCGCGCCTGGCGCGGGTTGACGTTGAAGGCGGACAGGGCTCCCGAGGCCGCGGCGGCCGCGGCCTCCACCGCTTCCCGCTCGGAGTCGGTGAGGGCGCGGCGCGAGGCGCCGTCGTTCCAGCCGTTCTTGAGGACGTCGGCGAGGAAGGCCTGGATTTTGAGGACCTCGTCGCGGGTGTAGGCCGGCTTGTAGTCGGCCGAGTTGCTCGCGCCGCCCATCACGCCGAGCGCGGCGAGCTGCTCGTTGAACTCGCTGCCGGGGAAGACCTGATAGCCGGCCTGCAGCGCCGGGTTGAGGAGTTCGGCGGCGCGGTCGCCCGGCTCGTCGCCGGAGGTCACGCCGGCCGCGGCGGCCGCGGTCTCGAGCACGGGGAGCAGGGAGGCGGCGGTCGCGGCGGCGGCGCGCTGATCCGCGTTCTGGGCACGGATCTTGAGGGCGGCGGCGGAGATCTCCTGGCGCAGGCGGGCGTAATGGCGCAGCTTGAAGCCCTCGCGCCAGGCGTAATCGTTGACGCGCACGCCCGCCGAGATGAGGGAGGCCTTGAGCGGGGCGAACGCCTTCTCGGCCTGCTCGCCGATGTCGGCGGCGCGGGACTCGGCCTGCTCGCGGACGAAGCCGGCGAAGATCTTTCCTCCGGGAGCGTTGAGCGCGGAGTAGAGGGCGCGGTAGAACGCCGCCTCGGACGCCGTGCCCTCCACGGCGGCGGCGGCCTGGCCGAGGACCACGAGCGCGTCGTCAAGGCCGGACGTCCCCGCCGCGACGGCGGCGAAGACCTCGCTCTGGACGGCCAAGGCGCGGGGGCCGCTGGGACGGGCGACGAGCTCGGTGGACAGGCGCGCCATGGCCAGCTCCCGCACCGGAGCGGACGGCGCGGCGGCGGCGAAACGCTCGGCCAGGATCGCGTCGAAGCGCGCGATCGCGCCGGCGAGGAAGACCTTGTCGGTGAAGTGCAGCTCGCGGCTGCCTGCGGGAGTGCGTCCGCCCGCGGCGAGGGCGCGCAGCCAGTCGCGGAGCGCCTCGACTTCGGCGCGCGTGTAGGACTGAGCGTAGTCGCTGAGGGTGTTGCCGGGACCGGGCATCAGCTTGGCCGCGCGCAAAGCGTCGTTGAACTCGGAACCGGGGAAGGACTGGTAGCCGGCGAGCAGGACGACGTTGACCGCGTCGGCGGCGAGTTCGCCCGGGGTGTCGCCGGCGGGCATGCCCGCGGCCGCGGCGAGCGCCTCGAAGCGCGCGAGCTCGGCGTCCGCGCCGCGCAGCGCCGCGGCCTGGAGCGAGGTCAGCTCGACGCCTCGGGACGTCAGCTCCCGCGCGGACGCGGCGGCGGCGGCTCGCAGGGTCTTGAGGTGGCTGAGCTTCACGTCGGGACGCCAGAAGTTGTCGCTGGCGCGCACGCCCGCCGCGACGAGCTTGGACTTCAGGCCGGGGAAGGCGGTCTCGGCCCGCTCGCCGGCCTCCTTGACGGCTTCGACGACGCGCGAGCGCGCGGCCGGGACGAAGACCGCGCCGTTGGGCCCGCGCAGCGCCGCGGCGAGCTTCTCGAGGGCGGCCGCCTCGCGCGCGGTGCCCTTGAGAACCGCGAGGGTCTGGGCGAGGACGTGCCCCGCTTCGGCGGAGTCGAGAGGAAGCTTGGCGGCGCGCTCGAACAGGGCCGCCTGCACGGAGGACGCGGCGTCCGCGTCCTTGCCGGCCGCGCTCAGGCGCAGGGACATCCGCGCCAGGACGAGCGACTCCTCGTCGGCGGCGGCGGGCTTCGCGGCGTCCGGGAAGCGGGCCGCGCGGACGGCGTCGACGGAATCGAGCGCGGAGGCGATCCAGAGCTTCTCGGCCCAGGTGATCTTCCGCTCGGCTCCCTGAGCGTCCCAGCTCTTGCCCGACTGCGCGATCGCGAGCAGAGCCGCGCGCAGCTTGGCCAGCGCGTCGGCGTCGAGGGACTCGGGGAAGGCGAGGCGGCTGGAGGTCTCGCCGCTGGCCGGGGCCAGGCCCTGGGCGCGCAGCGCGCGCAGGAGCGCGTTGTTGGAGAAGACGGAATTTCCGGTCTTGAGGGCGCCGTACAGGTCGTCGGCCGCGAGCTCGGGGATGGAACCGCCCTCCATCATGCCGGCCTTGGCGCCGGTCTCGAGCATCGCCTCGATCTGAGCCTCGGCCCGGTCGAGCAGCTCGCGCGCGAGGTAGGCGTCCTTGTTGTCCTTGTTGTCGGCCAGGGGCTTGCCCATCTCCGCGATGGCCGCGGCGAGAGCGCGCAGGTGGGCGAGCTTGTAGGCGTCGCGGTAGTTCTTGCTCGAGTAGGAGCCGCCGCCGTAGCCGCCCCGGCCGTAGTAGTGATCGTGATAATCGTCGTAGTAATCGCGGCCGCCGTAGCCGTAGCCCTGGGAGTCGGGCAGGACGACGCCGTCCTTGACGAGGCGCTCGTGCAGGCCGGGGATCTTGGCCTCGGCGTCCTGGATCAGCGCGGTCGCGGCCTTGGTGACCACGTAGCGCGCCGCGCCCGACAGCGGCGCCGGAGCGTTCCCGTCGCCCTGCATGCCGCCCGCCATGCCGAGCAGGATCGCGGTCAAGGACGGAGGCGCCTGCACCTCCTGATCGGGCGGAGTGTTCTTGTAGATCTCGGCGCGGACCGCGTCGATGCGCGAAGCGTTGGCGACGGCCGCGTCGAAGAAGACCTTCGACTGCGCCATGTCGGCATCGGTCGCGCCGGGCTGGCCCAGGCGGCGGAAGGCGAAGCTCGCCGTCCACATCTGCAGCGCGGGATCGTTCTGGTGGACGGCCTGGGCGGCCATCAGGTCCGGGAAGAACTTGGCGCCGGCGTCGCGCGACAGGAAGCCGTACAGCGCGGCCGCGGAGGCCTGCTGGACCTGCTTGTTCGGGCTCTTGAGCACGCGGAAGAGCTGGACGACCGTCTTCAGGTCGCCGTCCTCGGCGCCGAGCAGGACGAGCTTGACGAGCATGCGCGAGGCGCCCTCGTCCGCCGCGGACGCCTGGATCAGCTGGTCCATCGCCGCCCAGAGGACGTCGTTCTGGCGCTCGATGAGCGAGCGCAGGAGGATGGTCTCGCCCTGGTTGGTCAGGGGCAGGACGCCGGAGCGGCGGAACACCGCGACCAGGATGTTGTCGGCCTTGGGATCGGGCGACTCGCGCAGGACGGTCAGCGCCCGCTCGAAATCGTCGCCCGCGGTCTTGGGCGACTCGTGCCAGCGCTTGAGCGCGGGCAGGACCAGTTCCGGGATGCGCGCGTCCACGTAGCGGTCCGAGAAGATGAAGAGGTCCTCGGCGTAGAACAGCTTCATCGAGGCCTCGGCGGCCGCGCGCTGCTGCTCGGCGAACTGGAAGGTGCCCACCGTCGACACGCCGGTGACCGCGAGCAGGACGGCCAAGGTCGCCACGGAAGCGCCGCGCTTGATCCGCGTCCAGCGGCTCGCCGGGGCGGCGGGCACGGCCGGCGCCTCGAAGGCCGCCGGCTGGCCGTCGGCGGCCGCGCGCAGGGCGGCGAGGCGGGTCTCCGCCTCGGAGTGCTCCATCCAGGCGAGCTGGGCCCGGCGCGCGGCGATGCGCTCGACCACCGGCTTCAGCGGCTCGAGACGCGCCCGGCCGGCGCGGCGCAGGGCCGTCAGGACCTTGTCGAGCGTCTCAGGCGAGGCGCCGGAGAGGTAGGCGGCGGTGAGCTTCTCGCGCCACAGCGCCTCGTCGCGCGCGGCCAGGACGATGAGCGCGTCGCGCATGGCGTCGTCCTTGGCGTCCTGCCAGCCCTTGACGAAGGCGCCCAGGCGGCGCTCGTCGGCCTCGCGCAGGTCGTAGACGTGGATCAAGTCGGCGAGCACGCCGCTCGGCACGAAGCCGCGGCGGGTCTGCCACCACTCCTTGACGCCGCGGGTGATCTTGCCGCCGCTCCAGGAATCGGCGGCGAGATAGCCGGCGACGAGCGTGGCCAGGATCGCGAACGGGAGAATCTGCGGCCACGCGCCGAGCGGGAGCAGGCCCAGGCCCATGAGCGAGGCGCCGCCCGCGCCGGGCTTCTTCCCCTCCGCCTTGGGCGCTCCGGCCTTGGGCGTCTCCGGCTTCGCCGCGCCGCGCTTGAGCAGGGAACGGCCGGGCAGGAGCAGATCCAGCAGCAGCATGAGCAGCGCGGGCCAGAGCAGATACGTGCCGACCGGGCTCGGAGACTTGATCACGTCGCCCTTCTGGCCCTGCTCGAGGCGCGAGACCTCGGCGAGGATGCCGTCGATGGACGTCTTGCCGCCCGCGGCGAAGTAGGCGCCGCCGGTGCGCTCGGCGAGCTTGCGCAGCGGGCCTTCGTTGAGGCGGGTGACCGCGGGCTGGCCGGTCTTGGAGTCGATGAGGTACTCGGCGCCGGAGCCGTCGGCGGTGGGCATCTTGATCTTGGTGCCGGCCGCGTCGCCGACGCCGATCGCGTAGACGGTGACCCGGCGCTCGGCCGCGGCGGCGATCGCGGCCTCGAGCTCGGCGTCGGGCACGTCGCCGTCGGAGATCACGATCATGATGCGCTGGCGGTCGCCCAGCTTCTTGGCGATGTCGAAATGGGCGGCGGAGTACTTGATCGCCGCGGCCAGGTTCGAGCCCTCGCCGATGCCGCGGGCCTCGACGTCGAGGCGGCCGATCTTGAACTCGAAGTTGCCGTAGTCGATGGAGATCGGAGACGCCGTGCGGGGCTTGCCGGCGAAGACGACGAGGCCGACGCGGTCGGTGCCCTGCAGGCGCGTGATGAACTCGTTGAGTTCCTTCTGCGTGCGCTCCATGCGCCCGTCCTCGGCGTAGATCATGGAGTGGGAGCCGTCGACGGTGACCACGATGTCCTTGCCGCCGAAATTGACGCGCTCATCCTTCGCCCCGCCGCGCGGATCGCCGGCCGCCAAGGCGACCAGGGCCAGCGCGCCCAGCGCCAGGGAGGACTTGCCGAGGAAGCGGCGCGCGCCGGTCCAGGAGGCGAAGCTCTTGGGCGCCGTCGCCGGGCTCAGCTTGCGCGCCGCGACGAGCTTCTTGCGCATGCTCCAGGCGAAGAGGAGGACCGCGAGCGGCAGGCCGATGCCCACGACCCACAGGAAGGCCGTCGAGGAGAAGACGATGCCCTGGCCGGCGAAGGCCATCGGCAGGGCGGCGAAGCCCCAGACGCCGCTGCCGCGGCGCGTCATGCCCTTGCGGGCGGCGTCCTTCTCGGCGCCATCCTGCTGTCCGAGCGCCTCGCCGAGCTTGTCCGCGCCCTCCTTCGGATCGGCCGGCTTGCCCTCGCCGGGCTTGGGCTTGCCCTCGCCGGGTTTGCCGTCGCCGGGCTTGCCTTCGCCGGGCTTGCCGTCCCCGGGCTGGCCCTCGCCGGGCTGGCCTTCGCCGGGCTGTCCCTCGCCGGGTTTGCCTTCGCCGGGCTTGGGCTTGCCCTTGCCGGGCTTGCCCTTCTGCTTGCCGTCCTTCTGCTGCTGCTGCTCCTGCTCCTTCTGGGCCTGGCGCAGCGCCTCGAGATTCCACTTGGCGTCCTGGTTGTCCGAATCCCGCCGCAGGGCCTCCTTATAGAATTCGATCGCCTTCTCGGCGTCTCCCGCGGCCAGCGCGGAGTTGCCGAGGTTGAAGAGCGTCTGCGACTGCAGCTTGGGGTCCGAGGTCAGCGACAGGTACTTCGCCCAGGCCGCGTCCGCCTTCTCGTTCTGGCCGAGACGCAGGTAGGCGTCGGCCATGTTGAAGTAGATCTCGGGAACGTCGGGGCGGCGCTCGATGGCTTCGCCGTACTTCTTGAGCGCCTCGGCGTAGCGGCCCTGGTTGTAGAGACGGTTGCCCTCGATCACCTCGGCCGGCACCTCGGTGGTCGGCGACGTGGACTTGGCCGCGCCGCTCAGCTGGATGGACTGCACCGCGCGCGAGGCGGAATCGGTGTTCTGGACCGGCAGGTACATCGGCGCGCCGTTGAGCCCCATCACCAGCGCCAGGCCGTACAGCGAGCGCAGGCGGGTGTTGGCCAGGGTCATCTCGGCGGCGAGGAGCAGGAGCGCCAGGATCGCCAGGAAGCTGGTGTAGTCCTTGACCGAGACGGCCGAGACGATCTTGGCCGGGCTCTTCTCCAGGCGGGCGATCTCCAGGAGGACCTCGGCCATGCCCTGGGCGTCGCCGGCCATGTAGGACTTGGCCCCGGTGATCTCGGCGACCTCGCGCAGGGTCTTGCTGTCGTAGCCGCGGCCGTTGTCGCCGATGCCCACGGTGTAGACCTTCACGCCGAGCTGGCGGGCGATCTCCGCGGCGTCCTGAGGCTTGATGCCGTCGTTGGACTCGCCGTCGGTGAAGACCACGACGATCTTCACGCGCTCGGGCTGGAGGATCGACTTCATCAGGTCCGGGTGCTGCTTGGCGTAGGCCAGGGCGGCGGGGAGGCCCCGATCGCGCAGCAGCTTCTGGACCTCGGCGGCCCGGGGATCGGCCTTGCCGTCGAGGTCCAGCGCGTTGAGCTCGAGGAAGTGCGCGATCGCCGTCAGCATCGACTTGCCGACCGCGGTGGAGCCGGTCGTCTCCAGCTCCTTCAAATGGGAGATCAGCGCGTCGTAATCGGTGGTCAGCTTGACGTCGAGATAGGCGTTGTCGGAGAAGGTGACCATGCCGACGCGGTTCTCGGTGCCGCGGCGCTGCTCCTCGACGTACGCCTTGACCGCCTCGCGCACGTTCTGCAGCTTCTGGCCGCTCATGGAGCCGGACAGGTCGATGGAGACCATCGTGTCGGTCGAGGGGATGAAGGTCTCGTTGCGCTCGGTGCCCACCATCGGGCGGCCGAGGGCGACGATGATCAGTCCGATGGCGAGCAGGCGCAGGGCCTTGGGCAGGCCGGTCAGGCGCTCGCGCCAGGTCCGGGCCTTCGGCGCGGCCTGGGCCGCGGAGGACACCGCGAACCTGCCGTCCTTCGGGCCGGAGCGGTAGGACCACAGCACGTAGGCCGCGTACGGGATCAGGAGGAGCAGGACCCACGGGCTGCCGAACGTCAGGCCCGCCGCGCCGGGCAGGAGAGCGAGGGCCGCCAGGCCCGTTCCGCCGCCGCCGCCGCCGTTCTTGGGCGCGTCCGCGCGGCCGGACTTCTTCGCCACGCTCTCGACGAGGGCGGCGAGGCGGTCGAGCATGCGGCCGCGCTCGCCCGCGTCGACCTCGGCGCCGGAAAAGCGCGCGGCCTCGGCCTGCGCCGCGAGCCGGCCCGCGACGGCGATCTGGCCGTCGTCGTAGAAGGACTTGGCCAGGTCCTTCTCGAGCGTCTTGGCGTCGCGCGCGGCCTTGGGCAGGCCGGCGAAGTCGACCATGAAGCCGGCGAGCGCGTCCGCGTAGCGGGCGAGGAAGGAAGCGGAGTCGAGCGACTCCTCGGCGCGCAGGCGGGCGATCTCGGCCTCGGCGGAGACGAGCGTGGAGAGGCGCTTCGCGTCGAGCTTCGGGTAGAGCTTGCGGGCCGCGACGAGGCGGTGCACGCCGACGAGGAGCAGGATGCCGAGCGGGATCGCCGCCAGCCACATCCAGTCCGGCCCCTCGCCGCGCTTGACGCCGACGATGTCCTTGAGGCCCTTCTCCTTCCAGTCCGGCGTGAGGACGGTCTTGACCGTCAGTTCGGTCTTGGGCAGGACGACGTCGATGCCGTTGGGATAGAGGTCGGTCTCGGTGACGGCGACGACGGCGATGCCGTTCTCCAGCGAGAGCACGCCGGAACCGAAGGGGATCGCCTCGTACGAGACGACCTTGGTCTCGCCGGGAGCCAGGGTCAGCGGCGCCTCGGCGCCCTTGCCCTGCAGCTCGAGATCCTGGGGCAGCGCCTCCTGGATGGAGGAGCGCAGATTGTGCAAAGTGACCGGCTTGTCCGACGTGTTCTTGAGCGTAAAGGTCACGCGCAGCCGCTCGCCGACGGTCATGCCCTGCCGGTCGAAAGCGGCCTCGGCCGTCACGGGGCGCGGCAATTCGACGCGGGCCGCGGGCTGGGCGGCGGCGGCCGGCGCGGCGGCGGCCGGCGGCGCGGGCGGAGCCTGCTGGGCGGACGCGGGCGCCTGGATGCCCAAGGTCGCGACGGTCAGCGACAGGACCAGAGCGCCCTGCTTGAGGCCGCGGCGCAGATAGCCGGTGATCCCGCCCATGGGCGCCGCCGCGACGGCGGGCGCCGACGCGGGAGTCTTGGCCGAGGCGCCGTCGAACATGCGGCCGGACTCGGGGAGCTTCTCCGGCGCGGACGCGGCGGCCGTCAGGACGGAGATCGCCTTGGGCGCGGGCGCGACGGCGGCGTGCGAGACGGCGGCGGCGCGAGCGACGGGCCCGGCGGCGGCCGGAGCCGCCTGGACGGAAACGGCCTTCGCGGCGGCGGGCACGGCCGCGGCCGAAGCGGCGAGAGCGGCCGGAACGGCCAAGGGCTGCGGCGCCGCGACGGGCGCCGCCAGGATCGAGGCGGCCGTCAGCGCGGCCGGGGACAGAACCGGGATCGGCGACGTCAAGCCGTGATTCAGCGCGGGAACGCCGCGCGCCGCGGAGCCGGCCTCGGCCGCCGCGCCGCGCGCGCCGACGGACTGGGCCGCGGCGTGATAGGCCGGAGCGCCGGGCGCGCCCGCCAAAATAAGGAAAGACAGGGCCGCTCCGAGGAAGCGCCGCAGAGGGAAACGTCTCATTTATTGACCCAGATCAACATCGCTGTCTGGATTATGGCAGACCTACCCTAATAGGGCTTGGGTCCATGGGGGCGGGCGCTCCGAGACAGTCGGCCTAGGCCCTCATGGGCCCAAGGGACGGGTCAGACCTTGAGGCGGGAGGCCAGGAAAACCCAGGCGAAGAGGGCCCGGGTCGGCCAGGAGATCAAGGTCGAATACATCGCTTCGGCGCGCGACTCGTTGAGATCCGCCCCGAGCCACAGGGCGAGGGCCAGGGCTCCCCCCGCGCGCCAGAGCGCGGCCGCCAAGGCGGGACGGGAGACCTCGGCGGCGGCCAAGGGGGCGTGGCCGCGCTCGCGCCACATCTGGCGGAACAGCCACGCCGCCGTCACGGTCCACGCCCCGACGAAGAAATACGTCAGGACCGCGGGCAGGCCCGCGTTGGCCGTCGCGCGCGCGAGGAAGCGCGCTCCGGGAAGCCAGACCGCGAACGCCGCGGCGAACCAGACCGCGGGCACGCGTCCGGGCTCGGCCTCCTCCTCGGACAGCTCCCGCGCCCGCCGCGCCAGCCTCCACGCGCCCCAGGCGAAGCCCAGGTCGGCGGCGAGCCAGGTCGCGTCGAGCATGCGGTCGGCCTTGTAGAAGTTGAACGCGGTGTTGATCAGGTAGACGAGGACGGCGCCGCCCGCGACGAAGACCAGGAACGCGAGCGTCGCGATGTCCGGCCCGTCGGAGCGCGGCTCCTCGCCGCGCGGGCGCAGGCGCTCGACGAGATGCAGGGCCAGCACCGCCGTCAGCCCGCCGTCGAAGGCCGCGCAGGGGATCGAGAGCCAGTCCACCCCGAACGGATGCCAGCCGTGCTGGAGGTCCTTCGCGTAGACCCCGCCGTAGAGGAGGCCCATCGCCGCCCCCGCCAGGAAGACCTCGCCGTCCTCGATCCGGCGCCGCGCGCGCGCGGCCTCGAGCAGCACGAAGAGCCACAGGTACGGGAACGTGAAGTGCCACAGCCGCGCGGCGTCCCAGCCCAGGCGCACGACGTCCCCGCCGACGAGCAGGGCGATCGCCGCCGCGGCCGCCGCGCGCGCGAACACGCCCTAGCGCCTGACCGCGATCGCGTCGATCTCGACGGCCGCGCCCTTGGGGAGCGCGGAGACCTGGACGGTCGCGCGCGCCGGGAAGGGCAGGACGAACTTCTTCGCGTATACCTCGTTCATCTCGGCGAACTTGCCGAGGTCGGTCATATACACGGTCGTCTTGACCACGTTCTCCATCGTCAGCCCGGCGCCGAGCAGGACCTCCGTCACGTTCTTCAGGCACTGCTCGGTCTGCTCGGCGACCGAGCCGGTCACGAGGCTGCCGTCGGCGCGCAGGGGCGTCTGCCCCGAGACGAAGACGAGCTCCCCCGCGCTGATGCCTTGGGAATACGGGCCGATGGCCTGCGGCGCCTTGGCCGTGATGACCGGAACGACCTTCTTCTCGGAAAGGCCGTCGCTCACTTGAGCGCCTCGAGCAGGGCCTTGTTGGTCTTGTGCGTGCGCATGAGCTCGGTCAGCCCCTTGATCGCCTCGATGTCGCCCATGCCGGCGATCGCGCGGCGCAGCTTGTACACGCCCTCGAGGTAGTCCGGCGGGAAGAGCTTCTCCTCCTTGCGGGTGCCGCTGTCGCGGACCTTGAGCGCCGGGAAGATGCGCATCTCGGCCGCCGCGCGGTAGAGGACGAGCTCCATGTTGCCGGTGCCCTTGAACTCCTGGAAGATGATCTCGTCCATCCGCGAGCCCGTGTCGACGAGGATGGTCGCCAGGATCGTCAGCGAGCCGGCGCCCTCGAGCTTGCGCGCCGCGCCGAAGAAGCGCCGCGGGATCTCCATCGCGCGGCTGTCCAAGCCGCCCGACATCGTGCGCGAACCCGTCGCGAACTGGTTGTACACGCGGGCCAGGCGCGTCAGCGAGTCGAGGAGGATGAAGACGTCCTCGCCGGCCACGACCTTCTCGAGCGCCGTGCGGAACAGGTCCTCGGCGATCTTCTTGTGCTGCTGGTAGCTCTGGTCGGACGACGAGGCCCAGACCTCGGCGGGGACGGAGCGCTTGAAGTCCGTCACCTCCTCAGGACGCTCGTCGACCAAGAGGCAGTACTGGCGCACCTTCGGGTCGATCTCGTGGATCGCGTTGGAGACCTGCTTGAGGAACGTCGTCTTGCCGGCCTTGGGGGGCGCGACGATGAGGCCGCGCGTGCCCTTGCCGATCGGCGCGAGCAGGTCGATGGCGCGCATCGACGGGTCGGTGGAGCCCTTCTCGAGCTGGAACCACTGGTAGGGGTCGACCGGCGTCAGGGCCGAGAAGGCCTGCTCGACGTCGGACTTCTGAGGCGCCTGGGGGACCTGGGGCGGGCGCTGGCCGCCGCCGTTGTTGTTGTGCTGGCCGCCGCGGTTGCCGCCCCAGTTCTGGCCGCCCTGGTGGTGCTGGCCGCCGCCGCCCTGGCCGCGCCCGCGGCCGCCGCGCCGGCGCCGCCGGCGGCGTCCGCCGCCGTCGCCGTGTCCGCCCTGGTTCTGCTGGCCGCCCTGCTGGCCGCCGCCCTGGTGAGCGTGCTGGCGCTGTTCGCCGCCGCCCTGGGGCCCGCCGCCCTGACCGCCCTGTCCGTTCGTCTCTTCGTTCATCATCGCATTACCCTCTCGAAATCTTCGCGCCCGACCACATCTCGTCCGCGCCGGGAAACTCCCCCGGCCAGCGTCCGTCCAGCGCCTTCAAGGCGTGGCCCAGCAGGACCGCCGCCGCCGACAAGACTTCCTCCGCGCCGCGCCCGGGACGAGTCGCCTCCGAAAACACGTGGCCCCAGGGCAGGCCCTGGGCCGAGCCGCGCGCGAAATCCGCCGCCGAATCCAGGACCGTCGCGACGACGGACGCCGGGACGCCGTAGGCGGCGCTCCTCTCGCGCAGACGCGCGCTCGGCCAGTGCGTCTCCCAGTCCGGGTCGTGAAGCTCCTTCAAGACCTCCGACGCGCGCGCGGCGGAATCCTTCTCGGAGATCCAGCGCATCATCAAGGAGATCTCCGCGATGCCCCGCAGGATGGGCAGAGCCTCGTTGGCGAGGCCGCGCTCGCTCAGCGCCATGACCGCGTTGCCCTGCGCGATCGCGCGGGCGGCGAGGATCATGAGAGCGCGCTCGACCGCGTCGGCGGCCGACAGCTTGCGGCCGACGCGGGAGAACCCGGCGTCGACGCGGACCTTGGCCAGACCCGTCAGGGCGATCAATTCCTTCATCAGTCGAAATGGTGCAGGCGGACCGTCTTGACCTCGGCGCCGAGCATGCGGCCCGCCAGCCGCGCGAAGCGCTCCGGGGCGTCGGACGCCCACAACTCGCGGCGGCCCTTCCCCCCGCGCGGCGCGCGCAGGCCCAGGCCGCACAGCACGTTCTCGGTCTCGCGGGCCGTCTCCTCGGCGGAGTCGATCAGGCGCACCTTCGAGCCCATCACGCGCGCGAGCACGGGCTTGAGATAGGGGTAGTGCGTGCAGCCGAGGATGAGCGTGTCCACCTTCGCGGCCTTGAGCGGCGCGGCGTACTTGCGCGCCACGGTCTCGACGACGTCCCCGCTCCACCAGCCCTCCTCGACGAGCGGCACGAACAGCGGACAGGCGGCGGAGGCGGTCTTGGCCGACTTCTTGAGCTTCTTGATGGCCTTCACGTAGGCCTCGGACTTCACCGTGGCCTCGGTGCCGATGATCCCGACGCGGCCGCCGCGCGAGACGCCCAGAGCGGCCCGGGCCCCGGGGTCGATGACGCCGACGACCGGAATCTTGACCGCCTTGCGGATCGCGGGCAGGGCCCACGCCGAGGAGGTGTTGCAGGCGACGACGAGCAGCTTGATGCCCCGGCCGGCCAGGAAGCGCGCGACCTCGGTCGAGAAGCGGGCGATCGCCTCGGGCGATTTCGAGCCGTAGGGCACGTGCGCGGTGTCGCCGAAGTAGATCAAGGATTCCTCGGGCATGCGCCGGGCCAGCACCTTGAAGACGGTGAGCCCGCCGAGTCCGGAGTCGAAGACTCCGATAGGCGACCGCTTGTTCAATCGAGCCATCCCTGCCTCCTCGCGTAGTCGGCCACGCCCGCGGCGATGCCCTCCGCCATCGAGCGGCGGAAGCGGCGGGACGCGAGCTTGGCCTCGTCCTTGGCGTGGCTGACGAAGGCCATCTCGACGAGGATCGCCGGCGCGTGCGTGCCGCGCAGGACGTAGAAGGCGGCCTGCTTGGCGCCGCGCGCCTCCACGTCCGCGCGCTTGGCGATCGCCTTCGCGGCGAGCGCGGAGAACGCGGCGCTCTCGTTGATCATCTCGGTCTTGGTCATCGCGAGCAGGATCATCTTGGCCGTCTCGTCCTGCGCGTTCTTGCCCTCGAGCTCGAGCACCGAGTTTTCCTTCGCCGCGAGCGCCTCCGCCTCGGGATCGGACGCGGTCTCGGACACCGAATAGACCTCGAATCCGTTCTCGCGCTTGTTCCCCGCGGCGTTGCAGTGCAGCGAGATGAAAAGGTCGGCGTCGCGCTTGTTGGCGAACTCCGAGCGCTCGGACAGGGGAACGAACACGTCCTCCTCGCGCGTCAGCAGCACGTCGAAGTCTCCCCGCTCGCGCAGAACGCGGGCGAGCTCGAGCGACGCGGCGAGGTTGACGTCCTTCTCGCGCGTGCCCCGGCTCCCGGTGGCGCCCGGGTCCTTGCCGCCGTGGCCCGGATCGATGACGACGAGCCGCCGGCGGGCGGGCGCCGCCGGCTTGGCGGCCGGCGGGGCCGGCATGGGGGCGGCGGGCTTCACGCTCGCGGCCGCGGGAGCCTCCTCGGGATCGGGCCCGGCGGGCGGCGGCTCGGACCCCGGCGCGTAGACGTCGAGAACCGCCCGCCGCGGGCCGGCGAGCTCCGACAACTTCCAGCGGCGCCCCTTCTCCGCGAAGCTGACCGTCAGGCGCGCCAGCCGCGCCTCCTGCTTCATCGCGTAGGCGGCGATCACGCCGTCGTCGACGTCGACCTTCGACTCGCCCTCGGCCACCCCCCCGTCGAAGACGACGTCGACGCCGCCGACGCCGCGGGCGACGGCCCGGTAAGCCGCGTCCGGCGCGAGCTCGACCGAGACGCGCGTGCGGCCCTTGTAGGAAAAGGCGCGCGGCTCGCCGATCGTCCCGGCTCGCTCGATCACCAGGGTCTTCGTCCGCTCGTCGAAGGACGTGCGGTGGCCGCTCCACTCCGAGAAGCCGTCGCTGGAGAGCAGGGAGAGCGGGACGAACGCGCGCGAGGCCCGCACGATGACGGGCCGGGTCAAGGCCAGCTCGCGGTCGCCCGTCGACGCCTTGTCCGAGCCCACGACGAGCTGCAGCGAACGGCCTCGCGCCGTGATGTTCACGCGCCCGGAGACCGGATACCAATAGACTTGGCCGCCGTACAGGGCGCCGACCTGCTTCGCGTCGAGGTAAAGCTCGCCGCCGGCGCGGTACGACTCGGCCGCGCCCTGGGGCTTGCCGGACACGACGACGGCGACGTCCTGCGCGCGGACCCGGATGGGTCCGGCGGAGAAAAGAAGCGCCGCCGTCAGCAGAATCGCCCGGTTCATCTATTCGAGGACGATGTGATAGTCCTCCCAGAGCAGATTCGGATCGGAGTGGATGCGCACCGAGCGCTGGACGTTGCGCTCGATGACCGAGATCTGCGAGCGGAACGCCTCGGCCACGGACGGGTGCAGGGAGACCCGGATGGAGCCGCCGGGGCGCCCGCCCGTCATCTCGAAGATCTCGCGCTGGATCTTGATGCGCAGGGTCTCCGAGGAGAGCACCCGGCCCGACGCCCGGCACTGCTGGCATTCGGCGGTGAGCAGCGCGGCGGTGGACATGCGCTTGCGCTCGCGCGTCAGCTCGATGAGGCCGAGCCGCGTGATGGGCAGGATGCGGATCTTCGCGCGGTCCGCGCGGCACGCCTCGGCGAACGCCTCCATGACCTTGGCGCGGTTGCTCGCCTTGCGCATGTCGATGAAGTCGACGACGATGATGCCGCCGATGTTGCGCAGGCGCAGCTGCTGGGCGACGACGGAGGCCGCCTCGATGTTCGTGGCGGTGACGGTCTCCTCCTGAGACTTGGAGCCGGTGAAGCGGCCGGTGTTGACGTCGATCGCGCACAGCGACTCGGCCTCCTGGATGACGATCGAGCCGCCGTTGGGCAGCGCCACCTTCGTCTCGCGGATCGACTCGAGCTGACGCTCCAGGTTGAAGGCCTTGAAGATCGGCGTCTTCGCCTCGTAGAGCTTGATGCGGTCCTTGAGCTCGGGCGCGAAACCGTCGACGAAGTCGACGACCTCCTTGTGCGCCTGCTTGTTGTCGATCATGTAGACGTAGACCTGCTCGGAGAGGATGTCGCGGGCGATCTGCATCGCCAGGCCCAGGTCCTGATGGACCATCGACGGCGAGGGCAGGTCCTGGTGCTTCTTCTGCACGGAAGCCCACAGGTTCTGGAGGTACTTCACCTCGCGCTCGAGCTCCTCCTCGCTGGCCCCCTCGGCCTCGGTGCGCACGACCACGCCCTTGCCGCCGAGGTGGGCCTTCACGAGCTTGTCGACGATTCTTTCAAGACGCGTCCTCTCCTCGGGCTCGGCGATGTGCTTGGAGATGCCGACATACTCCTGGTAGGGAGTGAAGACCAGGTAGCGTCCCGGCAGCGACACGTCCATCGTCACCTTCGGACCCTTGGTGCTGATCGCCTCCTTGGCGACCTGGACCATGACGACCTGGCCCTTCTTCAGGGTCTGGTCGATGGGCGCGTTCTTGTCGCCGAGCACGTCGGAGATGTAGAGGTAGGCGTTCTTGTCGAAGCCGATGTTGACGAAGGCCGACGAGATGCCCGGGAGCACGTTCTCGACCGTGCCCTTGTAGATGTTGCCGACGATGTTCTGCGAGCTCTTGCGCTCCCAGTGCAGCTCGGAGAGGCGCCCGTCCTCGAGGATCGCGATGCGGGTCTCCTCGAAGCTCGTGTTGGCCAGGACCTCGCGCTTGACGGGCTTGCGCGGGGACTTGCCCGAATTCGTGCGCTCCTGCATCCCCCGGTCGCGCTCGCCCCCGCGGCGGTCGTCGCGGCGGTCGCGGCCGTGGCCGTGGCGCTCGTCGCGCCGTCCTCCGTCGCGGCCGTGGCGTCCGTCGCGGCGGCCGTTGCGGTCGTCGCGGCGGTTCGGGTCGCGGCGGTCGGGCTCGCGGCCGATCTGGTGGTTGGGGTCGCGGCGCTCCGGAGGCCGGCCCTCCTGGCGGCGCTCCTGCGGGCGGCCGTCCTGGTTGGGCTGCTGCGACGGCGCGCCGAGGCCTCCCTGGCCGCCTCCCCCGCCTCCGCGGCGGCGGCGGCGGCGGCGGCGGCGGCCGCCCTCGCGCTGTTCGCCCGGCTGCCCCGGCTGGCCCGGTTGTCCCGGCTGGCCGGACTGCGAAGCGGGAGCTCCGGGAGCGGCGGGCGTCTCGGACGCCGCGCCGGGACCGGCCTCGGCCGCCGGGGCCTCGTCGTCGCCCTCGTCCTCGGCGTCGTCCGCGTCGTCCGAATCGTCGTCGGCCCCCGCGGTCTCCGCGGGCGGCTCGACCGACGGATCGACGGCGTCGTCATCATCCTCCGCCGCCTCTTCCGTCGCCTCGCCCATCTGGGGCACGTCGCGGTCCGCCTCGACGGGACCGTCGGCGCGCGGATACAGATCCTCGCGGGCCGGAACCTCGATGACCGGCGCCGGCGCGGCGGCTTCGGCCGCGGGTTCGGGCTCGGGAGCGGGAACCGGTTTGGTTTCGACGACGGGACCGGGCGTGGAATCGTCCGTCACGCGGACGGGTTCGGGCCGGGGCGTCGGTGCGGCGGAATCGTTGTCGTTGGACACGGGATATCTCCGGTTAAAGCAGCGCGTACCTGCGCGCGTAGATGTTGGCGACGATGCCGAGCGTCCACAGGGTGACGAAGAGGCTCGAGCCGCCGTAAGAAACGAGAGGCAAAGGCACGCCGGCGACGGGCATGAGGCCCACGCACATGCCGACGTTGAGCACCAGCTGGAACGCCAAGGTCGAGGCGAGTCCGGCGCAGACGAGATAGCCGTAGCGGTCGCGCGCCAGGCGCGCCGCCGAGACGATCCGCCAGAGCAGGATCATGTACAGGCCGAGGATCAGGGAGGTGCCCCAGAAGCCCATCTCCTCGCCGAGGTTCGCGAACACGAAATCGGTGTGCCGCTCGGGCAGGAAGCCGAGCTGGGACTGCGTTCCGGAGAACAGCCCCTTGCCCCACATGCCGCCCGAACCGAGGGCGATCTGGGACTGGATGACGTTGTACGCCGCGCCCTGCATGTCGGACTGCGGGGCGATCCACGCGATGAAGCGGTTGCGCTGATAGCCCTTGAGGTGCTTGTGGACGACGATGCCCGAGAGCAGGGCCGCCGACAGCAGGATCGGGATCGCCGCGAAGGCCGCGGGCTTGACCTGCACGCGCATCCAGCTCGCCAGGCGCCAGGCGAGCAGGCCGGAGAGCGCCACGCCCAGCTCGGCCCCCAGCAGCGCCAGCAGCCGCTCGCGCAGCAGCGCGACGGCGAGGCCGAGCAGCGCCAGGTGGACGACCGCCAGCCACCCGCCCAGCGCGCGCCCGGCCCGGG
>CAZURZ010000015.1:26963-43796 GCA_964623465.1 uncultured Elusimicrobia bacterium
GCCCCCCCGCCGCCCGGCGCGCAGCCCGATCGCGCACAACCGCGCGATCGCCGCCAAGGTCGCCCAGCCCATGCGCGAAGTCGCCAGGATCATGCCGGGCAGGCTCTGCGCCGCCGCGGCCGGCCAGCGGATCTGGCAGATGGTGTAGATCAGCGGCACGGAGATCGTCAGCGCGCCGAAGCCGAAGATGGAGACGAGATGGAAGAGGTCGACCCCGGCCGCGAACATCATGCCGAAGATCGCGGGCACGAAGGTCAGGAAGGTGGAGAAGTCGGGCTGCTTCAGCACGAGGGCCATGACGGGAGCGCAGATCGCGAGACCGGTCAGGACCGTGGAGAGGTCGCCGATGCGGCGCGCGCGGCGGTCGAGGAAGTCGGCCAGCGCGAGGACGACGAGGGTGCGGGCCATCTCGGCCGGCTGGAAGCTGAAGCCGAACAGGTGCACCCAGGAGCGCTGGCCGCGCGAGATCTTGCCCAGGATCAGGGTCGCCGCGACGATGAGGATCGCGAACGCGTACACGAACTTGCTCTGGTCCTGGAACACCTGATAGTTGAAAGCGAGGGTCAGGGTGAAGAGCGTGATCCCGAGCGTGAGCGCGACGAAGTGCTTCTGCAGGATCGCGGAGTACATGGGCGTGGTGCTCGCCGCCGAGAGCATCGCCACCGAGCCGGCGACGACGAGCCCGGCGACGGCCATGACGTAGGTCCAGTCGACGCGTCCGGCCAGGCCGGACTGGACGCGGTGGGCCCGCACGAGGCTCATCTGAGCCTCCCGGCCGGCAGCGGCGCCGCGAGGACGGGCGCGGGCACCGGCGCGGGCGCGGGCGCGGGCTTCGCGGCCGGATCCGGGACGCCGAAGTGCGCCATGATCATGCGCCTGGCGACGGGGGCCGCGGCCGCGGCGCCGTGGCCGCCGTTCTCCACGAGGACCGCGATCGCGATCGTGGCCGGCTCGCCGGGGCGCGCGGCGTAGCTGATGAACCAGGCGTGGTCCTCTCCGTGGGGATTCTGAGCCGTTCCGGTTTTTCCGGCGACCAGGATGCCGGGCACGCGCACGCTGGCGCCGGTGCCGGAGGACACGACGACCTCCATGGCATGCTGGACCAGGTTCCAGGCCTCCTCCTTGGCGGACACGAGGCCCAGACGCTCCGGCGGCTTGACGGCGTCCGGCCGTCCGTCCGTGTAGACGATCTTCTGGATGTAGCGCGGGCGCCAGACGCTGCCGCGGCTCGACAGCGCGGCGGCGACGATCGCCATCTGCAGCGGGGTGACGGTCAGCTCGCCCTGTCCGATCGAAAGGTTCAGCGTGTCGCCGTCGTACCAGCTCTTGCCGGCCTTGCGCCTGGTCTCGGGACCGAAGAGATGCCCGCCCTTCTCGCCGGGCAGCGGGATGTTCGTCTTGACGCCGAGTCCGAAGGCGCGCGCGTAGCGCTCGATGGAAGCCGAGCCCGTCTTGAGTCCGAGGGTGTAGAAATAGACGTTGCACGACTTGGCCAGCCCCATGAACCACGCCAGGCGGCCGTGGCCTTTCTTCTCGTCGCAGAGGAACGTGCGCGGGCCGAGATCGTAATGGCCGGGGCAGTACACCGCCTCGTCGGGATTGACGCGGCCGTCCTGGAACGCGGCCAGGCCCGCGATCGGCTTGAACGTCGAGCCGGGAGGATAGGCGCCCGAGATGGCGTTGTTGAACTCCGTGAGATCGGAGATCGTGGATTTGACCTCGTCGGGATCGGTCGAAAGGAAGGCGTTCGGATCGAAGTCCGGCTGCGAGCTCATCGCGAGCAGGTCGCCGTTGCGCGGATCGATCGCCACGGCGGCGCCCCGGCCCGTCACCGACGCGCGCAGACCCTCGTCGGCCGCGCGCTGGACCGCCGAATCGATCGTCAAATGGACGTTGCTGCCCGCCTCGAAGGAGATCTTGTCGATGACGCGCTTCAGGCGCCCCTGCGCGTCGACTTCCATGCGCAGGCCGCCGTCGCGTCCGCGCAGCTCGTCCTCGAAAATGCGCTCGAGCCCGAGCCGGCCGATGCGCGAGTCGACGCGATAGCCCTTCGGCTTGCGGTCGCGCCACTCGCGCTGGCTCATCTTGCCCATGTAGCCGAGGAGATGGCTGGCGAAGCGGCCGAAGGGATAGTAGCGCCGGGCCTCGACGATGAGGTCGACGCCGGGGTAGATCGTCTTCAGCTCGGACAGCCGGAACATCGTCTTCGCGGGCAGATTTTCGGCGAGGCGGATCGCGCTCTCCTCGCGCACGGCCTGCTCGAGCTTCTCGAGCAGCTCCTGAGGATCGCGCGCCAGCTGATGCGCCAGCTCCTGCGCGAGCGGATTGAGATCCTGACGGCGCCGGTCCTTGCCCGGAAGGAAGATCAGCGAAAAAGCCGGCGCGTTGGTCGCCACCGGCACGCCGGAGCGGTCGTAGATGCGGCCGCGGGGCGCGTTCTGATGGATCATCTGGGAGCGATTGCGCTCCGCGGCCTGGCGCCACTCGCCGGCCTGCACGAGCTGCATCTGCGCGAGCCGCAGGCCGAGGACGAGGCCGGCCGCCGCGATCGCGTACCAGAGCAGCTCCAGCCTCTCCGTGGGCGCTCCGCTGCCGCGGTTCATCTCAGCGGTCCCCCCGCGCGTCCCACAGCAGCGAGGCGATCAGGGCGGCGACGGCGTTGAGGGCCGGCGTGACCAGCGCCGGAATCCACCCGGGAGACTCGAAGCTCTTGGTGAAGACGAGGCCGAGCAGGCCGTGGCCGACGAACACGGCGTAGGACAGCAGGAAGGTCGTCGCGGCCAGAGGCCCCGCGGCGCGCAGATCGACTTGGCGGCGCGCGACGCCCACGAAGTAGGCGGTCAACGTCAGCAGGAGCGCGCTCGCGCCGAAGAGCTCCGCCCGCGCGACGTCGAGATAGATCCCCCAGGCGAAGCCGGCCAGCATGCCCGCGATCGGTCCGCGGCGGGCCGCGATCAAGATCGTCAGCGCGAGCAGGAATTGAGGCGCGGCGCCCCAATAGGAGAAGTGCGTATTCCACCACCATTGGCCGAGCATGGCCAGCACGAAGAGCGCGGCGCCGCTCAGGACGGAGCTCACGGCGCGGCCTCCGGATCGGGCGGCGAAGAGGCTCCGCTCGACGCGTCCGCGGCCGGAACGCGGCGGCGGGAACGGACGGTCGCGCTCGAGACGGCCGCCGGCTCCGGCGGGGTTTCGGACGCGGCGTTTTTATGCGCCGGGGACGGAACGTAGAGAGGCGGCTTGGGCTCGCCTTCCGGAGCCTTCGCGCGCAGGATCATGAGCTCCTGCAGCGACGACGCGTCGGCGGCCGGAGCGACCTCGACGGACTGGAAGGTCAGGAACGGGTCGCGAGGATTCACGTGGGCCACCCGGCCGATGAGGACGTCGGGCGGGAAAGTCGCGGACGTCGGGGAGGTGTAGACCGAGTCTCCCGTGGAGAGCTGCACTTCGGCGTTGAGATAGTTCATGCGCAGGCGCGGGCCGTCCTGGCCCTGCACCAGGCCTTCGAGCGTCCCCGATGAAAGATAGGCGGCGACCGAGGCGCCATCGTCCGTGAGCAGCAGGACCGTCGAGGCCTTCTCCCGAACGTCCACGACGCGTCCCACCGCGACCAGCTGGCCCGCCCGCGGACCGAGCACGGGGTCGTTGAGCGTGACGCCGCGGTCGGCGCCGGCGTCCACGACCAGGCTCCGGTACCAGTGGAGGGGATCCCGCTCCATCACGCGGACCCAGACGGGCGAGCGGACGCCCGGGGCCTTGAGGACGAGCGCCCGGCGCAGGCGCTCGTTCTCGAGGGACAGCGCCTCCACGGTGGTCTTGATCCACTCGCCGCGGCGCAGCTCCGCGCGCAGGCTTTCGTTCTCCATGTCGGCCCGCAGAAGGCCGCGGATGCGCTCCGGCGCTCCGGCGAGGCGCGCGTAGCCCGCCTCGCCGCGGTAGGCGATCGGGTCGAGCAGATACCCCGCCGCCGCCTTGAACGACCGCACCGGGGTCGAGAGGGGCAGCGACAGAAGCAGCAGCGACAGCGCCGAGAGGGCGCCGAGAACGAAGTTCGCGATGCGCGTTTCGCGTTGCATGTATAGCCCCGGATGGACCGGGGGCGTGAGTCGACGTCAGCGACTCCGGCTTAGGCGGCGGGAGCGACCGCTCTTACGAGCGGTCCCGGTAGGACGTGACGAATTCCGGGCGCCGATCGTCGATGTGATCGAGCTCCTCCAGGAATTTCCCCGTCCCGAGCGCGACGCAGCTCAAGGGGTCCGCGGCTCGATGCACCGGCAGCTCGGTCTCCTGCCGGATGAGGTCGGGAAGACCTCTCAGCAGGGAACCGCCGCCCGCGAGCATGATGCCGCGGTCCACCAAATCCGCAGCCAATTCCGCCGGAGTCTCCTCCAGCGTGTTCTTGATCACGTCGAGGATGAGCTGCACCGGCTCCATCAGCGACTGGCGCACCTCTTCCGACGTGATCAAGACCGTCTTCGGCAAACCCGTGGCCTGATCACGGCCCTTCACTTCCATCGTCTTCTCCTCTTTGAGCGGGAAGACGGATCCGATCTGAATCTTGACCTCCTCGGCGGTGGTCTCACCGATGAGCAGGTTGTACTTGCGGCGGAAATGCATGATGACGGCTTCGTCCATCTCGTCGCCGGCAATATCCAAAGATTTGCTGACAACAAGTCCGCCCAAGCTGATCACCGCGGCCTCGGTCGTTCCGCCGCCAATGTCGACGATGAAATTGCCGTGCGGCTCGGAGATCGGAAGGTCGGCGCCGATCGCGGCGGCCATGGGCTCTTCGATCAGGTAGACGCGGCGGGCGCCGGCCTGCTCGGCCGACTCCTGCACGGCGCGCCGCTCGACTTCGGTGATGCCCGAGGGGATGCCGATGACGACGCGCGGATGCAGCAACGAGCGGCGGTTGTGCACCTTGCGGATGAAGTACTTGATCATCTCCTGCGTCACTTCGAAGTCGGCGATGACTCCGTTGCGAAGCGGGCGCACCGCGATGATCGACGCGGGCGTGCGGCCGAGCATGCGCTTGGCCTCGGCGCCGATCGCGAGAACGCGGCGCGTCTCGCGGTCGATGGCGACCACCGACGGCTCCCTCAGCACGATTCCCTGACCCTTCACATAGACGAGGGTGTTGGCCGTCCCCAGGTCGATGCCCATGTCGTTCGAGAACAGGCTGAAGAGGAAGTCGAGCATTACGGCTCCTTTTTTACCTTATTTCAGGTACGGCTTAGGAGACGAGCATGATCAGGCCCAGCTTGGCGTTGTCGCCGACGCGGGGCGCGATCTTGAGGATGCGGGTGTAGCCGCCGGGGCGCTGAGCGTAGCGAGGGGCCAGGACGGTGAACAGCTTCTCGTAGACGGCCTTGTCCTGGATCTGGCGGCGCACCATGTAGTGCTCGCCTTTCTTCGCGTTCGTGATCAGCTTCTCGGCGTAAGGCCGGAGCTCCTTGGCCTTCGCGATGGTGGTCTCGATGCGCTCGTGCTTGAATAGGCTGGTGGCCATGTTCCGCAGCAGCGCGCGGCGATGCGCGCTGGTGATGCCGAGCTGACGACGACCGAGGGCTTTAGACGCCATAAACTATCTCCTGAAACTTTCTTTTAGTTAGCCGAGCTGCCCGACCTGCATGCCGAGCGACAGCCCCATGTCCTTCAGGCGGTCCTTGATCTCGTCGAGGGACTTCTTGCCGAAGTTCTTGACGGCCAGCAGCTCCTCGTCGCGCTTGCCGACGAGCTCGCCGATCGTGCGGATGCGGGCGACCTTGAGGCAGTTCGACGCGCGGCTGGACAGCTCGATCATCTCGATCGGCTGGTTGAGGATCTCGCGCAGCTTCGGGTCGAGGCCGGCCATGTTGACCGCGCCCTCCGAGGCTCCGCCCTCGAGGCCGGCGGCGGCCGCGTCGGCGGCCTGCTCCTCCTCGGGGATGAAGATGTTGAGCGACTCGCGCAGCAGCTTCGAGGACTGGATCAGCGCCTCGGCCGGGTTCAGCGAGCCGTCCGTCCAGATCTCGAGGATGAGGCGGTCGTAGTCGGTGACCTGGCCGACGCGGGCGTTCTCCACGTCGTAGTGGACCTTGACGACCGGCGAGAACAGCGCGTCGACCGGCAGGAAGCCGGCGGCCCACTGATTCTGCTGGCGGAGCTCCTCGGCGGGAACGTAGCCGCGGCCCTTGGACACCTCGATCTCCATGTCGAGCTTGCCGCCGGCCTCGAGGTGCGCGATCACGAGGTCCTTGTTGACGACCTCGACGTTCGCGTTGCCCTGGACGTCCTTGGCGGTGACCGCGCCCTCCTTGTTGACCGAGAGGTACACCGTCTCCGGGCCGTTGGAGAAGAGCTTGACGCGCAGCTTCTTGAGGTTCAGCAGGATGTTCATCACATCCTCCTTCACGCCCGGAAGCGCCTGGTACTCGTGCGTCGCCTTCTCGATGCGGACCGCGGTGACCGCGGCGCCCTCGAGGGACGACAGCAGCACGCGGCGAAGCGCGTTGCCCACCGTGTGCCCGTAGCCGCGCTCGTACGGCTCGGCGACGAACTTGGCGTAGCTGTCCGACATGGACTTCTCGTCGACGGACAGCTTCTGCGGCAGGATCAGCTCTTTGTAAGCCATTTAATTCTCTCCTACGTCTAATTCTTTGTCGTCAGTCTCACTGGCCCGCGTTTTAGCGCGAGTAGTATTCGATGATCAGCTGCATGTTGATCGACTGGTCCATCTCGCCCTTCTCGGGGAGGCGGTTGACCGTGCCCTTGAACGCCGAGTCCTCGCGGAGGAGCCAGGCGGGAACGGGGCGCTTGTCGAGCATCGCGAGCGAGGCCATCTGGCGCGAGTGCGCCTTGTCCTTGATCTCGATGCGGTCGCCCGTGTCGACGCGGAAGCTCGGGATGTTCACCCGCTTGCCGTTGACGAGCACGTGGCCGTGGCCGACCAACTGGCGGCCGTGCGGGCGGGAGCGCGCGAAGCCGAGCTGGAAGATCACGTTGTCGAGACGGGTCTCGAGGAGCTGCATGAAGCGCTCGCCCGTCGCGCCCGGCTCCTTCTTCGCCAGGTCGAACGTGCGGCGGAACTGCTTCTCGAGCAGGCCGTACATGTAGCGAAGCTTCTGCTTCTCGGCGAGGCCGATCGAGTGCTTGGAAGGCTTGCCGCGCTTCGGCTTCGGGCCGTGCATGCCCGGAGGAATGTTGCGCTTCTCGAGCGACTTGGGCGAGCCGATGATCGGCTGGCCGAAACGGCGAGTGATGCGGTCCTTGGGACCAGTGTATCGCGCCATGGAACTAGACTCTCCTCGCCTTCGGCGGGCGGCAGCCGTTGTGCGGCATCGGCGTGACGTCCTTGAGGCTGATGACCATCAAACCGGCGGAGCCGAGCGAGCGGACCGCGGTCTCGCGGCCCGGGCCGGGGCCCTTGATGAAGACCGCGACCTGCTTGACGCCGAGCTGGACGGCCTTGTCGGCGACCTTCTTCGCGGTGACGCCCGCGGCGAAGGGCGTGCCCTTCTTGGTGCCGCGGAAACCGGAGCCGCCGGCCGTCGCCCAGGCGAGGACGTCGCCGCGGTCGTCGGTCAGGGACACGATCGTGTTGTTGAAGGAGCACTGGATGTGGACCTTCGCGAAGGTCAGCGACTTCCAGGCTTTCTTTCTCGGGGCCGCGGCCGGAGCTTTAGCCGGAGCGGCGGTCGTCTTTTCGTCGGACATGATTCTCTCCTAAATCCTTAGGCCTTGCCCGTGGGCGAGGCGGCCTTGCCCACGCCGACCGTCTTGCGGCGGCCGCGGCGGGTGCGGGCGTTGGTCTTGGTGCGCTGACCGCGCGCCGGCAGGTTGCGGCGATGGCGGTGGCCGCGGTACGAGCCGATCTCGGTGAGGCGCGAGATGTTCGCCTGCTGCTCGCGGCGAAGGTCGCCCTCGACCTTGAACTCCTTGGTGAGCATGTTGTTGATCAGAACGACCTGCTCCTCGGTCAAATCCTTGACCCGGGTATCGGCCTTCACCGACCCGGTGAGCTTCTCGAGCACGCTCTTCGCGCGGGTCTCGCCCACGCCGTAGAGGTACTGGAGAGCAACGTCGATCCGCTTGTTCTTGGGAAGATCCACGCCTGCCACACGCGCCATACTTTTATTCTCCTGGTATCCTTACCGAAAAATCGAATCAGCCCTGCCGCTGCTTGTGCTTCGGGTTCGAGCACAGGACGCGGACGACTCCGTTTCTCTTCACGATCTTGCACTTCTGGCAAATCGGCTTCACGCTCGCGCGGACTTTCATTTCATTACTCCCGATAAGTGATGCGTCCCCGGGTCAGGTCGTAAGGGGACAGCTCGATGCGCACCTTGTCGCCGGGCAGGATCTTGATGTAGTGCATCCGCATCTTGCCGGAGATGTGCGCGAGGACGACCTTGGACGGCGCGATCTCGACGCGGAACATCGCGTTCGGCAGCGCCTCCAGGATCCGGCCCTCGACTTCGATCTTCTCTTCTTTGGTCATGCTCAAATTCTTAGGCCTTGCTCGGCAAGGTCAAAATGTCGAACCCGGTCTCCGTCACGGCGACCGTGTGCTCGAAATGCGCGGACAGCTTGCCGTCCTTGGTCACCGCGGTCCAGCCGTCGGAGAGCGTCGCGACCTCGGGGCCGCCCATGTTCACCATCGGCTCGATGGCGATGGTCATGCCGGCCTTCAGGCTCAGGCCGTGGCCGGGCTTGCCGTAGTTCGGGACCGGCGGCTCCTCATGGAGCGCGCGGCCGATGCCGTGGCCGACGAACTCGCGGACGAGCGAGTAGCCGTGGGACTGCGCGTGCGACTGGATCGCCCAGCCGATGTCGCCGAGGCGGTTGCCGGCCTTGATCGCGGCGATACCCTTCTCGAGGGACTCGCGCGTGACGGTCATGAGCTTCTGCGCGTCCTCGGAGACCGCCCCGACCGGCACGGTCCGCGCGGAATCCGCGTACCAGCCGTCGATGATGCAGCCGAAATCGAGCCCGACGATGTCGCCGTCCTTGAGCGCGCGCTGCTTGCTCGGGATGCCGTGGACGACTTCGGAATTGATCGAGACGCAGATGACGCCCGGGAAGCCGTGGTAGTTCAGGAACGCGGGCTTGGCGCCGCGCTTCTTGAGCTCCTCGCGGCAGACCGCGTCGATGTCGCCGGTGGTCATGCCCGCGCGCACCTGGCCGGTGAGGAGGACCAGGATGTCGGCGACGACGGCGCCGGCGCGGCGCATGGTCGCGATCTCGGCGGGGCTCTTGACCTCGACGTTCTTCTGCATGAGCATCGTCAGCGGGCCGCCTTCGAGGACTCGATGACGGCCGACAGGGCGGCCTCCACCTTGTCCGGAGCCTGGGCGGCGTCGACCTCGTGAAAATCGGCCTCGGCCTTGTAGTAGGCGACGAGCGGGTGCGTGAGATCCTCGAAGACCATCAGGCGCTTCTGCGCGGTGGCCTCGGAGTCGTCCTCGCGCTGCACGACCTTCGCCGAGCACTTGTCGCAGACGCCGTCGACCGCGGTCGGGCGGGAGATCGTGTTGTAGACCTCTCCGCAGCCGGTGCAGATGCGGCGAGACGTCATGCGGCGCACCGCCTCTTCCTTCGGGAGGGTGAGATAGACGACGAGATTGACCGCGGACTTCATGCGCTTGAGCATCTCGTCGAGGCCCTGCGCCTGCTCGAGCGTGCGCGGGAAGCCGTCGAGGAGATACTTCCCCCCCGCCTCGAGCTTGCCGGCGACCATCTCGATGACGATCGCGTCCGGAACGAGCTTGCCCGCTTTCAAATAATCCTGCGCCTTCTGGCCGACGGGGCTCTTGGCCGCGATCTCGGCGCGGAAGATGTCGCCGGTGGCGAGGTGCTGGAAGCCGTACTTCTCGGCCAGGCGCTTGGACTGGGTGCCCTTGCCGGAGCCCGGAGAGCCGAGGAGGATCGCGATCACTGGGCGACCCCGCTGCCGACGTTGAACCAGCGGCCCTGGATGCGTCCCTTCTTGAGGAAGCCCTCGTAGTGGCGCATGATCAAGTGCGCCTCGAGCTGGCCCATCGTGTCGAGAGCGACGCCGACGGCGATGAGAAGCGAGGTGCCGCCGAAGAAGAAGGGGACGCTGAACTCGCGCCGCGCGATGTCGGGCATGATCGCGATCGCCGCGACGAAGAGGGCGCCGCCGAGGGTGATGCGCTCGAGGATCCACTCGATGTGCTTGGCCGTCGGCTCGCCGGGACGGATGCCGGGGATGAAGCCGCCGGACTTCTTCATGTTCTCCGCCAGGTCGACCGGATTGATCGAGACGGAGTTGTAGAAGTAGCAGAAGAAGATGATCAAGCCGGCGTAGATGGCGTCGTACCAGTAGTTGCCGCCCTGGAAGAAGCGCATGATGCTGCCCGCCCGCTCGGTCTCGGGCATGAAGGTCGCCACGGTGACGGGAACCGAGAGCAGCGACAACGCGAAGATGACGGCGATGACGCCGCTCTGGTCGACCTTGAGCGGCAGGTAGCTCTGAGAGCCGCCGTACATCTTGCGGCCGACCATGCGCTTGGCGTACTGGACCGGGATCTTGCGCTGCGCGGTCTCGACCCAGACGACGGAGACGATGACGGCGGCCAAGACCGCGACGATGGCGATCGCCGCGAAGAGATTGATTTCCTCGAGCCGCACGAGCTCGAAGAGGCTCCAGGCCGCGGCCGGAATGCGCTCGACGATGCCGGTGAAGATCAAGAGGGAGACGCCGTTGCCGATCCCCTGCTCGGTCATCTGCTCGCCGAGCCACATGACGAAGATCGTGCCGGCGGTCATCGTCAGCACGGTCACGCAGTAGAACATCCAGTTCGGATCGACGACCGTGGGCATGCCGCCCGGAGCCTGCATCTTGGTGATCGCGATGGTCAGACCGAAGCTCTGGAACACCGCGAGGAAGAGCGTCAGGTAGCGCGTATAGCTGTTGAGCTTGCGCCGGCCCAGCTCGCCTTCCTTGGCGAGGCGGTCGAGCGCCGGGATGACGTGCGCGCCCTGCAGCAGGCTCATGATGATGGAGGCGTTGATGTAGGGAACGACGCCCATCGAAAAGATCGAGAAGCGCCCGAGGGCGCCGCCCGAGAAGGTATTGAGGAAGCCGAGGAGGCTGGACTGCTGGGCGTTGAAGATCGCCCGGATCGCGTCGCCGTTGACGCCCGGGATCGGAATCGCCGCGCCGATCCGGAAAACGGCGATCGCGCCCAAAGTGAAGAGGACGCGCTTGCGCAGCTCCGGAACGTCGAAGATGTCGGCGAGACCGCGCATGCTTAGGCGGCCTTCACGGCGTCGGCCTTGCCGCCCGCCTTCTCGATCTTCTCTTTCGCGCTCTTGGAGAACGCGTGCGCGCTGACCTTGATGGCGCGCTTGAGCTCGCCGTCGCCGAGGATCTTGACCGGCCGGCGGCCCTTGATCAAATTGTGGATGCGCAGGTCCTCGAGGCTGACCTCCGCCTTGTTCTTGAACACGCGGTCGAGCGTGCCGAGATCGATGACCTGGTAGACGGTCTTGAACAGGCCGTTGGTGAAGCCGCGCTTCGGGATGCGGCGGAGCAGCGGCGTCTGGCCGCCTTCGAAGCCGACGAGCTTGCCGTCGCCGGAGCGCGAGCGCTGGCCCTTCTGACCGCGCGTGGCGGTCTGGCCGGTGCCGGAGCCCTCGCCCATGCCGAGGCGGATCGGGCGGCGGCGCGAGCCGGGAACGGGCTCAAGGTTGGAGAGGCTGATCGTCTGAACGGGGGCGGTCTTCTTGGCGGTCATTTTATTTTACTTCCCGCGGAGCTTGATGATGTCTTCCTTCGTGCGAAGGAGCTTGAGGGCCTCGATGGTGGCGCCGACCATGTTGAACGCGTTGGTCGAGCCGAGGCTCTTGGTGAGGACGTTCTTGACGCCGCCGGCCTCGAGGACCGCGCGCACGCCGCCGCCGGCGATGACGCCGGTGCCGGGGGTCGCGGGCTTCATCCAGACCTTGGCGGAGCCGAACTTGGCGACGATCTCGTGCGGGATCGTGCCCTCGGCGACGATCGGGAACTTCGTCAGCGCCTTGCGCGCCGCCGAGTTGCCCTTCAGGATGGCGGCCTGCACGTCCTTGGCCTTGCCCATGCCGTAGCCGACCTGGCCGGCCGCGTCGCCGACGACGACGAGCGCGGAGAACGAGAAGCGCTTGCCGCCCTTGACGACCTTCGCCACGCGGTTGATCGTGACGACGGTCTCCTTGAAGCCGCCCTCTTCGCGGGGGTTGTCGCGGCGTGCGCGGCGGCGGGGTCCGCCGCGGCCGCGCTCGCCGCGCTCTCCGCCGCGCTCGGGGCGCTCGGAAGCGGGAGGAACGACGGGCTGGGTCGGAACCGTCGCGGTGGTGGTGGGAGTCGTCGTTTCGGTGCTCATCTAATAAATCTCCGTTAGAACTCGAGGCCGGCGGCGCGAGCCGCGTCGGCCAGGGCCTTGATGCGGCCGTGGTACACGTACTGGCCGCGGTCGAAGGTGACCTTCTTCACGCCGGCCTTCACGGCCTTCGCCGCGACGGTCTCGCCGACCTTCTTCGCCGCGTCGACGCTCTGGTGCGACTTGAGCGCCTTGCGCAGCTCGGGATCGAGCGACGAGGCGGAGGCGAGCGTCACGCCCTTCGCGTCGTCGATGACCTGCGCGTAGATGTACTTGAGGCTGCGGTGCACCGTCAGGCGCGGCCGCTCCCCGCGGTGCTCGAACAGACGCGCGCGAGTCGCCTTCTTCCTGAAATCGGCCCGGATCCACTTGTTCTTCATTTACTTCTTCCCTCCGGCTCCGGCGCTGGCGCCGGCGGCGGTCTTGCCCGCCTTCTTGCGGACGTACTCGCCCTGGTAGCGGATGCCCGTGCCCTTATAAGGCTCGGGCTTGCGCAGCTCGCGGATGTCCGCCGCGACGGCGCCGACCTGGTCCTTGTTCACGCCGGACACGGTCAAAACGGTCTTCTTCGCGTCGATCGTCAGCGTCACGCCCTTGGGCGCGTCGTAGACGACCGGGTGCGACTTGCCGATCGCGAGCGTCAGCTTCTGGCCCGCGACCTCGCCGCGGAAGCCGAGGCCGTGGATTTCCAGGACCTTGGAGTAGCCCGTGGCCACGCCGGTGACGAGATTGTTGAGCCGCGCGCGGGTCATGCCCCAGATCGCGGCGGCGTCGCGGGCGACCGAGGGATCCGCGCTGAGCAGGACCTTGCCGTCCTTGATCTCGGCCTTGACGTAGGGGTGGAGCGGCTCCTTGAGCTCGCCCTTGGGCCCCTTGGCGACGACGTTCCCGCCCTCCAGCTTGACCTGGACTCCCTGCGGGATGACGACCGGCTGTTTACCGATTCGAGACATATTTTCCTCTTGTTACCAGACCTGGCAGAGAACTTCGCCGCCGACCTTCTTTTCCTTCGCCGCCTCGCCGGTCATGATGCCCTGCGAGGTCGAAAGGATCGTCACCGAGAAGCCGCCGCGAGCCTTGGGGATGTCGTCGTGCGGGCGGTACACGCGCAGACCGGGCTTCGACACGCGCTTGATGCCGCGGATGACGGCCTCCTTCGTCGGCGAGTACTTCAGGAACACGCGGATGGTGCCGCGCTTGTTGGTCCCGTTGTACAGAGTCTTGAAGTTGGCGATGAAGCCCTCCTCCTTCAGGACGCGGACGACTTCCATCTTCATCTTCGACATCGGGACGTCGACGCGGTCCTTCTGGCGGATGTTGGAGTTGCGGATGCGGGTCAGCAGGTCGGAGATAGGATCCATGATTGTTTTACCAGGACGACTTCTTGATGCCCGGGAGTAGGCCGTTGTGGGCCATCTTCCGGAAGCACATGCGGCAGAGGCCGAAATCGCGGTAGAACGCGCGAGGGCGGCCGCAGATCTGGCAGCGGTTGCGGTGACGGGTGGAGAACTTGGGCGCTTTCACCATCTTGGCGCGCCACGCGGTAGTAGCCATGTCTTATTTTCTCCCCTTGCCCGACTGTTCCTTGCGGAACGGCATGCCGAGGTCCCGGAGCAGGTCCAGGCTCAGGCCGTCGTTGCCGCCGCTGATGACGAACGAGATGTTCATGCCGCGCTGCTTGGTGACGCGCTCGGCTTTGATCTCGGGGAAGATCAACTGCTCCTTCAGCCCGAGGTTGAAGTTGCCGGAGCCGTCGAAGCCGCGGGGCTCGAGGCCCTGGAAGTCGCGGATGCGCGGTATGGAGACCGCGATGAGCCTGTCCAGGAACTCCCACATGCGGTCGCCCCGCAGGGTCACGCGCACGCCGATCGGCATGCCCTCGCGCAGCTTGAAGTTCGAGATCGACTTGGAGGCCTTGCGGACCTGCGGCCACTGGCCGGTGATCAGCGCCAGCTCCTCGCGGGCGTTGTCGAGCATCTGCACGTTGTCGCGCGCCTCGGAGACGCCGACGTTGAGCACGATCTTGCTCAGGCTCGGAACCTGGTGGATGTTCGTCAGCGAGTGCTTCTTCATGAACTCGGCGACGACGGTCTCGCGGTAGTAGGTCTTGAGGCGCGGAGTCGGGTGCTCCGTCTCGCGGCCCTCGGCGTTCAGCTCGAACGCCGGACCGGCCTTGGACGCGGCCTGCTTCTCGAGGCCCGCCTTTTTCGCGGCCTGCGCGGCTTTCGCCGCCCGGGCCTTCTCTGCGTCGGTTTTCTCAGCCATGATCTCTTCTTCTCTTTATTAGGCGATGGTCTCGCCGGACTTCACCGCCACGCGGGTCTTGTCGCCGTTGGCGGCGACCTTCACGCGGGAGCGCGTCGGCTTGCCGGACTTCGGGTCGGCGAGCATGACGTTGGAAAGCGCGATGGGGGCCTCGATCTTCGTGAGGCCGCCGGGGTCGGTCTGGGTCGGCTTCTTGTGCTTGGTCACGAGGTTGACCTTCGAGACGAGCACGCGGGCCGGGGTCCAGCAGTCGCCGGCGATGAGCTCCAACACCTCGCCGGTCTTGCCCTTCTCCTTGCCGGAGATGACGACGACCTTGTCCTTCTTCTTGATCTTGAACTTCATGACGTTACACGACCTCCGGGGCGAGCGAGACGATCTTGAGGAACTCCTTGTCGCGGAGCTCGCGGGCCACGGGGCCGAACACGCGGGTCCCCTTCGGCTCGTTCTTGTCGTCGATGAGGCAGGCGGCGTTGTCGTCGAAGGCGACGTGCGAGCCGTCGGCGCGGCGCAGGTTGCGCTTCACGCGCACCACGACCGCCTTGACCACCGTGCCCTTCTTGATCGCGCCGTTGGGGAGAGCGTCGACCACCGAGCAGACGATGATGTCGCCCAGGGACGCGTACTTGCGGTAGGAGCCGCCCATGACGTGGAAGCACTGCAGGCGGCGCGCGCCGGAGTTGTCGGCGACGTTGAGCATCGCGCGGAGCTGGATCATTTACTTGGCCTCCGCCAGGCCCTTCGGGGCCGCTTTGACGATGCGCACGATGCGCCAGCGCTTCAGCTTGGAGAGCGGGCGGGTCGAGGCGATCTCGACGACGTCGCCCTCGCGCGCGGTGTTGTTCTCATCGTGCGCGTGGAACTTCTTCGACTTCGACATGATCTTCTCGTAGAACGGGTGGCGGATGGAGCGCGACACGCGGACGACGCGCGTCTTGTCCATCTTGTCGGACACCACGATCCCCTCGAGGGTCTTGCGAAGGCCGCGGTCGGTCTCGACGGCGGCGGCGGGTGCGGCGGCGGTCTTCGTCACTTCGCGGCCTCCTTCACGGAAAGCTTGGTCTTGATGCGCGCGATCTCGCGGCGGAGATGGCGCAATTCCATCGGGTTCTTGAGAGGAGCGACGTTGTGCTGGAACTGCAGCTTGGCGCTCTTCTCGAGAGCCGCGCGAAGCTCCTTCTGGAGCTCCGCCGGGTTCGACGCGGTCTGCGTCGCGGTCTTCGTCTTCTTGTCGGCCATATTAGATGTGCTCGCGGGCGACGAACTTGGTCAGGATCGGAAGCTTGTAGGAGGCCATCTTGAAGGCCTTCTTCGCCTCGTCGGTGGTCAGGCCGGACACCTCGAAGAGGATGCGGCCCGGGCGGATGACGGCGGCCCAATGATCGGGAGCGCCCTTGCCTTTACCCATGCGGGTCTCGGCGGGGTGCTTGGTGATCGCCTTGTCCGGGAAGATACGGACCCAGAGCTTGCCGCCTTTCTTCAGGTGGCGGGAGATCGTCACGCGCGACGACTCGATCTGGCGGGCGGTGACCCACTTCGGCTCGAGCGCCTTGAGGCCGTACTCGCCGAACGCGATGGAGACGCCGCGCTTGGCGGGACCTTTGATGCGCGGGTGGGAGTGCGGCTTGCGATACTTGACGCGCTTGGGCATCAACATGTTAGCGGGCCTCCGTGGGAGCCGGCGCGGCGCCCTCAGGGGCGTCGCCGCTCTCGACGGCCATCGCGGCGGCCACCAGCGCCGCCTCCTTCTTGGCCATCTGCTGCAGCTCCTTGAGAGACTTCTGGAAGTGCTGCTTCTTGAAGATCCAGACCTTGACGCCGATGAGGCCGGCGGACGTCATCGCCTCGGCCGTGCCGTAGTCGACGTCGGCGGCGAAGGTGTGCAGGGGCACGCGGCCCTCGCGCTGCCACTCGCGGCGCGAGATCTCGGCGCCGTTCACGCGGCCCGAGATCATGACCTTGATGCCCAGCGCGCCGGACTGGATCGTGCGCTCCATCGCGCGGCGCATGGCGCGGCGGTGGGCGATGCGCTTCTCGAGCTGGACCGCGATCGAGTCCGCGACGAGGCGGGAATCGAGCTCGGGATCCTTGATCTCCATGACGTTGACGTACGTCTTGCGGGAGGTCATGGCCTCGACGTTCTTGCGCAGGGCCTCGATGTCGGCGCCCTTCTTGCCGATGACGACGCCGGGGCGCGCGGTGTGGA
>CAZURZ010000016.1:0-39527 GCA_964623465.1 uncultured Elusimicrobia bacterium
GAACGAGTAGGCGCCGATCTTGTGGGCGAGGTCGACGGCGGCGCCGATCTCCTTGATGTTGAACTTCGCGGGCACGAAGTTGATCTCGATCGGGACGCCGGCCTCGCGGAGGTTCTCGATGCCTTTGAGAGCCTCTTCGAAACGGCCATGGACCCGCATCTTGTTGAACGACGCCGTGGACGCGCCGTCGAGAGAGACCTGAACGGCTTTGACGCCGAGGTCCTTGAGCTTTTTGCAGTTCTCTTTGGTCAAATAATGACCATTCGTCTCGATCTTGAGGCCCACGCCGCCCTTGGTGATGCGCTCGACCATCTGGAAGAAGTCCGGGCGGACCATCGGCTCGCCGCCGGAGAAGGAGACGTAGGGGACCTCGCTCTTCACGAGCTGGTCGATGACGTTCATCGCTTCGGAGGTCGTCAGCTCGTCTTTAAAGGCCTTGCCGGGGCCGCTTTCCTCGATGCAGTGCAGGCAGGCGAGGTTGCACTCGTTGGTGATCTGCCAGGCGACGTACAGCGGCGCCCCGAGGTCCGACGTCTCTTTGTCTTCCATGGTTTTACTCGACGATGAGCCCCTTCTCCTGCAGCTGCTTCAGGAAGGCCGGAGCCTCCTGCGCCATCTTGCCGGACGGATCCTCGTACTTGGCCTTGAGCTTCTCCACCAGGTCGGCCGACGACGCGCCCGCGATGACCTCGCGCACGACGGCGGCGCCGGTGGGGCTGAGCGTGAACACCTTCTCGGAGCGCGTCTCGAAGAGCACCGCGCCGAACTTCTCCTCACGGAACTTGACGAACGGGGCGAGTTTCATGATTCCCTCTTTGTGGGCGTTGAAGCAGGCGCCGGAATCCCAGGCCTCCCTCTCCGCGATCTGTTCCATCTCGAGGCGCACGGCGCGGCGGCCCTGGGCCGCGGCGGGGTCGGCCTTCGCCGCCTCCGCCTCGTCGAGCGTGTAGGACCCGCTCGACCACGCCTTCTTGATCAGCGCCTCGTACGACATATCCTCAGAACTCCCGCTTGGCCAGCAGCTCGACGAAGAACGCGAGCTCGTTCGCCTCGGCCTTGCACGGCAGCTTCTTGACCATCGAAATCATCGAGTCCACGAGCTCGCGGCCCGTCTCGCGGGCCTTCTGGATGTGGCCGCGCTCCTTGAGGAGCTTGGCGATCCCCGCCGCGTCGGAGGCGTTCCACAGCTTGAGGAAGTCCTCGCGGTCCTTGCCGGCCAGCGCGTACAGGCAGGGCAACGTCAGCCGGCGGTTCTTCAGGTCCTGGTTGTCGTCTTTGCCGCTCGCGCGCTCGGGAAGGGTGTAGTCGTGGATGTCGTCGACGAGCTGGAGCAGGATGCCCGCGGCGCAGGCCAGGCGGGGCGGGTCGCCGAGCTCGTGCGGGAAGGGCGAGAGTTCGGAGAGCACGGCGCCGGCCCACTCGAAGAGGGCGCCGGTCTTGCGCGAGCAGATGCCCATGTAGGCGTCGACCGAGAGATCCGTCGAGCCCTTGAGGAACTCCTCCTGGAGCTCTCCCACCGACATCTCGCGCACGGCGGTGACGAGCAGGCGCGCGGCGTTCGGCGAGATGTCGACGGCCTCCTCCAGGCCCTGCGAGAAGGCGAGGTCGCCCAGCAGGAGGGCGGTCGGGATGTTGAAGGCGGCGTTGGCCGTCGGGTAGCCGCGGCGCAAGGTGGCCTCGTCGACGCAGTCGTCGTGGATCAAGGAGGCGTTGTGCACGAGCTCGAGGGCGCGCGAGGCCGCCTCGGCCTTGTCCTCGGCCACGCCGAGCGCGCCGCCGAGCAGCAGGCAGAAGCGCGAGCGCAGCATCTTGCCGGGGCGGGACACGAAGGCGGCCAGCTCCTGGCCGACCCGGCCCTAGATGCGGCGGGCCCGGTTTTCCAGTCCGGCGCGGACCCGGGTCAGGGAGTCCTCTACCTTAAGAAGGGAGATCGGCATGGGGTCCTCGATTATACCAAGTCAGGCCATCGTCTTTAAGACGGCGAGCACCTTCGGCATGACGACGTTGCGCTCCTGCTGGGCCAGGCGTCCCAGCACGGAATCCACGGTCTTGACCAGCTCCAGCAGCTCCGAAATCTTCCTCTTGAACTTGGGGTCGTTGGACTCGTCGAGGCACTCCCCCAGGGCCCCGATCACGGGCTCGATCTCGCGCTTCTTGCGCTCGCGCGCGATGCGGCAGCCCATGCTCCAGGCGTCCAGGTCGGCGGAGAAGTATTCGCGGCGCTCCGAGCCGACCGACACGCGGCGCAGGAGGCCCCAGTCCACGAGGGCGCGCAGGTTCATGTTGGCGTTGCCGCGCGAGATCTCGAGCTGCTCCATGATCTCGTCGGTCGAGAGCGCCGCGTCGGAGGCGATGAGCAGGGCGTGGATGCGGGCCATCGTCTTGTTGATGCCCCAGCAGGAAGCCATCTCCCCCCAGGTCCCGATGAACTTCGCCTTGGCGTTGTCTTTCATAATTTTCTGAAAGTATGATACATCAAGAAATGCCGGACGTCAAGACCCGGGTTGACGGCGCGCACGCGCCGTCCTATACTCGCCTCGTGAGTTCCGCCCAGGTCGCCGCCGACTACATCCGCTCCCATCGCGCGTCCGAGAGCGACGGGACGATCCGCGCCGCGCTCGCCGCCCAGGGTTTCGAACACGGACAGATCGACGAGGCCTTCGCGCTGGCCGGCCCGCGGTCCGATGAGGCCTCGGCTCGACCGGCTCTCTCACCCCAGGCGTCCCTGCGCCTGCGCGTCTGGCTGATCGGCGGCGGCGTCGCCCTCGCGCTCCTCGCCGCCTTATTGCTGCCCGTCTTGTTCTGGGAAGAGGCGGCGCCGCCCCCCTCCTCCGGAGTCCGGGCCGACGCGCCCGGCCTGCACGCCTTTCTCCCGCCCGATCTCGCGGACGCCGACGCGGCCGAGGACTACGTCGCGATCCTGGCTTCGGCCTCCCAGGAAACGTGGGCCGGGCCGCCCCGCGCGCTCACGACCGAGCAGCTCGCCCGCCTGGACCTGGCGCTGACCAAGTCCCGCTCCACGCTCGGGGCCCGGATCGCGACGCCCGGACTCGACGCCGCGCTGGCCGCGACGGCCCTGCGCATGAAACTGCTCTACGCGGCCTCGCGCGCGCTCGGCGCGCGCTCCGCCGCCGCCGACGCCGCCGCGGACGCCGGAGCGCGGGAGGCCGCGCTGCGCCGAGAGGTCCTCCTCGGGTGGCACTTCGCGCAGGACTGCGACGTGGCGCTGCAGAACGTAGGCATGGGCGTGATCGTCAACGCTCTCGGCCGCCTGGGCGGCGATCTCGAGGCCCAGGAGAACGCCGTACGAGAGGTCGACGCCTACGTCGCCGCGCCGTCCGTGGTTCGGACGATCCGGACCGACGCCGCCGATCCGGCCAAGCTCGCCGGCCTGCTCGCGCGCCTGTCCGACGCCCCGGCCCGCCGCGCGTACGGCCAGTGGACGCTCGCCATGGCCGCGACCTCCTGGAGCGCCGCGGAGATCGCGCTCGCGCGTCCCGCGCCCGAGCGGGTGAGCTTCTTCGCCGCCGCCGCCGCGCTGGACGACGGCCTGATGCGCCGGCTCGCGCCGAACTTCGACGCAGCGCTCGACGAGATGGAGCGCCGCCTGGGCGTGGAACCGGCGGGGAAGCGCGCGGCGCTCGCCGCCGAGCTCAACGCCGCCGCGGCGCAGGGCGCCGACCTCCCCCTCCCGCGCTAGCGGATCAGGCCGAGCTCGCGCCCGACCTTCGCGAACTTCTCGAGGGCGAAGTCGAGGTCCTTCGCGGTGTGGCCGGAGGACACGATCGTGCGCAGGCGGTCCTTGCCGCGCGCGACCGTGGGGAAGCAGATGGCCAGCGCGAAGACGCCTTCGTCGAACAGGCGCGCGGAGAACTCCTGAGCCTTCTTCGTGTCGCCGACGATGACCGGGGTGATCGGGGTTTCGGAGGCGCCCGTGTCGAAGCCGAGGTCTTTCAGGCCTTTCTTGAAATGGGCGGCGTTCGACCAGAGCGTCTTGATGCGCGCCTCGTCCTCCAGCATCACGTCGAGCGCCGCCGAGCAGGTGGCGATCACCGAGGCCGGGTGCGACGAGGAGAACAGGAGCGGACGGGCCACGGACGAGAGGTAGTCGATGAGGCGCTTCTGGCCGGCCACGTAGCCGCCGACGGCCCCCACGGCCTTCGACAAGGTGCCGATCTGCACCTGCACGCGCCCGGAGACGCCGAAGTGCGAGGGCGTGCCGCGGCCGGCGGGTCCCATCACGCCGGAGGCGTGAGCGTCGTCGACCATGATGAAGGCGCCGTACCTCTCCGCCAGGTCGCAGATCGCGGGCTGGGGCGCCAGGTCCCCGTCCATCGAGAACACGCCGTCGGTGACGATCATCCGGCGGCGCGCGCCGCGGGCCTCGGGCGAGGACAGGATCGCCTCCAGCGCCTTGAGGTCCTTGTGCGGGTACACCTTGCGGACCGCCTTGGACAGGCGGCCGCCGTCGATGATGGAGGCGTGGTTGAGCTCGTCGGAGATCAGCAGGTCCTTCGGGTCGCTCATCAGGCTCTGCACGACGCCCACGTTGACCGTGAAGCCGGACTGGAACACGAGCGCGGCCTCGGTGCCCTTGAACTTCGCCAGCTTCTCCTCGAACGCGCGGTGCACGTCCTGGGTCCCAATGATGGTGCGCACCGCCGCCGTGCCGACGCCGTGGCTGTCGACCGCGGCCTTGGCGGCGGCGATGAGCTTCGGGTGCCCGGTCAGGTCGAGATAGTTGTTCGAGGTGAGATTGACGACCTTCTTGCCGTCGACCACGCACACCGGCGCCTGGCGGCCGGAGACGACGCGCCAGCGCACCGCGCGGCCCTCCCGGGACAGCAGGGCGTTCTCCTCATCGAGGAAGTCCATCAAGGCGTCGGTCTTAGTCGTCATGCGGGGATTATATAGAATGTCGCGGTGAGACGCGCCGACGCCGCCGCCCTGCTCCTGCTGGCCCTGTGCCTGGGCTGCCTGCTCTGGCGCCTGGCCGCGGTTCCCGCCATGTCCCTGGACGAGGCCTGGATCGGCCTCTTCGCCGAGCGCCTGCGCGCGCGGGGACTCTACACGCCCCACCAGATGAACCACTACACGGGTCCGGTGTTCGCGGCGCTCGCGGCGGCCTTCTTCGACGCGCGCGGCTTCTCGCTGGAGAGCCTGCGCCTGCCCGGAGCCCTGCTCAACGCCGCCGCGATCGCCGGCCTCTGGCTGCACGTGCGCCGGCGCGTCTCGCCCGAAGCCGGCGCGGCCTTCCTGCTGCTGTGCGGAGGGTCGGCCTATCTGCTCATGAAGTCGCGCCTGGCCTGGGAGGTGTACGCGCTGCATCCGGCGCTGGTGCTCGGGACTTTCGCCGTCTTGGCCCGCTCCGGGGGGACGGCCGCGCTCGTCGCGCTCACGATGGCGGGAACCATGAATCATTTCATCTTCCTGTCGATCCCGGCCTCCCTCGTCGTGCTCTTCGGCGCCCGGGCCGCGTGGGGCGGCGAGACGGAAGCCGAACCGCGCCTGCGCTCCGCCGCCGCCGCGCTCGCCGCCGGAACCGTCCTGGCGCTGGCCAAACATCCCGTCACCGAGGAAGCCTGGGAACAGCGGCGCTGGCTGCTGACGGCCGCCTTGCTCCTGCTGCCGGCCGCCGCCGCCGCCGCCGCGCACGCCCTCCCGGCGCGCCTGCTCAAGCGCCCCTTCGAACTCGCTCCCCGCGCGCTCGGCGGACTGCTCGGCGCGTCTCTCCTCGCCTTCGCCGTCTGGCACCTGGCCCCGATGGCGCAGATCCTGGCCGGCCCCGTCGTCTTCCAGCGGCTGTTCTCGCTGCGCCTGCCCCTGCCGGCATCCCTGCCGCTGCACGCGTGGGGGCTGTCGCTCTGCGCGCTGCTCGCCTGGACCACGGTGCGCGCCTGGCATGACCGCCGGCTGTCCTTCCACGAGCGCACCCTGCGTCTCTGGCCGGCGGCCTACGCGGCGGTATTCATCGCGTTCCGCCACACGAGCTCCCTGCGCTACTACTCGCTCTCTCTTCTGCTCTGGCTGCCCGCGCTGGCCGCCGCGCTGGCCGCCCTGCCGCGCCCGGACAAGCGCAAGGCGTACGCCTTCGCCGCCGCCGTCCTTCTGACGACGCAGGGCCTCTTGTGGCGGGAGCTGGCGTCGCCCGGGGACCGGGCGCCGCTCAGCTTCCGCGTCGGCTGGCGCCGGGAGGATTCGGGCGACTTCTCGCGCAAGGAGGGCCTGTTCGCGGCCTACGACCGCTCCCGCGCCTGCCACATCCTCCACGCCGAGCGCAGCTTCACGGCGATCCCGCTGTTCTTTCACCAGCGCGCGGCCGGAGGCGACTGCGATTCGCGCGTGGGCTTCGACGCCGAGCAGTGCCCCGATTGCGCGGCCCCGCCGTATTACCGCTGGTCGGTCGTCCCCGCGAAGTAGGACGGCGGGCCCTCCCGCGGCAGGAGCTCCCACAGGTCCTCGACCGCGGCCGCGCGCGCGGCCTCCCGGCGCGGCAGCACGCGCGTCTCCACGCGCAGCCCCCAGGACTCGCCCAGTTCGGCGCTCAGGGCGCGGAGAGCCTCTCCCAGCGGGCGGCGCCCGCCGGCTCCCTCGACTGCGACCAGTTCCACCGCGTCGCCGGGCTTCATGCGGCCTTTCGCCGCGGCGCCGCCGAGCAGGACGGCCGCGGCCTTGCCGCGCAGCGCCCGCTTGACCGCGCCGACGACGCCGCTCGCGTGCTCGGCTTCGCGCGCGAGCAGCGGCAGCAGCAGTTCGCGGACCAGCCACCGGCGCCCGTCCAGGCGCCACAATCCCGCCCGGCCCTCCGCGCGGCGCTCGACCAAGCCGAGGCGCTCCAGGGCCGCGAGCGCGACGGCCGCGCCCTGGTGGTTGACCCCGGCCGCGCGCGCCGCGGCCCGCCCGGTCATGGGGGCCTTGGCCCGCGCCAGCGCGCGCAGCACCGCCAGGCGGGTCGGAGCAGACAGCGCCGCGTCGAGCGGCCGTGCGAGATGGCCTTTGCCGTAGATCATGTCTAGGATTATAGACGAATTTCGCCCTTGAATCGCCCGCGTTCGGGGTCTATACTGCGCCTGATGCGCCCGGCACCCCTCCCGGCGTTGCTCGTTTTGTTGGCCGCTCCCGCGGCGGCCTGCCCGTACGGGCCCCTCGGACACAGCCACGCGCCCGTCGACTCGCCCGGGCAGGCGGTGCCGTTGCCCGAAGGCCGTTGCGCGGGCCTCGCGGCGCCTCCGCCGCGAGCCGCGCCGCCCGCCGCCTCCCCTCCCTGGGACCTGCGCAAGAATCCCATCAAGGCGGAGGACCGGCCGTACTGGGAGCTGATCGGCTACCGGATCGACGGCGCGCGCCTGCTCAAGGACGGAGTCGTCGTCTCCTCGGCCGCCATGGCCGCGGCGATGCGCCCGCTCGATCTGTCCTACGACAAGATCGACGCGACCCTCTGGACGCAGTTCGCCTTCGCCGGCTTCCGGCTCGACGAGACGACCTGCCGGCTGATCGGAACCGACGGCGAGCCCCTGACCGAGATCGCGCTGAGCATGTGGGCCGCTTCCAATCGCAAGCATCTCGCCCACATCGCGCTCGAAAGCCTGCTGGCCAAGCTGCGCGATCTCCCCGGAGACGCCCCGGTCCCCGCCGGCATCGGCCAGGCGATGCTCGCCCTCGCCGCCGCCGGCACCGAGCTGCCCCCGGCGCTCAAGGAGCTCCTGCAGCGTCCCGGCACCACGGTCGCGCAGCTCCGCGCTCCCGCCCAGGCTTCCTACGCGGAGTCGACGCTCTATTTCGACGGGCAAAGAGGCCTGGGCGACTTCGTCGGCGCGACGCGCGCCGGGCGCAGCCCGGGCGTCGCCCGTCGCCGCAAGGACATCGTCGACCCGGTGGAGCGCGAGCTCGGACGCCGGCTCGGCGCGGCGTTCGACGAGCGGCTCGCCCAGACCGCCCCGGGACGGGAGCTGCTCGCCCAGTTCGGCGGCCCGCGCGGCCGGGGCAAGCCGAACGTCCATCTGCTCAAGCTCACGCAGAGCTCGAACGACCCCCATCTCGCCGGCGCCTACTACGATCCCTCGTCCGACTCCATGATCATCAATCATTGGCAGGTCGTCAGCGTCGCCCGGGCCGGGCTGCCGCCGGAGAAATACAAGGCGCTCGAGGCGCGCCTGCTGGATCCGCGCAAGTTGGGCGAGCTCCTCGACCAGGAACCGTCCCTGCTGCCCCTCATCGTCGATCAGCTCGACGTCACCTATTTCCACGAGCTGCTCCACGGCGCGCAGGCGCGACGCAACCGCGTCGCCGACGAGCTGATCCGGGGCAATCTGCCGATGGGGAACCCGCTCGCGCAGGAGCACGAGGCGCACCGGGAGCACTGCCGCTACCTGCTGTCGAAGGGCGCCGCGGCGATCGCCCGCTCGGGGTGGCGCGACTACTGCCTGGGCATGCTGAGCAATCCCGACGAGTTCAAGGACCGGATCACGGCCATGTACATGTCGAGCTTCGTGGGCAGCATGCCCGTCGACGACATCGCCGCGCGCCAGCGGGAGCGCCGCGGCGCCGCGCGCGAGGTGAAGAGCGGGAACGGCGCGCTCAACTGGCTCAAGCAGACGCTGAAGGAGCGCGGCTTCGACATCGGCGACGGCGCTCTCGCCGCTTATCGCGCCGAAGTCGACGCGCGCGACCGGGCCTTCCTCGACGGCGTGGAGACCCTGCGGCGCGAGACGGCCGCGCCCCTGGTCGCGCACTACCGGCGCGCCGCCGGGCCCCACGTCGCCCTGACGATTTTCCAGAGGCTCCCTCCCTCTGCATTCGCGGATCCCGCCGGGCTGTTCTCCGAGCTGGCGGACGAGACCGCCGACTGGATCGCGGCCGCGTCCGGCGATCCGGCGCAGCGCGACGCGCGCCTGTCGGCGGTGACGGCCATTCGATCCCGCCTGGCGGAGAAGGGCTGGCCCGCCGGCGTGTCGCGAGCCTACGAGCGCGACGTGCGCTCGGTGGTCGAGGAAAACCTGGCCAAGGCCATGGCCGTGAAGACGGAGCCGCGGCGCCCCGGGGGCCCCCCGGCGATCTCCTACGCCGTCGCCGAGCGGGCCGAGCGCGAGCGCCTGCTGGACTACGCCGCCGCGTGGGCCAAGTCGATCCCCGATGAGAGCGAACGCGCGGCGACGCTCGCCCGCATCGCCAAGGCCAAGGCCGCGCAGGGGAGGGCCCCGTGAAGCGCTTGTTGATCGCCGTCCTGCTCGCCGGCGCCTGCGCGCGCACCGATCCGAACGCCCCGGCGCTCTACGTCGCCCGCGACGACGCCTTCTCGGCGACCCTCCCCGGCGGCTGGCGCGTCGACGACTCCCCGGGCGAGACGCGCAAGGCCGCGTTCTTCGGCCCGCCGGCGGGCGAGCGTCCGTTCGCCGAGAGCATCCGCGTCTCGCTGCGTCCGGGCGCGACGCCCGAGGGCTACCGGGCGTCCATCCCGGGACTGCCGACCCCGCTCGCCGAAACCGCCGCGGGAGGCGCCAAGGCCTGGGAGTTCCTCTCCACCTCCGAATTCCACGATCCCCACTCCGGAATCAAGAAGTTCGCGACGCGAGCGGTGCTGGTGCCGTCGCCCGCGGGCTTGTTCGTCCTCGAGCACTCCTGGCCCGCCGGCACCCCCGGAACGCCCGCGGCCTTCGACGCCTTGCTGGCGACGTTCAAGCCGAAGGCCCGATAAACCATCCTTCCGCGGTCTTTCCGGCGTTGAGCCTGATTGTCTATAATTATAGACAACTCAAACGCCCCGCCGAACGCCCCCCGGCCGGCGGCCCTCCGGAAACGGCGCGCTCCCCCCTGGAATAAAACCATGAAAGCCGGGCGCGGACGGAACGGGACGAGCGCGGCGCTCGCCGCGCGGCTCGACCGGCGCCCGTCAGGGGACGAAGACGACCTTGCCGCAGTCGCGCGAGGGCGCGGTCATCGCGGCGAAGCCCTTCTCGAAGTCCTTCAGCGGAAACTGGTGCGTGACGACGGGCTTGAGGTCGACCGCGCCGGAGCGCAGGAGCCGGTCCGCCTTGTACCACGTCTCGAAGATCTCGCGGCCGACGATGCCGTGCACGCGCACGCCCTTGAAGATGAGGTCGTTCGCCCAGTCCAGTTCGACCTTCTTGGACGGGATGCCGAAGGCGGTGATGCGGCCGCCGGAGCGCACGTACTTGAAGGCGTTGGTGATGGCGGCCTGGGCGCCGGACATCTCGCAGACCACGTCGAAGCCGTCCTTGACCTTGCCGGCCTTGACCGCGTCCTCGTCGGGAGAGACCACCGTGGTCGCGCCCATGCGCAGGGCGAGCTCGGCGCGGTACTTCGAGCCCTCGACCGCGACGATGCGGTCGGCGCCGGAGGCCTTGGCGACCGCGATGGAGAACAGTCCCTGCGGGCCGCAGCCCATGACGAGCACGGACTTGGCGGCGACCGGCTCGACGAGGACGGAGTACACGGCGTTGCCGAACGGCTCGAAGAGAGAGCCGAGATCTCTCAACGAATCGTCGGAGTGCTTCCAGGCGCAGCGCGCGGGGACGGCCGCGTACTCGCCGAATCCGCCCGGCCCGTCCACCCCGATGATCTTCATCTCGCGGCACACGTGGCGCTGGCCGTTCTGGCACTGGTAGCACAGGCCGCAGAAGATATGGCTCTCGACGGAGACGAAATCGCCCTTCTTGAAGTCGCGCGCGGAGGCGCCGACCTCGGCCACCGTGCCGCAGAACTCGTGGCCGAACGTGGACGGCGTCTTGAAGCGCTCCGGCGCCCAGGAGTTCCAGCCGTAGATCGGGAGATCGGAGCCGCAGATGGAGGCGCGGTGGACCTTGATCAGCACCTCGTCCGGCCTGATCGCCAGATCGTCCGTGGACTCGAAGACCGCGCCGGGTCCGGGCTTCGGCTTGAGCAGGGCTTTCATTCGAAGAGGTTCCTCGCGACGAACAGCAGGTTTTCCTTGCGCTCGCGGATGCGGCGGGTGAAATACGGGAACCAGTGCGTCCCGTACGGGACGTAGATGCGCACCGTGTGGCCCTTCGCGGCCAGCTCGCGCGCGCGGCGGCCGCGGATGCCGTAGAGCATCTGCAGCTCGTACTCGGACTTCACCAGGCCGGCCGCGTCGAAGGCCTTCAGCGCGGATTCGATGCGCTTATCGTCGTGCGTCGCCATCGCGGGAAGCGGCGCCTTGGCCAGGATCGCGGCGCACCGATCGTAATTGGCGTCCACGTCCTTCTTGTCCGGGAACGCGACGGAGGCCGGCTCCTTGTAGGCGCCCTTGCACAGCCGCACGCGGACCTTCCGGGCGACCGCGTCCCGGCAGTCCTGCTCGGTGCGCCGCAGCATCGCCTGCAGCACGATGCCGACGCCCGGATGCTTCCCGTGGATGGAGTAGAAGATGTCGAGCGTCTTCTGCGTGAACGCCGAACCCTCCATGTCGATGCGCACGAAGGAGCCCACGCGTTCGGCCTCCTCCACGATGCGCAGGAGGCTCTCCTTGGCTAGGACGTCGTCGAAGCCCATGCCCAGCTGGGTGAGCTTGAGGGAGATGTTCGCGTCCACCCCGGATTCGGAGAGGCGCCGCAGCATGAGCATGTTCTCGTCGGCGGCCGCGAGCGCCCGGGCCTTGTCCGTGCTGTCCTCGCCGAGATTGTCGAGGGTCGCCTTGAGGCCGTCGGCGTTGAGCGCGCGCACGGCGGCGATCGCGTCGGAGACGTCGTCGCCGGCCACGAAGCGGCGGGCAAGGAAGGTGAGGGCTCTCACGAGCCGATTCTACTAAAGGTTGAGGCGGTTGAGGATCGAGTCGCCCCCGCCGCCCCGCTGGAACACCAGGATCAGCCAGCCGGCCAGGAACAGAGCCCCTCCGAGCGGGGTGACGGCGCCGAGCTTGCGGACCCCGGTGAACGCGAGCAGGTACAGAGAGCCCGAGAAGAGGACGGTCCCGGCCGCGAAGCACCAGGCGGCCTTGGACGGCCCGCGCAGCGCGGCGAGCAGGAGCAGGCCCAGCGCGTGGTAGACCTGGTACTTCACCGCGGTCTCCCAGACGGCGAGCATGTCGGGCGCCAGCCGCGCCTTGAGGGCGTGCGCGCCGAAGGCGCCGAGCCCGACGGCCAGGAACATCGAGGCGGCTCCGATCTTGGTCATGACGGCGGGGGTCATCGCTTGTTCTCCTGTCCGGCCTCGACGAGGCCGAGTTCCCACGGGCCGTGCGCGCTCCAGCGGACCGCGACGCGCCCGCCCAGCACGGACTCGACGTGCGGACGCTCGAAGGCGCGCAGGACGATCCACGTGCGGCCGCCGCGGCGCGGCAGCCGGTAGCGCAGCGCGTCGTCGTCGCCGAAGCGGCCGGCGTACTTCTCCTCGCGCTTGGCGTAGTGCAGCTCGCCGACGAAGTAGATCATCGTCTCCACCGGCAATCCGGAATAGAACGGAAGGCCGTGAAGGTAGCAGCCGTAGGTCCAGAGCTCGTCGCCCGGGCGCGCGCCGGCGCGGATCTCGCCCGCGACGGCTTTCGCGCTGATCCATGGAGCGCTGACGCGCAGCGCGCCGAGGGCCAGCGCTCCGGCCAACGCGCCGCCCGCCCCCAGGACGAACGCCGCCCGCTTGGACGTCGCCGCGCGCAGCAGGGCGCCGCCGAGAGACAGCAGCACGCCGCAGGCGAGCGCCGCGGGCGCCCGCAGCGCCTCGGGGTCCAGCCACGGAGGCAGGCGCGGGATCCGCTCCGGCGCGAGCGCCGCGCCGGCCAGGACCGCGGCGGCGGCGAGCAGAAGCGCGCCCAGGCCGCGCGAGACGGTCCTCGCCCACCCGGGGAGCCCGCGCTCGAGCGCGGCGCACGCGAGCAGCGCCGCGTGCGGAAACACGGGCAAAGCGTAGGTCGCCAGCTTGGAGCTCGACAGCGAGAAGAAGAGGACGACGCCGGCGATCCAGGCCGCGAGCGCCGCGTCCTCGCGCCGGGCGAGCGGCGCGCGCAGCACCCCCGCGGCGCCGGCCAGGAAGGCCGCCGTCCACGGCAGAAGGCCCGCGGGCACGACCACGAGGAAGAACCACCAGCCCGCGCCGCGGTCGTACTTCGGGGTCAAGTAGCGCTGGAAGTGCTGCTCGACGAAGAAGGTGTGCAGGAAGTCGGGCCGGCGCGCCTGGACCGACAGGTACCACGGCGCGGCGACGGCGACGAACAAGACGGCGCCCCAGGAGAAGGCGAGCGCCGCAGCGCCGCGCCGCCAGCGCGGGAACAGGACGGCCAGGCCGATCACCCACGCCGCGGGCAGCAGCAGGGCGATCAGTCCCTTGGCGAGGAACGCCAGCGCCGCCGCGAGCCAGGCCGCGGGCGCGGCCCAACGCTCCCCGGGCCGCTCCATGGCGCGCAGGGCCAGGGCGGTCGTCCACAGCAGGCACACGGACAGCGGCATGTCGAGGGTCATGTTGTGGGAGAGGAACACCCACAACGCCGCCGTCGCGACCGCCAACGCGCCCGCCCGGGCGACCGACGCTCCGTACAGCCAGGTTCCCAGCCACCAGGTCCCCAAGACGCCGAGCGCGGCGTACAGCGCCATCGGCAGGCGGGCGGCCGCCTCGCTCGGTCCCAGCAGGCTCATCACGGACGCCGCGCTCCAGTACCACAGCGGCGGCTTTTCCACGTAGGGCAGGCCGTTGAGGGTCGGGACCGTCCAGTCGCCCGAGGCCGCCATCTCCCGCGGCACCTCCGCGTAGCGGGCGTCGTCGACCTCGATGAGAGGCGCGCCCAGGCCGAGCAGGGGCAGGCAGACGGCCGCCGCGAGCAGCCAGCCGGGGACGGAGATCGCTGTCGACTCTCGGGTCATGAAGGGATTATAATCCTTTCGTGAACGCGCGCGCCCCCTCCTGGGCCAAGCTCCTGGCGCGCGCCTACGATTGGCGCGTCGGCCGCAAGTTCTCGCGCCTGTACGCGCGCCAGCCGGATCCCTACGGCTACGACGGCAGCGCCTTCGAACGCCGACGGCGCGCGCGGATGGTCGAACTGCTCGGCCCGGCGCCCGGCGCCCGGGTCCTCGAGGCCGGCTGCGCCGGCGGCTTCGTCACCGAGGAGCTCGCGCGCGGCTTCGGCCGCGTGGACGCGGTGGACATCGCCCAAGGCGCGCTGGACGCCGCCGCGGAGCGCCTGTCCCGCACGGGCCTGAGCGCCCGCGTGCGCCTCTCGCGCGCGAGCCTCGTCGGCCTCGCGCCCGAACCCGGGGCGTACGACGCGATCGTCGCCGCGGAGGTGCTCTATTACCTGGGCGGGAGGAACGCGCTGATGCGCGCGCTGGGCGCGGACGAGGCGCTGCTCGACGACGCGCTCCGGGCCATGCTCGCCGGACTCAAGCCCGGCGGGCGCCTGCTGCTCGCCCACGGCTATCCCGAAGGAGAGCGGGACGTCCGGGCCGCCTACGCGCGCAGGGCCGAGCGGCTCGGCGCCCGGCTGATCTCGGAAGAAACGCTGCGTTCCGACGACGAGGACCGCAGCTGCCTGCTCAGCCTGCTGACGCGCGCCGGCTGAGGCCCGCGGCGCGCTCCAGCGCGGGCTGCAGCGCGCTCCAGACCTCGTCGACCGTCAAGTCGCGGCACCAATCCCAGCGCCCGGAAACGACGCCGTCGTGGCCCGGTCCGCGCGGACGCCAGACCTTGTCGGTGTAGCCCGCGTAGAGCCCGAACGTGCGCGCCCCCACCGCCGCGGCGAGGTGGGTGGTGCCGGTGATGTTGCAGACGAAGAGGTCGACCATCGTCATCAACGCGCCGATCGTCCCGAGCTCCGCGGGACCGGCGATCCCCGCGGGCGCCGCCGCTCGCGCCGCCAGCGCCTCGACTTTCTCCCGCTCGCCCGGCCCGCACAGCAGGAGCACGCGCGCCCCGCGCGCGGACAGCCGCCCGCACAGCTCGGCGAAGCGGTCCTCAGGCCAGCGGAATTCGTAGCGGTCGAAGTTCCCGGGATGGACGAGCACGACCGGCCCGTCTCCGGGCGGCGCCGCGGCGAGAACGGCCGCGGCCGCGGTGCGATGAGCGGGCGTGAGCGCGACCTCGGGACGCGGCTCGTAGGGCGCGCCCAAGGCCGCCGCCATGCGCCCGTAGAGATCGAGCATGTGCTCGCCCTCGCGCGTCTCGTCGAGCAGCTCGTCGTAGAACGACGAGAAGCGCTTTTTGCGGAAGGCGAGCTTGACGCGGGCCCGGGTCAGCGCGGCGATCGCGGCGGCGCTGCGCGAGCCCGAGGGATTGAGGTCGACCAGGAGATCCTCGGAGCGCGCGAGCTGCTGGAGCGCCAGCCGGGCGTTTTCGAACGGGCGGCTCGCGTAGTGCGCCAGGCCGACCTCGTCGACGAAGGGGATCAGCGCGGCGGCCTGCGCGCAGCGCGCGCTGGTGACCAGGCGCAGGCGCGATCCGGGCCACTTCGACTTGAGCGCGCGCAGCAGCGCGGTGGAGACGATCAGGTCGCCGACGCGGCCCAGCCACACCGCCGTGATCCGGCGCGCGTCGAGGTCCTTCAGCGCCGCCACAGCGCCTTGACCTTGCGGTCCAGGCCGTAGAGCGAGGCGTAGGCCGCCCCGAGCCACGGACGCCCGTAGACGGCGAGCCGCCGCGACAGCCAGTCGGGATCGCCGTTCTGGACCTTGAAGCGCGCCACGCGCAGCGGATCCGCGCCGGCCGGATTGGAGCCCACCTTGGTCGTGAAGGCGAGCGCGTAGCCCGCGGGAGCGAGGTGGTCGACCCACGGCTCCTCGTAGTAGCCCCACGGCCACGCCATCGTCGGCGCCGGCCGGCCGAGCTCGGCCTCGATGCGCTCGCGGGAGCGCTTGAGCTCGCCGGGCAGATCCTCGAAAACGGCCTCCTCGACGAAGCGCTTGTGCGTCTGCGTGTGGGAGCCGATCTCGAAGACGCCGTCGGCGCTCATCCGGCGGACTTCCTCCCAGCTCAGCCAGCCGGAGGGGCCGCGCTCGTCGCTCTGCGTGTCGGGCAGGGACCCGCCCTCCGCCGCCGTGCGGCGCACGAGGCCGTCCGAACGCATGTAATCGGTGACCACGAAGACGAGCGCGCGGTGGCCGCGGCGCTTGAGGATCGGATGCGCGTACACCCAGTTGTCGGCGTAGCCGTCGTCGAAGGTGATGAGCAGGGACTTCGGCGGCGCGGGGCGCCCGCCTCGCAGATGCTCGAGCAGCTCCGCGGCGCCGAGGCTTCTCCAGCCTTCCTCGTTGAGGCGGGCGAGCTGGGCGTCGAAGCCCTCGGGCGTGACCTCGCGATCGGGCGCGACGTGATGGTAGAGCAGGACCGGGACGGCGCTCACGCGTCGGCTCCGCCGGCCGCGACCTTCTTGTACAGCGCCTCGAGCCGATCGGCGGCCGAGGCGATGGAGAAGCCCGCCTCGGCGCTGGCCATCCCGGCCTCGGAGAGGCGCGCGCCGAGCGACGGGTCCCGCAGCAAGCGTCCCAGCGCCCCGGCGAGCGCGTCGGGGCTCTCGGGCGGGACGAGCAGGCCGTTGACGCCGTCCTCGACGGCTTCGGGAAGGCCGCCGACGCGCGACGCGACGACGGGCACGCCGACCGTCTGAGCCTCGATGAGCACGGTCGCCAGGCCCTCCTGGCGCGAGGGCATCGCGTACAGGCGCGCGCGGGCCATGAGCTCGGGGACGTCCGCGCGTTCCCCCAGCAGTTCGACCTGGGACTCCACGCCGAGCTCGCGCACGAGGCCGCCCAGCGCGTCCGTGCCGCGCCCGACGACGCGCACGCGCAGTCCGGGATGCTCCGGCTTCAGCAGAGCGGCGGCGCGCACGAGGACGTCCTGGCCCTTGGCGGGGCCGTGATGGCCCACGGTCAGCACGTCGCAGTCGAAACGCCCGTCGCGCCGCGCGCGCGCGGCGAGCCAGGGAGCGAGATCGACCCCGGGAGGCACGCGCGTGATGCGCCCGGGTTCGACCCCCGCCGCCGTGAGGCGGGCCGCCGTCTCGTTGCAGACGGCGGCGTAGGCCTGGATGCGGCGCGAACGGTACTTCCACGCGCTCAAGGGGTTGCGGCCGACGCGGTAGATCACATGGCGCGAGACGACGAGCGGCGCCAGGCCGAAGAGCACCGCGGCGAGGAGCGCCACCGCGTGGGCCTTGGGGTGGTGCGCGTGCACGATCGTCGCGCCCCAGGCCTTGGCCTGCCGCGCGAGGCTCCAGGCCGCGGGCACGTCGTAATCCTGGCGGAAGCGGACCGGCAAGGTCTCGAGCCCGGCCGCGCGCAGGCGGCGCTCGACGTCGGTGCCCGGACGGCACGCGACGGCCGCGGAGTAGCCGCGCCGGGCCAGTTCGAGCAGGGTGAGGCGGATCTGGTTGACGCCGCCGGTCCAGCCGGTGGCTTCCGTCGCGCACAGGATACGCATCGGCATATTATAGCCGATATGACGATATTCTGAATGCGACGAACGTTCCGATAAATAGCGCGGCGGAGCCGCCGTCACTCCCCGTCGATGGGATCGTAGGCGAGCCCGCCGCGCGCGTCGCGACGGATCAGGTGGAAGTAGGCCTGGATCTCCTCGGCGCGCGGGTTGCCCAGCGCCGCGATCGCGGCCCGGCGCATCTCGGGATCGGAATCGCGCCGCGCGATGTCCTCGAGCAGGTCCTTCTGGCTCGAGTTCGTGCGGTTGGCGTGCAGGAGGATCGCGGCCTTGCGCGCCGCGGAGGGCGTCGACGCGTCGCGGGCCAGATCGTAGGCCAGGTCGCGCACGTCGTTGTGGCCCATCGCGCCCCAGAGGCTCTTCAGGGCTTCGACGCGGGCGGGCACCGAGGAATCGCGGCGGGCGATGTCCTTCAGGACGTCCTGGACCCTGTTGTCGATCGAGGCGACGAACAGGCCCCAGATCGCGCCGAGGCGCACGGACTCGACGCTCTCGCGGCGGGCCGCGTCGAGCAGCTCGTCGCGCACGTCGGAACGCTGCGACGCCGTCCAGTACAGCGCCTTCCACGACAGCGCGCGCAGGCCGGCGTCGGAGCCGCGCTGCGCGTAGTCGGTCAACGCGTCGTAGACCTCGCGGCTGCCGGAGACTCCGGAGAGGGTCTTGGCGGCCTCGCGGCGCACCGAGAGCTCCTCGCCGCGGTTTTTATAGACGTCCAGCACGCGGTCGCGCGTGCTCTGGCGGGTGTGAACGTAGGGCTTGAGAGAGCGCACCGCCCCGCGGCGCACCTCGGCGTCGCGGTCGCGCAGCAGATCGAGGAGGGTGTCCTCCTCGTTCCAGGAGACCGGGCGGAAGGCCGTCTTGAACTCGGCGTGCGCGGCGTTGAGCGCGGACGCGAAAGCCGCGTCGGACGAGGGCGCCGCGGACGCGGGCGCGACGAGGGCGACGGCGACCAGCCAGGTAGTCATAATCATAATTCCGATGTTGACACAGACATCGGCGCGGACGCAAGGCCCACGAGGTCCCGGATCGGGGATTTTATTTGAGGGACTTCCAGAACTTGGCGAAATCGGCGGGCGGCTCGGCCTCGAAGCGCGCCGGGCGCCCGGAGAAGGGGTGTTCGAAGGCGAGGCGGAAGGCGTGCAGCATGAGCCGCGGCGCCGTCGGCAGGCCGGCGCGGTCGAACTCCATGTCGCCCGCGACGGGATGCCCGAGATGCGCCAGATGGGCGCGGATCTGGTGCGTGCGCCCGGTCAGCGGCTTGGCCTCGACCAGCGCGCCCTGCTTCTTCTTGGAGACGACCGTGAAGGCGGTCTCGGCGGTCTTGCCGAGAGGCGTGACGACGACCTTGCGCTGCCCCGGGTTGCGCCCGATCGGGGCCTGCACGCGCGCGCGCGGCGGCGGGACGCCGCGCACGATCGCGCGGTACGTCTTGTCCATGTACCGCTCCTTGAACATGTCGGTCAAGGCGGCGTACGTCTCCGGGTCCTTGGCGACGGCGAGCACGCCCGAGGTCGGCCGGTCGAGGCGGTGCACGATGCCGCAGCGCGGGGTGCCGGCCTTGAGGATCGCGGGGCGGTGCACCTGCAGCTCCGCGGCCAGGTTGGTCTCCCGCCCGGCGCGCGCGGCCTCCGGGCTCTTCAGCCAGGAGTCGCCGAGCGGATGCATGAGCAGGCCGCTCGGCTTATTAAGGACGAGCAGGCGCTTGTCTTCGAAAATCACCCAGGACTCGAACGCGTCCGAATCGGCGGCCGCGGTCTCGGGCAGCTCGATCTCCACGATCTGGCCCTCGTCCACCGGCTCGTCCGGGTCCACGCGCGCCCCGTCCAGGGTGACGAGGCCGCGTCCGATCATGTCCTTGAGGAAGGCCCGGCTGTAGCCGGTCAGGCTCCGCGCCAGGAAGGCGTCCAGCCGCGGCAAGGCGCTTTCGACGACGAGCCTCTTCCTCATCCCCTCTTCCCCCTGTAGGCCAGAGCCGCCGCGGTCGCGGCCGCGACCGCGATCGCGACCCACTGCGACGGCGAGAGTCCCATGACGAAGGCGCCGCGGTCGTCGCCGCGCAGGCTCTCCACGAAGAAGCGCAGGGCCGCGTAGCCGAGCAGGTAGCCGGCGAAGGCCGAACCGCGCCGCCAGCGCCCGTCCGCCGCGCGCGGCAGTGCGTACAGCGCCAGAAACGCGAAGAGGCCGAGGTTCAGGAGCGCCTCGTACACCTGGGTGGGATGGCGCGAGGGGTCCCCGGCCAGCGCGATGCCCCACGGCAATTCGGTGTGGCGGCCGTAGCAGCAGCCGGCGAGCAGGCAGCCGAAGCGGCCGACGCCGTGGCCGAGCGCGAGCGCGGCGAGGCAGTAGTCGGCGAGCTTGAGCACCGGCAGGCCGAGGCGCTTCGCGCGCCACACCGCGGCGGCCAGGCCGCCGAGCAGGCCTCCGTAGAAGACGAAGCCGTAGCGCAGCGCCTCGACGGTGAACGCGAACGAGCCCGGCGTGACGAGGAAATACAGCAGCTTGCCGCCGACGAAAGCCCCGCCGAACGCCCAATAGACGAGGTCCCAGACGCCGTCCTCGCTCAGGCCGAGCTCGGCGCGGCGCGCGACCAGCCACTTCACGCCGGCCAGCCAGCCGAGCGCCACGAGCACGCCGTAGGAGGACACCTCGAGCGGGCCGAGCGTGATCAGGACCGGGAGCATCGCGCCCTCCAGACCAGCACCGCGACGGACGCCGCGACGAGGCCGAGGCCCAGCGCCTGCCCCTGCGTCAGGCTGTCCGTGAGCGCGAGCTTGTCGTCGCGCAGATACTCCAGGAGGAATCGCAGGACGCCGTAGCCGCCGAAATGCCCGGCCAGGACCAGGCCGGGCGCGACCCGGCCCTCCTCGGTCGCGCGCAGGATCCGGTACAGGAGCGCGCACAGCAGCAGGATCGCGCCGACCTCGTAGAGCTGGACCGGGTGCAAGGGCACGCCGAGCAGCTCCGCGGGGACCTGCGAGCGGGCATCCGTGAAGGCCAGGCCCCACGGCAGCGACGTCGGCCTGCCCCAGCAGCAGCCGGCGAGAAAGCAGCCGAAGCGTCCGAACGCGTGCCAGAACAGCGCCGCGAGGAACATGTAGTCCGCCAGGCGCAGGAAGGAGATCTTCCTCCAGCGCGCGAAGCCCCACACCGCCAGCGGCACGCTCACGAAGCCGCCGAACGCCGAGTAGCCGTTCATCAGCGACAGGCCGCGGTCGAAGCCGTACTGGAGAATGAAGAGGAGCTTGCCGCCCGCGAAGCCGGACAAGCAGGCGAGGTTGAGCAGGCGCCAGAAGTCGTCGTCCGACGTCAGGCCCATGAGCCGGCGGCGCAGCCACAGCAGGCGCGCGCCGGCGACGGCGCCGAGGGCGATCATGACGCCGTAGCCGTAGAGGCGCAGGGGGCCGAGGGACAGCAGGACGGGAAGCACTACTTCTTCTCGGGCGGCGGGAAGCGGTACTCGATCTCGCCCTTCTTGATGTAGCCGAGCTCGCGGCGGGCGAGGCGCTCCACGGGGCCGTCGCCCGAACGCAGGGCCTTCAGGCGCCCGTCCAGCTCCTTCTCCTCGCGCTGCAGCGCGACGATCTCGTTGTCGAGGCGGCGCAGCTCGAACCAGTTGCGGGCCAAGGAGCGGAATCCGCCGTTCCCGAAGAACACGAAGAGCAGGAGCGCCCCGAACAGCAGGCGGCCCCAGTGCTCGCGGAGGACCTCTCTCAGGCCCTCGACGCGGCGCTTCACCGCGCGACGGGCGCCGCGAACGCGGAGCCGCCCGCGTACGCGGCCTTCGCGCCGAGCTCCGCCTCGATCTGGAGCAGGCGGTTGTACTTGGCGAGGCGCTCGGAGCGGCACGGCGCGCCGGTCTTGATCGCGCCCGCGTTGAGCGCGACGGCGAGGTCGGCGATGAAGGCGTCCTCGGTCTCGCCGGAGCGGTGCGAGATGATCGTGGAGAAGCCGGCCTTCTGCGCGTCGGTGACGGCCTTGACGGTCTCGCTGAGCGTGCCGATCTGGTTGAGCTTGATGAGGATCGCGTTCGCCGACTTCTCGTCGATGCCGCGCTTGAGGCGCGCCGGGTTCGTGACGAACAGGTCGTCGCCGACGAGGCGCAGGCGGTCGCCGAGCTTGGCGGTCATGGCCTTCCAGCCGGACCAGTCGTCCTCCCAGAGCGGGTCCTCGATGCTGACGATGCCGTGCTTGGCCGCCCAGGCCGCGTACACCTCGGCGATCTCGGACGAGGACATCGGCCTGCCTTCCAGGACGTACTTGCCGTCCTTGTAGTACTCGGAGGCGGCGCAATCGAGCGCGAGCTTGACCTTGCCCGTGTAGCCCGCGTCGGCGATCGCGCCGGCGAGGACCTCGAGCACGTCCAGATGCGTCTTCAGGCGCGGGGCGAAGCCGCCTTCGTCGCCGACCGCGGTGGTCATCTTCATCGCGGCGAGCTTCTTCTTCAGGACCTGGTAGATCTCGGCGCCGGCGCGCAGGGCGTCGGCGAACGTCCCCGGCTCGGTCGGGACGATCATGAACTCCTGCACGTCGAGGCCGGAGTCCGCGTGCTTGCCGCCGTTGACGACGTTGAGCATCGGCGCGGGCAGGAGCCACTTGTCCGACTTGATGCCGTAGGCGTCGCGCAGGAACGAGTACAGGGGCTTCTTCTTCGAGACGGCCGCGGCGCGCGCGGCGGCCATGGACACCGCCAGGATGGCGTTGGCGCCCAGGCGGCCTTTGTTGGGCGTGCCGTCGAGCGCGATCATCGTCTCGTCGAGCTTGGCCAAGTCGGAGGCGTCGAGGCCCTTCACGGCCTTGGCGAGCTCGCCGTTGGCGTTCGCGACGGCCTTCGAGACGCCCTTGCCCAGGTACTTGGACTTGTCGCCGTCGCGCAGCTCCACGGCCTCGTGCTCGCCGGTGGACGCGCCCGAGGGCACTCCGGCCCAGCCCTTCGAACCGTCCGCCAGCGTCACCTCGGCGGCGACGGTCGGGAAGCCCCGGCTGTCCAGAATCTCCTGCGCGCGGACGGACTCGATCTTGCTCATCAGAATTTCCCCTGCAGAAGTTTCTTGCCCGCCTCGACCATCTCGGCCAGGCGCTTGGGCGAATGCGCCTCGGCGTACACGCGGAACACGGGCTCGGTGCCGGAGCTGCGCAGGCCGAGCCACGCGCCGTCGCGCAGGATGAACTTGAAGCCGTCGGCCTGGTCGATGCGCCACACCGACGCCCCCGCGAGCTCCAGCGGCGGCTTGGTCTTCAGCCGCCCTTCGAGCTCGATCATGTCGCGCAGGCGCTCCATCTTGTAGTTCAGGCGCGTGCCGTGGAAGGCGCCGAGCTTCTTGAACAGGCGGTCGCGCACGACGGACAGCGGCTTGCGCTCGAAGGCGACGAGCTCGAGCATCAGCACGCAGGCGAGCACGCCGTCCTTCTCCGGCACGTGCCCGCGGATGCTCAGGCCGCCGCTCTCCTCGCCGGCGAGCAGGAACTGGCCCGTGCGGAGCAGTTCGCCCAGATACTTGAAGCCGACCGGCGTCTCCCGCGTCTCCGAGCCGTGGGACTTGGCCACCGCGTCGATGAAGTGAGAGGTCATCACGGAGCGCGCGGCCTTCCCCTTCAGGCCGCGGTTGACCGCGAGATGCTCGTAGGCCAGCGCGACGACCTCGTTGGGCTGGATCCAGACGCCGCCCGCGTCGACGATCCCGAAGCGGTCGCCGTCGCCGTCGGTGGCCAGGCCCAGCGCGAAGCGCCCCTTCTTGACCGCCTCGGCGAGCGCCGCCGTGGAGGCCGGCGTCGGCTCGGGCGAGATGCCGCCGAGCAGGACGTCGCGGTCCTCGTTGCGCGCCTCGACGGTCACGCCGAGCCTGTCTTCGAGGAACTTGCGCAGGTACAGACGCGCCGAGCCGTGCATCGCGTCGACCGCCACCTTGAGCTTGGCCTTGCGGATCGCCTTCACGTCGAGCAGGCTCTCGAGCTGGTCGAAGTAGGACTTCTGGAAGTCGACGGTCTCCGTCCACGCCTCGCGCGCGGAGCGCTCGTCGGACATGGTCTTGATCGCGTGGTCGCCGAGCAGCTCGATGCGCCGCTCGAGGTCGTTCGTGACGTTCGGCGAGGCCGAGCCGCCCCAGTACGGCATCCACTTGAAGCCGTTGTACTGCGCGGGGTTGTGCGAGGCGGTGATCATCGCGCCGCCGACGGCCTTGTTGGCGAGCACGGCCCAGGCCAGCGCCGGCGTGGGCAGGTCGGCCTTGGAGACGAGGGTGCGGATGCCGTCGTTGGCGAGCACCGCGGCGACCTCGTGGGCGAAGTCCTCGGACTGGAAGCGCGTGTCGTAGCCGATGACCACGGTGGGCACGCGCGACGGCGCCGTCCCGGCGAGGAACTGGCGGTACTCGTCGCTGTTGTAGCCGACCTCGGAGCTCTCCTTCACGTTGCCCGCGACGCTGTGCGCCACCTTGCGCACGTTCGCGAACGTGAAGTCGTCCGAGACCACGCCGCGCCAGCCGGAAGTGCCGAATCTGATCATGGGGCTCCTGGAATCCCGTAAACGACGGGCGGCATATTAGGAAAAGCGCGAGCCCGGGTCAAGCCCTATCACCGATAGGCCCAAAGGCCCATTGACTCATAGGTCTTTGGGCCTATGGCACGCGCAAGGCCCCGGGGCTATAGTAGGGAGGTCGGACCCGGAGAAACGCATGAAAACCCTCGCGCTCCCCCTCGCAGCGGCCTTCCTCGCGGCCGCGGTTTCCTCCCAGGCGCAAAGCCAGTTCGGCGCCCCGTTCGGCGGCGCGCCCATCAACCTCAGCGGCGTCTCCTTCACCGTCGCCGCCCCGGACGGCCGCAGCCCGCTCAACGTCGCGGCCACTTTCCAGTGCGCCGACAATTTCGTCGAAACCAACGTCTGCACCCCCGAGCAGAAGCGCTACCGCAAGCAGGTCCTCGACAGCGGCATGTGCCCGATGCCCGTGATCGACGCCTGCGCCGCGTTCATCGTGCGCTCTCCGGGAGCCGGGGCTTTCAGTCCCGCCCAGGGCCTCGACCCCCTGACGATGACGGACGACTTCTACAAGAAGTGCGGCACCGTGCCCTTCCGCAACTGCACTCCCGACGAGCAGCGCGCCCAGGACGCCTGGCGTCGCGGCCAGAGCGTGGTGCAGGGCTCGGCGCGGGGCGCGGCGGCCGGCGCTTCCGCCGGCACGGGGGTCGACGGCGTCGTCATGGGCCCGCCCTGCCCTCCCGAGATCTGCAACAAGAGCGTGGACGCCGACGCCGCGTGGGCGAGCCAGTTCGAGCAGATCCGCGCGCAGAATCCGACCGCCATCAGCGTCGGCCGGGAAAAGTACATCCTCCCGGATCCCGAGGATCCCAGCAAGGTCACCGAGTGCACCGTCATGATGTGCGGCCGCGAGCCGGTCGACGCGTCCAAGTACTCCCAGTACGCCGACCAGATCCAGGCCGCCGTGGCAGGCGCCAACATGTTCACCGGAAGCTCGGCCGGCGGATCGCGGACTCCCCCGCCGGCCGCGTCCACGCCCCCCGGCGGCGGCCCCTCCGCCAACCCGCGCGCGCCCTCGACCGGCGATCAAGGCGGCGCGCGCGAGGACGCCGGCGACATCGCCGCCGCCCAGAGCGCGATCGGCCGCGGCGCGAGCGGTCAGGGCGTGAGCGGCACGGGCACGGGCGGCGGCTGGAGCGGCGACGCCGCCGGCGCCTCCGGCGGGTCCGCCGGCAGGACCGAGCCGATCAAGGTCAATCTGGACGAGATCGAGACCACCTACATCCCTCACCAGCAGATGGAGCGCCGGCTCGAGGCCACGCGCCGCCAGATCGAGGGCGGAGAGGTGGAGGACCTGGCCGCCTCGGACGGCACGACCCAGCGCAGCAAGCGGCTGAGAGGCGATCCGCCGGTGGACGAGCGCTTCCTCGGCAAGCAGCAGTTCAGCGCCAACGACGGCTCCGCCCGCTAGGCCTATAGGCCTAGAAGCGCCCGGGCCCTAGGGCTCTGAATCCCGCCCCGCTTCTCGCCTATTCTATAGACGTGAAGGCCATGAAGCGGGCGGTCGCGGCGGCGGTTCTGGCGGCGCTGGCGGGGATTCCCGCCGCGGCTGAAACCGCGACCATCGGCCACGACCCCCTGACCCGCCAGATCATGAGCCGCCAGTTGACGGCTCCCCAAGGCGGCGTGACCGGCGCGGTTCGCATCGGTTCGGGGCAGGCCATCGCGCTGAATCTGGCCGACCCGCTCGCCTCCGCCTCCACCGAGACCCTCAAGGACGCCGTCTCCGGAGCCGGAGCCCTCGCCCCCCTTAAACCCGCCGAAGGCCTTTCCGTCAAACCCGCGAAGGGCAAGGCCAAGCGCCGCGCGCGCACCGATCGCGAGAAGCTCGGCGATCTGTCCGACGCGGGCCGCCGCGCGGACTGGTCCGGCCGCAAGTAGCGGCTACGGCTCGAATACCGCCCGCGAGACCCGCGCCGGACACTCCTGCTGAGGCAGGTGCCCGCACTCCGCGATCGCCTCGACGCGCGCCCGCGGGATCGCGCGCGCGAAGCGCTCCGCGAAGGAAACGGGCAGCACGCGGTCGGCCGTCCCCCACACCACGACCGTCGCGGCCGCGACGTCCTTGAGGCGTCCGTCCAGGGCGTCCGCCGGGCGGATGTCGCGCAGGATCGCGGCGACGGGGCGCGCTCGGATCGACTCCAGAGCCGGGGCCCACGCGCGCGCCGGCACCGCGCGAGGCTTGAAGTAGGCGCGCTCGTTGAAGTCCTTCATCGCCTCGAGCTTGGGGTCGGCCAAGGTCGTCGCGGCCGCCAAGGTCGCGCCGGAGGGATCGGAGAGGCCCGCGGCGTTGACCAGGACGAGCTTCTCCACGCCCGCCGGCCAATCGACCGCCAGCCAGCCCGAGATCGCGCCGCCGAGGCTGTTGCCGACGACCGTCCAGCGCGGGCAGCGCCCCTCCAGCGCGGCGCGCAGGACGCGCGCCTGCGCGCGCACCCCGTAGTCCGGGACGGCGGGGCTGTCCTCGGTGCCCGGCATGTCCACGGCCAGCAGCCGCGTTCCCGGCGGCGGCGGCGGCGCGTCCTCGCCGCGGATCAGCTTCGACCAGGTCAGAGCGGTGTCGCCCATGCCGTGCACGAAGGCCACGCACCGGCACGGAGCGCCCGGGCGGCAGCCGTCCGCCTCCCAGGCGCGCAAAGGCCCCGCCGTCACGCGCCGCGCGGCCCGCGCGAGCTCCCACTTTTTATAGGCGGTGACGATCTGGAACGGCGCGGCCCAGAACGCCGCGCCCGCGAGCGCGGCGAGGCCGGCCGCGGCGAGCAGGGTCCGTTTCACGGCGGGCATGATATCAAGTAAAATAGGGGCATGATGAACTGGGCCAAGCGCATCTTCCTCTTCATGATCGTCAACGTCCTCGTGATGATGACGATCTCGATCGTCCTGTCCATGGTCGGCGCCGGCCGCTACGTCGGCCCCGGCGGCCTCGACTACGGGGCTCTCGCCGTGTTCTGCCTCGTCTGGGGCATGGCCGGCTCCCTGATCTCGCTGGCGCTCTCGCGCGTGATGGCCAAATGGACCATGGGCGTCAAGCTCCTCGATCCGAAGAGCTCCGATCCCCTCGTCGTCATGGTCCGGGACCTGTCCGAGCGGGCCGGGATTCCCATGCCCGAGGTCGGCGTCTACGACAGCCCCGAGATGAACGCCTTCGCCACCGGCCCCACGCGCTCGCGCGCGCTCGTCGCCGTGTCCAGCGGCCTGCTCGAATCGATGGACCGCGACGAGCTCGAGGGCGTGATCGGCCACGAACTGGCGCACGTCGCGAACGGCGACATGGTGACCTTGACCCTGCTGCAGGGCGTGATCAACGCCTTCGTGATGTTCCTCTCGCGCGTGATCGCCTTCGCGATCGCCCGCGGCGACCGCGACGACCGCCGTTCCTCCTACGGAACACAGCGCATGGTCGTCTTCCTCCTCGAGATGGTGCTGGGCTTCTTCGGCATGATGGTCGTGGCCTGGTTCTCGCGCTGGCGCGAGTTCCGCGCCGACGCGGGCAGCGCGCGGCTGGCCGGCAAGCAGAAGATGATCGCGGCCCTGGCCGCCCTGCAGGCCCGCTTCGAGCCCGTCGACGAGCAGCCCGCCTACGCGGCCTTCAAGATCGCGGGCGGCGCCGGCGGCCTGATGGCCCTGCTCTCCACGCACCCGCCGCTGAAGGACCGCATCGCGGCGCTGCGCGCGTCCTAGCGCGGGCCTATCTCGACGCCGGCGCGGAGTCCTTGCGGTAGGCGCCGTACATCTTCCAGATCCCGCCGCACGCCGCGCGCAGCTTGGGCTGGCTCTTGAAGAACGGGATCTCGTCGGCGCACGCGTCCCTCACGGCGCCCTTGTCGGGATGGGACAGAGACCTGATGTTCAGGTAGTAGATCCCTCCCGGCTTCAGGGTGCAGAGGACCTTGTTCTTGGCGGCGTCGGCTCCGACCGCGAAGGTCAGCCCGTTCTCGACGGGGCCCCACATGTGGCAGCCTCCCTTCTTCATGCCCTCCCGGGTCTTCTCGATGTCGAAGTCGCACGGCGTCGCGGAAACGTTGATCGCCGTGGCGACGGGCCGGGCGTTGGTGCCCATCGTGGAGAAGACCGTGCCTCCGCCCGAGGCGGGCGCCGTGAATTTGTAGCTGATCGCCCCGTTGGGAGGGACCTCCCACGGCGTCACGGGGCCTTCCATGGTCTTCTTGAAGTCGATCTCCTTGCGGACCACGCCTCCGGTCAGGGCCGGGACGCTCTTCTCGCAAGAAATTCCTCGCCCGGCTGAGACCCCGCCGCCTCCGGGCCCGGCGGCCTTCGCGCCGCTCCCTGAGCCGCCCCCGACGCCCAGCGGACGCTGAGCCGGGACCGAGATCGCCCGCGGGGCCGCCTGCGGAGCGGCCGGAGCGCCGCCCGTGATGCCGGCCGGGGCGGGCTCGTCGGCGCGGTAGCCCTTGTCCCGGGCGGCCTCGGCGGCCTCGGGACCGGTCGAGCCGGAAGCCGGCTCCTCGTCCTCGTCGGCGCGAAGCGCGAGCGGAGCGGCGAGCAGGACGGCGGCGAGCAGGAGCGCTTTGTTCATGAAAGACATTGTACGGGCCGCCCGGAAACGAAGTAAAGCACCGGGGCCGTTTTTCACCGAGATTTTACCTTCGACTTGTCGATCGTCGCGCGCGCCTCGGCGCTCACGTGCGCGCGGAAGGCCTTGTTCGCCTCGGGCGTATCGATGCGGGAAAGGCCCAGGGCGGCCGCGTAGCGCACGTCGCCGCTGCGGTCCTTGAGAGCCTTGATGAGGAGGGCGACCACGTCCTCGCTCGCGACGCCGATGTTCCCCAGCGCCAGACCCGCGCTCGAGCGCACCCGCGGGCTCTTGTCGCGCAGGGCGCGCATCAGGGCGGGAACGGCCGCTTCCGCCGCCGCGCCGCGCCGCCCCAGCTCGTCGGCGGCGGTTTGCGCGTCCGGGGCGTAGTCCCCGCCGCGGCCGGGCAGGGCGAAGGGCCGTCCGAGGCTCTCGGGCGTCCCGCTCGCGCGCGCGATCGCGTTGGAAGACGGCGCCTTCCCGCGCTCCGGAGCGGACGGCGGCTCGTCGAGGATGGCGTCGAGCTCGATGCGGCGCTGGAATTTCGTCGGCTCCGGCAGCTCCTCGGGGGCGCGGCGGACGGCCGCGGGCGCGGCGCGCGGGACGGGATCGGGCGTGACGACGACGTCGTGGGATTGCGCGATCTCCTCCGGCTCCGGAGCCGACGCTCGATAGGCGGGCTCCCGCCCGGGCAGTTCGGCCGGGCGCGCGGACGGAGGAGCCGCCGCGGCGGCGCTCGGCGCGCCCCCCCGGCGCCGCGCCCACGACGCGCGGCCGGGGCCCGCCTGGTCCCGGCAGGCGTTGACCTCCTGCGGGCTCGCGTAGGACAGCCACCGCATCGCCTTGAGCTGCTCCTCGCCGTCGGGCCCGTGGCTGCCGAGCGCGTGCAGCGTCATGAGCCGCACCACCGGACAGGGCTCGTGCTTGAGCAGGCGCCTCATCGCCGCCAGGCCTTCCACGCTGCGCGGCGAAAGGGCCTGCACCGCGGTCAGACGCACCTGCCAGTCGCCGTCCTCCATCGCCAGCGCCAGGCCGGGAATCGCCGCGTCGTGCATGTACTCGAGCTCGTGGACGGCGCGGATGCGCTCGGCCCAGGCCCCGGTCTCCAGCACGCGGATCATGTCGGCCAGGTGGCGCTCCGCGGCGGCGGGCTCCTCGAAAGCGCGGGCGCGCGACTCGGACAACAGGAGGACCGCCGCAAGAAGCGCTCGGAGCATTCTCCCCCCAGTTTAACCCCGCTCCCGGCTCACCGCCAGCCCGCCTTGTCCCGCGAGATGCCGCCCGGGCGGCCCTCGCCGAAGCGGACCAGGATCGAGTACTTGAACAGGTCTCCCATGACGCTCGAGGGCGACCAGGCGAAATCGAACTCCATCGCCCGCCACGTCACGCCGCAGCCCAGCGAGAATCCCGCCGCGCCGCCGCCGTCGGAGCGGGCCGTCGCGTAGCCGCCGCGCACGGCCGCCCGCAGGCCGGGCGCCGGCGTCCACCGCCGCTCCGCTCCGATGCCGAGGCCCATCGCGTCTTCCCGCGGCGCGTCGAGGGAGGCCGAGATCAGCACGTCGGGACGAGGCCGCCAGCCTCCGCCGATCCAGAACGCGGCCGGCAGGGGATCGGAGACCGAGCCGTAGCGCAGGCGCCCGGCGAGGTTGCGCGCGCCCGCGCCGAAGGAGGCCCTCTCCCCCTTCCACAGGGCGCCCGCGTCGAAGGCCAGCGCCGTGGCCCGGGCCGTGTCGAGCGAGGAGTCCACGAGCTTGGCCGTGCCGCCGATCGCCCAATCGCCCCCGTCGGGGGCGAGGCCGTAGCTCAGCGCGTAGGCCCGGTCGGACGACGAGAAGGTCCCGCTCGGCGCGTCGGTCTCGACGAGCCCGCGCCGCTCGATGCCGCCCGCGGAGAGGGAGTACACCGACAGCGCGGTGGTGCCGTAGGCGTTGGCGCGCAGCGGAGAGTCGCGCCAGGACAAGACGGGCACGGCGAGCACGGCCGCGTCGTAGGAGATGCCCGCGAAGCGCGCCTCGTGCGCCGCGCCCGCCTCCACGCGCTCCAAAAAGCCCAGGCCGGCCGGGTTGTACCAGGCCGCGTACGCGTCGTCCGCGACGCCGGCCAAGGACTCGCCCATGGCCGCTCCGCGCGCGCCGGGGGCGAGCTTGAGGAAGGCGCCCGCGGTCGTCCCCTTGCCCGAGGACGCGGCCTGGGCCGGGATCGAGACGGCCAGCCAGACGGCGATGATCAAGAGCCTCATTTGATCACCGCCATCTTGAACGACTTGCGGCGCGAGCCGACCTCGACGAGGCCGATGTAGAGGCCGCTGGCCACGTCGCGGCCGGAGTCGTTGCGCCCGTCCCAGCCCTGGTAGTAGGAGCGGCCGGCGTCCAGCTGCCCCATGTCGATCGTCCGGATCAGGCGGCCGGCCGCGTCGAAGACCTTGAGTTTGCCTGCGCCCGACAGGTTCGGCGGCGTCGCGACGCGGATCATGGTGCCGCGCACGGTCTGCGCCCCGGCGCCGTGGATCGTCGTCACCGTCTTGACCTGGAGATCGAAGGGATTCGGGAAGTTGTAGGCCTCGAGCTCGCCGCCGTGCGACGAGCCGCCGATCGCCGGGGCGGCGGAGTCGAGCAGGACGAAGGTCGAGAAGTGGCCGACGTTGATCGAGAACGTGCGCGCGGAGGCGTCGAGCGCGGGCGCGCCGCCGAGCGCGTCGGGCTGCAGGACGTATTGGCCGGAGGCCGGGTTGTACCAGTAGAGGTTCAGCGCCGACGGATTCGCGACGGCGCTCGACCAGACGATGGTCATGCGCGCCGGGCGCGCGAGCACCGACGGCACGCCGGCCGGGAGCTCGATCTCGTAGAAGTCGCTGCGCGCGGGCAGGGAGGCGGGCAGCGCCGCCGCCGCGGCCCGGATCTCCGCCGGCATCGAGGCGGCGGAGACGCCCGAGACCGCCGAAGCGCGGCGGAAGGTCACCGCCACGGAGGACGAGGCGTCCACGCCGAAGGCGCCGCGCGGGAGGACGATCCTCCCCGCGTCGCCTTCGGAGACGAGCGTGCCGCCGACGGCGTTCGAGATCACGGAGCGGTGGGCGCCCGTCTCCCCCACGAAGAACTGCGCGGTGGCCGTCGCGAGCAGCTCGCGCGCCGCGGGGTCGGAGGCGTCGTAGTCGATCGCCGTGGTCGCCGCCGAGGCGCGCAGCGTGAAGCTCGATTCTCCGACGCCCGGGTCGTAACGGACGGTCAAGGTCCGGCGATCCGCGGAGAGCGAGGCGCCCGAGAGCGCGCCCGCGCCCGACACGGTGGAGACCGCCAGAGACGGGTCCTCATCGGAGGCCAGGCGCGAGCGCAGAGGGCGCGAGAACAGGAACTCGACCGTCCGTCCCGCGCCGGCTTGACGCGAACGCGCCGACACGCCCGGGCGGGGCGGCCGGACCACGAGGTTCAGGACGCGCGCCTCGGACGTGCTCGTCAGCACGACCGACGCCGCCTCGACCGCGTCGTCGAAGGGGCTGATGATCATCACCCGGTACGTCCGTCCGGCGCGCAGGCCGCCGATCTTGTAGGCGACCGAGCCGCGGGCCGCGGCGTCGCGGGTGGTGGAGCCGTACAGGAATTCGGACAGGTCCGTCGTCGCGGCCGCGACCGCGCGCAGTTCGTCGTCCGGCACGGGCGCGCCGTCGGGCAGGCGCAGGGTGCCCGAGATCGAGCCGGCGCCGCCGAGCGTCACGGTGCCGAGGTCGACCGAGGCGGAGGCGACGACGAGCGCGAGCGTGCGGCTCTCCTGTCCGTCCGCGGTGATCGTGAGGCGGTAGGAGCCGCTCGAAAGGGACGGGATCGTGAAGCGCCCGTCGCTGCCGGTGCGCAGGGCCAGATCGGCCAGCGGATCCTCGTTCGGCGGCACGCCCGCCCGCTGCAGGTAGAGAGCCGCGCCGGGAGCGGCGGCCCCCGTGGCCAGCGCCGAGCGCAGGAGCGAGCCGTCCGCCGAGACGACGCGGCCGAAGGCGGTCCACGGGGCCGGCGAGAGCGCGAAATCCTGCGCGGCGCCGCTCGAGAGATCGACGGAGACCGCGCGGCGCGAGGCCAGGCCGGCGGCGGAGACCGTGAGATCGTACCAGCGCGTCTCCGGGCTCAGGCCGCGCAGGACGTAGCGGCCCGCCGCGTCGGTGCGCGCCGAGGCGCCGTCGCGCAAGCCCGCGACGCCCGCGCGCAGGGACGCGCGCGCCGAGATCAGGGCGCCCGCGACGGGGAGCCCGGTCGCGGCGTCCGTGACGGCGCCGGCCGCGGCGGCTCCGCCGAACAGCGGCACGACGCCGAGGTCGGCCGCCTGGCCGCCGTCGACGCGCACGCCGGAGACGCGCGCCGCGGCGAAGGCGACGGCGCCCGGCGAGGCGTCGTCGGGTCCGGCGAACTCGACGTCGTAGACGCCGGGAAGCAGGCCGGCGAAGACGACCCGCCCGTCGCCGTCGAGGATCGAGCCGTCCGCCCCGGTCTTCGCCGTGAAGGAGGCGCCCGGAACGTAGGGCACCGCGGTCGCCCGCGCCGAGAAGCCGCGCGGGAGCAGGAAGGCGTTCTCGCGCGAGACGAGGACGTGCTCCTCGCTCCCGTCGGCGAGCGGACGCGCCAGCGACAGGCGCGCGCGGATCGCCGCGGCCGGAACCAGCGCCGCGTCGCGCCGGTCGAGGTCCGCCCCCGCGACCGTGATCTCCAGCGGCGCCGCGGTCCACGCGGCCGGTTCGCCGAGATCGGAGACCACGAGGCGGTAGCGCCCGTCGGGGACGCCGTCCAGCGCGTAGTCCGCGCCGCTCGCTCCGCTGCCGACTTCCGTCCGCCGCGCCTCCGCCCCGGTCTCGTCGAGCAGGACGACGCGCAGGGCGCGCCCCAGGGCCATATTGAGCGGTGCGGAGATCCGGCCCGACACCCGGCGGCCGCGCGCCAGGCGCAGGGACGCGGTCGCCGGCCCGGTGCCGACCGAGATCAGCGCGCCGTCCTCGGCGGCCTCGGGGCCGTTGACGCGGTCCTCGTCGAGTTCGCCGGGGACGCGCACGCGGTACAGCCCCGGGCTCACGCCCGCGAAGGCGAAGGTTCCGTCGGGATTGACCGAGGCGAGATATGCCGCCGTCGCGGCCGGAGCCGTCGAGGGCGCCGGCGCCGCGCACAGGCCCGCGGCCGTCCCGCTCGAGCGCCTCAGCGGCGGGAAGGACGCGTCCCACGGCAGGAGCTCGACGCGCAAGGCCGGGAGCGTGAGCGGGTTGCCGGAGCCGAGCAGGCAGAACGAGGCGTGCGGCGCGGAGGCGAGGAGGCCGGGCACGGAGCTCGCGGAGACGACGAAGGGCGCGCCGCCCGCGGTGCGCGTGGCGAAACCCACGGTGCCGGCGAAGGAGACGTTCCCGGTGACCGCGTAGGTGGAGCCGGACACGTCGAGCGTCAGCGCCGCCGTCGTCCCGTCGGCGAGAGAGAGGCGGGCGCGCGCCAGACCGCCGTTGGCGGCGAACAGCGCGCTCGCGCGGGCGCCGCCGGGCGCGAGCGCGGGCGTGAAGAACGTGGCGCTCGAGCAGTGGAGCAGGGCGAACGCTCCGGTGAGCGCGTCCACCTGGATGCGCGGCGCCGCCGGCGTCGGGGCCATCGCCGTCGCGTCGCCCCACGCCCGCGCCGCCGCCGCGTCGGGCTCGATGAGGAGCCCGAGGCTCCGGTAGCTGCTCGTCGAGCGGCAGGCGCCTCCCGGCAGGGGCGGCACGAGCACGTCGACGCGCAGGCGCGCGTCGAGCGGCGCGAGCGCGAGCGCCGGCGCCGCGGCCGTCCCCCCCGCCGTCACCGTCACGCTCGAGCCCTGGGCCGGCGACAGGCGCATGCCGGGCACGGAGGTGCGCAGGGTCCACGTTCCCGCGTCGAGGCCCGAGATCGTGAACGCCGCCGAGCTGAAGGAGACGTGCCGGCTCAGGCGCACGCGCGTCGCGGCGCGATCGAGGCGCCCGACGGCGAGCGCCTCGATCTCCGCCTCGAAGGCCCCGGCGGGGCAGGAACCGGGTCCGCCGCCGGCGGCCGGGAAGCACTGGGTCGCCCCGGTCGCGTCTCCGGAGACGGACACCGAGCCCGTCACCCGCGCGCCCAAGCCCAGCGCGAGATTCGCGGCGAGATCCGAGGTCCCGGAGACGACGAGCGCCGCCGACGAGGCGGCGAAGCCGGGCGCGCGGGCGAGCACCGTCCAGCTCCCGGGATCCAGGCCGAACAGCGCGTACGGGGCGCTGGAGGGTCCCGCGGGCGACGGGACGGACGACACGAACGCCCCGCCGAACGCCGCCGGCTCGGAGGCTCCGGCGCGCGTCGCCTGCACGGACACGAACGAGCCGAACGCCTGCGTGGACGGGACGACGATCCAGCCGGACACGTTCGCCTTCTTCGCGAACGCGACCGCGAGGTCGGCGCCCCCCGCTCCGACGACGACGGACGCCCGCGTCGAGACGCCCAGATCGGGGATCTCGATGTCGACGGCGTAGCTTCCGGCCGCGACGGCCGCGACGCTCCAGGTGCTCGCCGCGCGTCCGAACAGCGGCCCGCCGTCGTCGCTGCTCGCCGCGGCCGACGAGAGCCGCAGCGGCCCGGAGAAGGCCGCGCTTCCGTCGCTCAGGCGGCCGATGAAGCCGCCCAGGACCTCGCGCGGAGCCGGGGCCGGGGCCAGCACCGACACGCGCAGCTGCGCGGTGGCGGGGAAGGCCAGGACGCCCAGATCCGCGAGCGGGACGGACGCCGCGCCGGCCGCCAACTCGGTCGACAGCGACAGCGGGCGGCCGAGGGCGACGGTGGCCGTCGCGATCGCCAGCGCGTACGCCTGACCCGGCCGCAGTCCGCGCAGCTCGAAGTAGCCCGTCGAGGAGGCGACCGCCCAGCGTCCGTCCGCCCCCGGCCCGCTCGCGCGCACGCGCGCGCCCGCCCCGCGCGCGCCCAGGCGCCCGGCGTAGCCCGCGGTCGGCGGAACCACCACCTCGAGCGTGCGATCGACCGCCGCGCCGCCGCCCGCGCGCAGGCGGACCTTCAGCCGTCCCGGCGCCGGGAAGCCGGGAGGATCGCGCCAGCGGTCGAGGCCGTCCCAGCCCAGCGTGATCGTCCGGTCCGGGTCGCCCAACCCGGTCGCGGAGAAGGCGGGCGACGAGAAGCTCACGGCATCCGACGAGATCGCCGCCTCCCACGTGAGCCCGGAGTCGGCGAGGCGGAAGCGGATCTGCACCGCCGTGGAGGCGGGGTCGCCCGCGGACAGAGCGACGCTGGTCGCCCCCGGAACGAGCGTCCCGCTGTCGATCGACACCGACGTGAAGGCGGGCAGCGAGGCGCGCAGACGGACCGGGCGCGCCGCCTGCACCGTGATCGTCGAGAAGCCCACCCCGGAGAAGGTGCCCGAGGCGACGATCACGAGCTCCGCCGGCGCGTCGGTCGAGGTCCAGACCGAGAACGAGGGACTGGCCGCCGGGGCGAGGCCGGTGGACAGGAACACCGACGTGATCGGGGCGCCGCCCGCGTTGAAGAACTGCGCCCCCGCGTCGGCCGTCGCGCCGCCTCCGGAGAGGACGTGCAGCGAGAGCGAGATGGTGCCGGAGGAGACGCCCGGCCGCGGGTTGCCGCACAGGTCGACGACGGCCAGCTGCATCGTCGCCGAGGCGCTCAGCGGCGCCAGCGACAGCGGCGAGGGATCGGCGAAGGACAGGTAGCTGGTGTTCCCCGCCCCGAGCGAGACGAACGGCGCCGTCGCCGTCGCCAGCAAGGTTCCGCCGGCGTCGCCGCGCGTCATCACGGCGAAGGACTGCGGACCGCGCCCGGCGGGGCCGAACGGCGGCCGCGCGCGGTACGTCATCACGACGTCCTGCCCGGGCAGGAAGGAGAACGGCGAGGCGGTCGAAACGGTGAGCAGGAGCCAGCCGGGGCCCAGCGGGGTCGAGCCCGACGCGGACGGGGACACGACGGCCGCCGTCGAACCGAGAGAGGAGGCCAGCGACGTCGAGGCGACGTGCCAATAGCCCAACGGCGGCGGATAGGTCGTCGTCGTGCCGTACGGCAGCGTCCAGCCTTCGGGCGCGCGCGCGGCGATCGCGCCGCCGGGCGCGATGCCCGAGGCGCCGATCGTGAGCGTCACGGTCGAGACCAGCTCCTCGCAGCCGGCCGCATTGAGGGGCAGCACGGCCGCCGCGCCCTGGCCGTCCTTCGCCCCGAAGGCGAGCATGCCGCGGTCGAACGTGAAGGTGCTCGTCGCCTGCGTCGTGAGCCCGGTCGGATTCGTCGCCCTCGCGGTCAGGCGGAAGCGGCGTCCGTCGGTGAACGCCGAATCGGTCGCGCCTCGGAACCACGTCGTGCCCTGGGTCAGAGGCGAGCCGAGGGCCGCCGTGGTGAAGGACGGCGCGCCGAGGCCGAAGGCCTGCACGCTCCAGTCGAAATGCAGGCCCGCGTCCAGGTCGCGGAGATCGACGAGCACCTGCTCGACCGCCGACACGTCCGTCGCGACGCCGACGATCCCGCCCGCCAAGGTCGCCACCCGCGCCCCGTCGGGCACGAAGCCGGACAACGTCGGGCTCGAGGAACTGGGCGGCGAGACGCCGAACGGCGTGCTCGTGGCGGCCTGGACGGCGGGCGCCGTCACGTCGGTCGCCGACAGCGTGAAGACGCCGGTGACGTGCACCGCGAGGCCGGAGAACGTCGCCTGGCCCGCGACGAGCGCCTGCGGGGCGGGCAGGGTGGCCGACGAAGCGGAGATCGAGAGCGCCGCGACGTCCGTGATCGTCGAGATCAGGTTGAAGTAGGCGTCGACCGCGCGCACCGTCGCGGAGAACGGCATGTTGCGCACCCGCGCCGACGCGATCCCGGATTTGCCCGTCGGGTCTCCCGGGAACGCCGTCTCGCCGGGAAGGACGATCTGCAGGCGCGCCAGCGCGTCGGGAACGACGTTCACGGTCGCGTTGCCCGAGCCGAACGCGGCCGAGGCCGTCACGAGCGTCGCCCGCGGCGAGGGCTCGGCGCCGCGCGGCGTCAGCAGGAAGGCCGTCGCGCCGAGCACCAGCTGCTGGGGCGCCGGGGCGGCCGTGCCCGGATCGTTCGTCGCCAGGCTCACCGCCTCGGTCGCCTTCGTCACCTGGTCGAACCGGGAGGACACCGCGCGCACGGTCACGGAGATCGGCGCGCCCGCCGTGGCGGCCGCCGGAGCGCCGCTCTTGCCCGGCGCGACGCCCGGCGTGAACGTCTCGCCCGGGAGGATCACGAGCAGGTTCGGATTGAAGTCCCAGTTCGTGTTGCCGCCCAGGTCGACGGCCCGGCCGTCGTCGGCCCTGACCGTGATCCCCGCGGACGCGTCGGCGTCGGACACCGCCGTGAGCGTGACGCTGGAGGCCGTGACGACGCGCAGATTGAACGGCGCGCCCGGGACCGACGAGCGCAGGCGCAGCGGCGTTCCCGTGGAGAAGCCCATGCGGAAGTCGTCCACGCGCAGCGTCGCCCCGGAGAGGACGGTGATCGTGCTTCCCGGCACGGAGTCGACCAGGTACTGGGCGGTGGCGTTGGTGAGGAAGGTGAGGCTCGAGACCGCCTGGTTGACGCCCCAGAACTGGCCGCCGCCCAGGAAGGTCACGTTCTGGTTGATGCGTCCGAGCGCCGTCCCGTCGAACGTGACGGTGCTCGTCTCGCCCTCGAAGCGGCCGCCGGGGCCGACGATGAAGTTCGTCTGGAAGCTGTGGCTCGAGGAGCCCGCCCGGAAGACGCCGGAATTCGCCGCGAAATCGCCGCGCACGCGCAGGAACGACGCCGCCTGGACCGTGCCGGTGCCGTCGGCGACCAGGTTCCAGATCGTGGCGCCGGCGAGCAGGCTGATCGTCGACGTCGAGCCGCCGACGAAGCGGATCGTGCCCGTCGAGGCCGTGTTGTAGTCGATCAATCCGCCCGTCTGCAGGAGGCTGCCTTCCAGGCTGATCGTGCGCGAGCCGAGCGGGCGCACGATGCCCGTCGAGATCGCCAGGGTGCCGAGCAGGTTCATGTCCGGCGGCTGGAAGATCGACGTGTTGTTGCTCAGCGCCACGTGCACGCTGCCCAGCGTGACCGTGGAGACGTACGCGCCGCGCGAGCCGCCGGTGCCTTCGTACACCAGCCACGAGTTGCCCACGTCGCCGGCGTAGAACCAGTTCGCTCCGGACGCGGGGCTCAGGTCGGAGCTGACCTTGAAGGTGATCGTCGAGCCGCCGGCCGCGTTGACGATCGTGGAGCCCGCGCGGGGCTCGAGCGCGTTGCCGGGCCCGTCGATGGTCAGGTTGCCCTGCAGGAGCGCGGTCTTCCCGGCCTCCACCGAGACCTTGGCCGCGATGGTCGAATCGGCGCCGACCGTGATCGACGACGGCGGATTCCAGGTCACCGTGTGCTGCGGCGCCACGCCGCCGTAGGACGCGCCGCCGGTGGCCCAGCGGTCGCCGGTGATGGTCAGCGTCCGGGTGACGCCGTCGAAGTAGCGGCCCGGGTTGACGACCAAGGTCCCCCAGCTCGAGTTCACGCCGAGCTTCACGGGGTTGGGGTTGTCGACGATCACGTGATCGAGGCTCGGGAAATTGATCGTCTGGGTCGACGCGCCCGACAAGGTCACGGTCGAGCCGGCGAAGCTCAGGCCCGAGCCGCCCGTGATCGTCATGTCGCCGCCGATCGACACGGCTCTCCCGGCGAAGTTCAGCGCGCCGCGCCGCCACTCGAGCTGGGCGGCCGCGTTGAGCGTCCCGAGCACGCTCAGGCCCGCCGCGCTCGACGAGACGAAGGCCCCGAACGAGCTGCCGGGAAGCTGCGTCACCGACTGCGCCGAACTTCCGTCGAACACCGTCCGGCTGGTGCCGCCGCGCACCTGCCCGCCCGTCTCCACCCAGGACCCGCGCACGTTCACCGTCGAGCCGCCCAAGTCGAGCGAGCCGCCCGTCACCGTCGCCGTGGAGGCGATGGAGACGGCCGTCGAGAATTGGACGGTCACGTTCGGACCGTCGGTCTGGACCCATCCGCTGACGATGTAGTCGACGTTGAGCGTCCGTCCGGCCGACGCCGCATCGACACTGCGCTCGTGCAGTGCGAATACCGTCCCCTGCGCGATGACGAAGATGCTGCG
>CAZURZ010000016.1:39537-40887 GCA_964623465.1 uncultured Elusimicrobia bacterium
GCAGATAGTCGAACGTCGCGCCGGACACGACCGTCGCCGTCGAGCCCGCCGTCCCGGCGAAGGTCACCGTCGACTGCGGTCCCGAGAACGTCCCCTGGACGATCCAGTTCCCGCCCACGCCGAGGGCCGCCCCGCTCGCGCGGAGCACGGCGGCGGGGTCGACCGTCAGACCCCCGGTCAGGGAGAACGACGACCCCGCCGCCGTGGACAGCGACAGCCCCTGCGCGCTCGCGTTCGAGACGCGCAAGGACCCGAAATTCCCGTTGAACCTGCTCCAGCTCTGGGCGGCGGCCCCGTTCGCGACCGTCCAATGCCCGGTCGAGGCCGAGACCTCGCCGTCTCCGGTGAACGGTCCGTCCCCGCCGAAGCGCCAGGTGCCCGTCGTCAACCGGAGCACGGCGCCCGCGAAGACGTGCGCGCGCGAGGACACCGACACGCTGCCGGAGACGGCCGCGGTCGAAGGACCCGCGCCGCCGACCGTGAAGCGCAGGGCCGCGGCGTCGTACAGCGCGACGGTCCGCGCGCCCCCCGCGGCCGCCACGGCGATCGTGGACGCGCTCATGTCGATGCGTCCGCCGGACTGGTTCAGGTCGCCGTCGACCCGCAGGACGAGTCCGCCCGCCGCGGCCGCCAGCGTGCCGCCGCCCATGTCGAAGCTCCCGGGGACGACGAACGACGAGACGAGGACGACCGACGTCGAGAACGAAGGCAGGATCGTCGCCGAGCTGGGAACGACCGAGGGCAGGTTCCAGATCGCGGCCTTCGCGGTCTCCGAGGCGCCGAAGACCAGCCGGTTGCCGCCCGTGGGAGCCGCGCCGCCGCTCCAGTTCGCGCCGCTGCTCGCCAGCGAGTCGGCGGCGCCGCCGGTCCAGTGCTGCGGATCGAGCAACGCCGCGCCCGCGCCTCCCGCGGCTCCGAACGTCCCGCCCGCGCCGAAGCTCCCGCCCGAGAGCCGCAGGGTCAGGGACGAGCCCAGCGCCGCGAAGGCCTGCTCGCGCAGCCATATCCGGCCGCCGCCGCCGCCGCCGCCGCCGAACGTCGCCGCGGTCGCGCCCGCGCCGCCCTGCGCGGAGACGGTTCCCGTGCCGCGGATCACGCCCGCGTCCACGAGCACGGCGCCGCCCGAGCCGCCGCCCGCGCCCTGGAAGCCGACCGACAGCCCGCCCTCGCCGTCCGCCGTGATCAGGCCGTCGAGCACGGCGGTCGACGCGTAGACCGCGATCGCGCCGCCGCCGTGGGCGCCGTCCGCGGACGGCGTCCCGCCGCCGCCCGAGCCGGCCTCCGCGGGCGGGAACGCCCCGTACGCCGCGCCCGCGTTCGCTCCGGCGCCGCCGCTTCCGCCCGCGCCGG
>CAZURZ010000017.1:0-26889 GCA_964623465.1 uncultured Elusimicrobia bacterium
CGTGGCGATCGTAACCGCGCCCTTGCGGCCGGCCTGGGCGATGATGTCCGCCTCCTGCTCGTGATACTTGGCGTTGAGGACCTGGCAAGGCACGCCTTTGTGGCGCAGCATCGAGGAGAGCTTCTCGGACTTCTCGATGGAGCGCGTGCCGACGAGGACGGGGCGGCCGGCCTTCCAGAGCTCCATGACCTCGTCGACGATCGCGTTGAACTTCTCGCGCTCGCTCTTGTAGACGAGATCGGGCAGGTCCTGGCGGCTCGAGATCCGGTTCGTCGGGATCTCGCGCACGTCCATGCCGTAGATCTCCTGGAACTCGTCGGCCTCGGTCATCGCCGTGCCCGTCATCCCCGAGCGCTTTTTATAGATCTTGAAGAAGTTCTGGAAGGTGATCGTGGCGAGCGTCTGGTTCTCTTCCTTCGGCGGAAGGTTCTCGTGAGCCTCGACGGCCTGGTGCAGGCCGTCCGACCAGCGGCGGCCCGGCATCAGGCGGCCGGTGAACTCGTCGACGATGACGACCTCTCCGTCCTTCACGACGTACTCGACGTCGCGCTTGTAGAGGTGCCACGCGCGCAGCGCCTGAGTGATGTGGTGGACCCACTCGCCTTCCAGGTCGTCGTAGAGGTTGCCGATGCCGAGAAGGGCTTCGCATTTGCCGACGCCCTCTTCGGTCAGGATCGCGGTGTGGTTCTTCTCGTCGACGATCGCGTCCCAGCCCTTCTGGAGATCGGTGCCCTGATACTTCGCCTGGATCTCATCCTCTTCGGTGATGATGCGGACTTTGAGATGGGGGATCAGTTTGTTGACGATCGCGTAGCGCTCGGTGGACTTCTCCGCGGCGCCGGAGATGATCAGCGGCGTCCTGGCCTCGTCGATCAGGATCGAGTCGACCTCGTCGATGATCGCGTAGTAGAGGTGGTTGTGGACGCGGTCTTCCCTGCGCACGACCATGTTGTCGCGCAGGTAGTCGAAGCCGAGCTCGTTGTTGGTGATGAAGGTGATGTCGCAGCGGTAGGCGTCCTGCCGCTCGGGATTCGTGGAGTCGTGCTGGACGCAGCCGACCGTGAGGCCGAGGAAGCGGTACACCGGCCCCATCCACTCGCTGTCGCGCTTGGCCAGGTAGTCGTTGACCGTGACGATGTGCACGCCCTTTCCGACGAGCGCGTTCAGGTACGCGGGGGCCGTGGCGACGAGCGTCTTGCCTTCGCCGGTGCGCATCTCGGCGATGGCGCCGTTATGGAGCGTCATGCCTCCGAGAAGCTGGACGTCGAAATGCCTGAGGCCGATGGAGCGGCGCGCGGCCTCGCGGCACAGGGCGAAGGCCTCGGGCAGCACCTCGTTGAGGGCCGCGATCTCGGCTTCCTTGCGGGCCTGGCGGTGATCGTCGTCGTTTTCGGGAACGGAGATCGCCGCGAAGGACTTGGCGACGCGCTCCCTGAGCGCGGCGGTGCGCGCGGGGAAGTCGGCGTCGGCCAGGGCCTTGATCTCGGGCTCGAGGGCGTTGGTCGCCTCGAGCAGGGGCCGGAAGCGCTTGAGGGTGCGCTCGCTGGGCGTGCCGAAAACCTTCTCGAACAGGGGCTTGATCATCCGCAAGCCTCAGTGTAGCAATTCCGCTAGCGGGGGCGCGCGGAGCGGATGCGGTCCCCCGGCTCCAGGCGGTCGAGGACGTCCATCCCCGAGACGACCCGCCCGAAGGGGGTGTAGCGCCCGTCCAGATGAGGGGTCGGGATCAGGCTGACGAAGAGCTGCACGCCTCCGGTGTCGGGGCCGGCCTTGGGCATACCGAGGGTGCCGCGCGAGAACGGGACCGGGGAGTTCTCGTCGGCCAGGCGGAAGCCGTCGTCCCCCCAGCCCGAGCCGCGCGGATCGCCGCCCTGAACGACGAAGGCGGTCACGATCCGGTGCCAGATCGTTCCGTCGTACACGCCGCGCCGGGCGGCGTCGGCGATCGCGGCGGCGTGGGTCGGGGCGTTCGTGCCGTCGAGGGCCAGGACGACCTCCCCCTTCTCGGTGTCGAGGACCAGGGAGACCGGCGCCGGGAGCGGCGCGAAGGCCTTGGGCGGAGCGAGCTGGGCTCCTTTATAGGGAGACGAGTCGCCGCAGGCCTTCAGGGCCTTGGCCAGAGACTCTCCGATCTCGGGCGTGAGGTCGGTCCGGGCGGCGGCGGCGCGCAAGGCGGGGACGAGAGACGCGTCCTTGCGTCCGGCGGCCGCGTCGATCGCCGTGCCGGCCAGTTCGAGCGGAGAGCGCGGGTCGCGCAGCGCTCGCTCCAGGGCGGCGCCCGCCGCGGGCGCCGTCGACGCGGCGAGGGTTTCGAGCGCCTGAGCGGCGACGCGCGCGTCGGGGTCGGAAGTTCCCGCGGCGAGGATCGTCCCCGCGTCGGGCAGGGCCGCGCTCGCCTCGTAGGCGCGGGCCCGGATCCACCAGTGGGAGTCGGCGCGGGCCTTGGACAGCCGCGCGCTGTCGGCGGCGCCGCGCAGCTTGGCCAGAGCGAGGAGGGCGCGCCCGCGCGCCAAGGGTCCGTCCGAATCGGCCATGCGCTCGAGCTTGACGGCGAGCGAGGCGTCTCCCGTCGCGGCGACGGCGTCCGCCGCGGCCGCCCTCACGTGCGCGGAAACGTCGGCGAAAACGGAGTCCGGCAGGGCCGCGGCTTTTTTCGCCGCGCCGTAGGAAGCGACGGCCTCGGCGCGGACGTAGAGATCGGGATCGGACAACAGGTCCTCGGACGCCTCGCGCCCGTTCTTGGCCAAAGCGCGCGCCGAAAAGAGACGGACGCGGGCGTCCGGATCGCGCTGCAGACCCGCGACCAGCCGCTTGCCGCGCTCGTCGGGGAAGCGCGTGAAGGCGTACGCCGCCTTCCAGCGCACCTCGGCGTCCTTGTCCACGGCCAGGCCGGCCAGGCGCCGGAACGACTCGGCCGAATACTCCGGGATGCGTTTCAGATAACGGCGCCGGAACAGCGCGAGCGCGACCTCGCCCCGCACGCCCGCGTCGATGTCGGTGGCGGCGGACAGCAGGACGTCCTCCCCCGCCGCCGTGAGCTTGCCCAGCGCCTCGACCGCCGCCCGGCGGACCGGCGGCTCCGGGTCCGACACGGCCGGCAGGACCGCGGCGGCGGCCTCTTCCCGCAGCGACACCGAAGTCGCGGGCTCCGTCTCACCCTCGGGCACGTCGACGAAACCGAGCTGCCCCAGCTCCCAGGCGGCGCGCGCGCGCGCCGCCGGGTCGGAGGCGGCCAGTCCGGCCCGGCCGGAATTCAGGATTCCGTGCTCGCGGCGGGGAGGAGCAGCGCAGGCGGCGAGGAGCAGGACGGCCAGGACGAGCGTTCTCATGCCCCGATTATATATCCTTGTCGTCCGATGCGCCGATACGCGACCCTCCTCGCCGTCCTGCTCGCCGGCTCCTGCGTCACGGTCGAGCCCGCTCCCGATCCGCGCGGCTCCGTCAAGCCCGGCCAACGCCTGATCGTCCTCGTCTCTCAATCGCCCGGTCCCTGGATCGTGGCCGACCCCGATTCGAAGGCCGAAACGGCGCTCAAGCTCCTTCCGGTCGGCAACTTTCTCGTGGGCATGCAGGAGGACCGCATCAACGCGCTGTCCAAGGAAATCCAGCCCTACCTCCCCCGTCCCCGCTACGACGCCGCCGTGGAGGCCGCGCTGGTCTCCGCGCTCAAGAGCGCCCACGGCGGCCAGGTCCAGACCTGGAGCGAGGCCGGGATCACGCCCGCGCAGAAGCGCGATTGGAACGTCGCCGCCGACCAGCTCGCCTGGAGGCGCAAGTACTACTTCGTCGACGACCAGCCCTCTCCCCGCGATTTCGGAAAGCTGCTGTCCTTGGACGACGCCGCGATCCTCGACGTGAACGTCTCCTTCGGCCTGGAGCCGACCGAGGACGAGGAACAGCGCACCGTGCCCTTCCTCACGGCCGCCGTGCGCCTGCACCGCGCGGACACCTCGCGCCTCATGTGGGCCAAGGAGCTCAAGCTCGGCGACCGCACCTCCTCGTCGACCCTGACCGAATTCCGCGCCGCGCCGCACGAATTGACCGACCGGCTTTACGTCATGAGCGCTCCCCTCGGCCGGCAGATCGCCGACGCCCTCGCGCGCGAAGTCGGCCTGTTCGCGGCCCCGCCGCCGATCCTGGGCGATCAGGCTCCTCAGGCGGTCTTTCAGAACGGCGCGCCCGCCGGAGCCGAACCGCCCGCGATCGCGCCGGTCACGGCGGCTCCCCCGGCGCCTCTTTCGGCCGCGCCTCCCGAAGCCTCGACCGAGCCGGTCACCGCCGCGCCGCCGCCCGGACCGTGAGGGCCGCCCTGGTGACCCCCGCCCGGAGGCGCGTCCCGGGCTATTTGGTAATATTCCCGAAGTGAACGCCCTGAACATCGCCGTCGCCGGCCTGGGCAACGTCGGCCGCGAGACGGTCCGCCTCCTGCGCGAGCGCCGGGCCGAGTTCCAGGAACGCCTGGGCGCCGAACTGCGTCTGACCGCGGTCGCCGACAACGACGCGGCGCGCGAGGCCCGCGCGCTCGGCCTGCCCGCCTCGGTCGCCCGCTTCAAGGATCCCGTCGACATGGCGCGCCGCGCCGAAGCCGATCTGTTCGTGGAGCTGCTCGGCGGCCTCGAGACGCCCAAGCGCTTCGCGCTGGCCGCGCTGGGCCGCGGCAAGGCCCTCGTCACCGCCAACAAGCGCCTGCTCGCCCACGCCTGGCCCGAGGTCACCGGCGCAGCCCGCTCCAACGGCGCGCGCCTGGCCTTCGAGGGCAGCGTCGCCGGCGGCGTGCCGGTCCTGCGCGCCCTCGAGCTTTCCTTCTCCGGGGACCGCGTTCTCGGCGTCGACGGCATCCTCAACGGCACGACGAACTACATCCTGTCGCGCGGCGAGGAGGGACTGACGCCGGAGGCCGCGCTCGCCGAGGCCCAGAAGCTCGGCTTCGCCGAGAAGGATCCGTACATGGACGTGTCCGGCCAGGACGCCGCGCAGAAGCTCTCCGTGCTGGCCGGGCTCGTCACCGGCGGCTGGCTGAAGCCCGGCAGCTTTCCCGTCGACGGCATCGAGAGCATCTCGGCGGGCGACATCAGCTTCGCGCGCGAGCGTCTGGGCATGGCCGTGCGCCTCATCGCCTCCCTTCGCTTTTCAGGCAAGCCCGGCTCCCCTTCGGTCGACGCCTCGGTCGCGCCGACCATGGTCAAGCTCGGCCACCCGCTCGCCGCCGTGCGCCGCCAGTACAACGCGCTCATGGTGCACACCGCCTCCGCGGGCGATCTCATGTTCTACGGCCGCGGCGCGGGGGCGGGACCGACGGCCTCGGCCGTGCTCGCCGACGTCCTCGTTCTCTCGCGGGACATCCTGGGCGGTCTCCCGCCCGCCGCGCTCGCCTCCCGCCGCCTGGCCCTCGCTTCGCCCGACGAGGCGGTCTCGGGCTGGTACCTGCGCCTGGACGTTCTCGACAAGCCGGGCGCGCTCGCGCGCATCGCCGACGCTCTGGGCCGCGAGAAGGTGTCCATCGCCGCCATCCACCAGGACAAGGTCTCCGGCTCCCGCGCCGTTCCCGTGATGATCGCCACGCACGCCGCGCCGCGCCGGGCATTCGAGAGCGCGCGAAAGGCCATCCTGCGTCAGCCCGCCGTCCTCGCCAAGCACTGCGCCATGAGGCTGATGGCGTGAGCCTGGGCTTGATCGCGCGCTGGCGCGACCGTCTCCCCGTCACGATCCGCACCCCGGTCGTCACCCTCGGCGAGGGGAACACGCCCCTCGTTCCCGTCGACCGCGTCGCGAAGGCCGCGGGCCTTCCCGCCGGCTCGGTGTTCGTGAAGGTCGAGGGCGCGAACCCGACGGGCTCCTTCAAGGACCGCGGCATGACGCTCGCGATCTCCAAAGCCGTCGAGTCCGGCGCGACCGGCGTCCTGTGCGCCTCGACCGGGAACACCTCGGCCTCGGCGGCCGCCTCCGCGGCGCGCGCGGGCCTGCGCTGCGTGGTCTTTCTCCCCAAGGGCAAGGTCGCCCTGGGCAAGCTGTCTCAGGCGGTCATGCATGGCGCCGAAATCGTCGAGGTCGCCGGGAACTTCGACCAGGCGCTCGTGATGGCCAACGAGGCGGCGAAGACGAAGGGCTTCGCCCTGGTGAACTCCTCGAACCCCTACCGCCTCCAGGGACAGAAGACGGCGGCCTTCGAAATCGTCGAGCAGCTCGGACGCGCCCCCGACAACCACTTCATCCCCGTCGGCAACGCCGGCAACATCACCGCGTATTGGATGGGCTACAAGGAAGCCGGGGCCGCGCCGCGCATGTTCGGCTGGCAGGCCGCGGGCGCCGCGCCGCTCGTCTCCGGCAGGGCGGTGAAGAACCCCTCCACGATCGCGACCGCCATCCGCATCGGCTGCCCGGTGTCCTGGAACGGCGCGATCGCCGCGCGCGACGAGTCCCGCGGCGCGAGCGGCACGGTGAGCGACGCCGAGATCCTCGCCGCCTACCGCCTGCTGTCCTCGACGGAAGGCGTGTTCTGCGAGCCTTCGTCGGCCGCCTCGGTGGCCGGCCTGCTCAAGCTCGGGCGCGCCGGCAAGGCCCCGGGAGGCGTCACGGTGTGCGTGCTGACCGGCAACGGGCTCAAGGACCCGGACTCCGCGGCGCGCTGGAAAGCCAAGATCCGCCGCGTCAAGGCGGGAGGAGCGATCAAGCTGTGAAGGACAAAATCCTCGCGCGCGTGACGGTGACGGCTCCGGCCTCGACCAGCAACCTCGGACCCGGGTTCGACTGCCTGGGCCTGGCGCTCGGCCTGCGCAACGAGCTGACCCTCGAGCTCCACGACGCCTCCGGCCCTCCCATCGTCGAGATCGAGGGCGCCGGCGCCGACTCCCTGCCCACCGGCGAGGCGAACATGCTCGTGCGCGCCGCGCGCATGAGCCTCCCCTCTCCGCTCCCCGGCCGCCTCGTCTTCAAAGCGCGCAACCGCGTGCCGCTGGCGCGCGGCCTGGGCTCCTCGGCCGCCGCGATCGTCTCCGGCCTGTGGGCCGGCGCGCATCTGATCGGCACGCTGCGCCGCTCCGAGGACGAGCTCGAGCAGCTCGCCGTCGGTCTCGAGGGGCATCCCGACAACATCGCGCCCTGCGTGCACGGCGGCCTGACCGCGAGCCTCGTCGTCGACGGCCGCGCCCGCGCCCAGCGCCTGGGCGTGCACCAGAGCCTCTCCGCGGTCGTCTGCATCCCGGATTTCGAGCTGTCGACCAAGAAGGCCCGCTCGGTCCTGCCCGAGACCGTCTTCCGCGACGACGCCGTCTTCAACGCCTCGCGCGCGTTGCTGCTCGTGCGCGCCCTGGAGAGCGGCCATGTGGCCCGCCTGCCCGAGCTGATGAAGGACCGCCTCCACCAGCCCTACCGCGCCAAGCTCGTGCCCGGCCTCGAGGACGCTCTCACCGCCGCCGTCGAAGCGGGCGCAGCCGGCGCCTCGCTCTCGGGCTCCGGGCCCACCGTCTTCGCCTTCGTCGAGGGCCGCAACGCCGCCGTCGGCGAAGCCATGGTCCGCGCCTTCCACAAGCACGGCGTGAACAGCCGCTGGCTGTCCTTGCAGGTCGATCACCAGGGGGTGCGCGTCGAGCGCTAGCCGTGAAGATCACCGTCATGAAGTTCGGCGGCACCTCCGTCGCCGACCCGGAGAAGATCCAGCGCGCGGCCGAACGCGCGATCGCCGAGCGCCGCAAGGGCTACGGCGTCGTCGTGGTCGTCTCCGCGCCGGGCGAGATGACCGACGAGCTGATCGCGCTGGCCGAGCGCGTCACCCCGAAACCCGGGGACCGCGAGCTCGACCAGCTCATCACCACCGGCGAGCAGGTCGGCATCTCGCTCTTCGCGATGGCCTGCCAGGCGCGCGGCGCCGACGCCGTCTCGCTCACCGGCCCGCAAGCCGGCATCATCGCCAAGGGCGGCGCCGCCAAGGCGCAGATCGCGACGATCCGGACCGCCGCCATCCGCCGCCATCTGAACGCCGGGCGCATCGTCGCCGTCGCCGGCTTCCAAGGCGCCGAGAACGGCGACGTCGTCACGCTCGGCCGCGGCGGCTCCGACCTGACCGCCGTCGCGCTCGCCTCCGCGCTCAAGACCGGGCGCTGCGAGATCTTTTCCGACGTGAAGGGGGTGTACACCGCCGACCCTCGGATCGTCCACGATGCCCGCAAGCTCAAGACCGTCACGTTCGAAGAGATGCTCGAGCTCGCCGGAGCCGGCGCCCAGGTCATGATGGCCCGCTCGATGGAGGTCGCCGAACGCTTCGGCGTCCGCATCCACGTCCGCTCCGCTTTTCATCCCCAGGGAGGCACCTGGGTCGTCGCCAAGGAGAAGTCCATGCTGGAGAAAGCGTTCGTCTCGTCGCTGGCGCTCGACAAGAGCGAGGCGCGCCTGACCGTCGTCGGCGTGCCGGACCAGCCCGGCGTCGCCGCGAAGGTCCTCACCGCGCTGGCCGCCGACAACATCCCGGTCGACATGATCATCCAGTCCGCGCCCGCGCAGACAGGCGTCAACGACATCTCCTTCATGTCTCCGAAAAGCTCCGCGATCAAGGCCAAGAAGGCCCTGGAGGCGGTCGCCAAGTCCCTGCGCGCCGAGCGCGTCGACCTGAACGAGGAAGTCGCCAAAATCTCCGCCGTCGGCACGGGTTTCCGCCGCTCGCCGCGCATCGCCGCCACGATGTTCTCCGCCTTGGCGGCCCAGAAGATCAACATCCACATGATCTCCGCCTCCGACCTGCGCGTGTCCGTCATAGTCGACTCGGCTCAAGCCGAGTCGGCGCTCAAGGCCCTGCACAAGGCTTACGGCTTGGCCAAGGGAAAGCGCGCGTGAGCGTCTTCGTCGCGATCGACTTCGAGACGGCCGACAAGGGCGCGGACTCCGCCTGCTCCGTCGGCCTCGTGCGCGTCGAGAACGGCGCGATCGTGAAGAAGGTCGTCCAGCTCATCAAGCCCCCGCGCATCGACCTGGGCGACCTGTTCTCCCCGCCCGCCGAAGCGTTCGAGTTCACGCGCATCCACGGCATCAAGCCCGCGCAGGTGGCGGATCAGCCCACGTTCAAGGAAGCCTGGCCCAAGCTCTCGCCGATTCTGGAGGGCGCGAAGTTTCTGGCGGCTCACAACGCGCCCTTCGACTCCGGCGTGCTCGCGGCCTGCTGCGCCGCGGCGAAGCTCGCCCCGCCCCCCCACCGCTTCGTCTGCACGGTGCGCCTCGCGCGCAGCACCTGGAACATCTACCCCACGAAGCTCCCCGACGTCTGCCGTCACCTGAACCTCGAACTCAACCACCACGAGGCCCTCTCCGACGCCGTGGCCTGCGCCAACATCGTCATCGCCGCCCAGAAGAAAGGCGTCCAACTTTAGCTGGTGCCGGACCTGCCGATAGCCGCGGTCATGGACGAATCGTCCATGATCGAAACCATCGGCAGGCCAGGCGCCTGTTATTTTAACGGCCCAACAGGCCGGCCAGCTGGGCGCCGGTCGCGAGCGTGACCCGATCCGGGGACAGGACTCGGCTCTCGTCCACCACCACGACGGGCCCAAGCGCGGCCAGCTCGCCGCGCTCCACGACGCCGGGATACGGCGGCATGGCGCGGAAATCCATGCCGTCGGCCTGATCGGCGAGCAGGAGGTTGCGGCGCTCGGGCAGGTAATACACCCGCAGCGGCAGGTAGTAATACTTGCCGAGGTGCACCACCGGCGCCTCGGGCGGGGCGGCGCGGCGGACGAAGGCGGCGAGCTCGCCCAGACGCGGATCGACGTTGAGCGCCGACCAGAAGTAGCCGATGGTCCCGCCGAGCACGACGAGGCCCGTCGCGAGGCGCGAGGCCTTCGCCGCGCGCGACGTCCCGGCCAGCCCCGCCGCCGCGCCGAGCAGGATCAGCGGCGAAAGCGGGTAGAAGTAGCGCGCCTGCGTGACCGGACGCCCGCCCCACAGCTCGACCGCCAGCACAAGCCCGAGACCGGCGGCCAGTTGAGCGGCGACGAACGAGAAAACCGCCGGCTCCTCGCGCCGCGCGCGCCAGAGCAGGAAGGCGAAGCCCGCGCCGACCGCGATCCCGCTCCAGGCGGGCAGCAGGAGCCCCAGGAAGGTCACGTCGAAGAACGAGGTCCCGAGCAGATCGAGGACGCGCCAGGGAGTGAGCGCCTCTCCGAGCACGCGGTCGCCGGCGTGGCGGCGCGCCTGCTCGAGCATCGAGGGCAGCCAAGGCGCGAAGGCGAGCGCCGCTCCCGCGTGCGCGAGCAGGAAGCCCTTCCGGTCCCGGCGCGGCCACAGCCAGACCGCGTGGCCGGCGAGCAGGACCGCGTAGTAGTAATGCGTCCACAATCCGAACGCCGACAGCGCCGCATACAGCGCCCAGCGTCCGGGGCGGGGAGCCTCGGCCAATTCGAGGACGAGACGCGTCGTCAAAGTCGAGACGAGCAGGAGCAAGGCGTAGCAGCGCCCGTCCTGGGCGGCATGGATCCAGAACGAGGAGAGCGCGGCGAGCAGAAGGGCGGGCGTCCGCGCGCGCGGCGGAAGGGCGCGGCCGGCCAGGTCCTTGAAGGCGATCAAGGCCGCGGCGCCCATCAAGGCGGAGAACAGGCGCAGGCCCAGGCGCGGATCGGAGAAGCCGCGCAGCCAGCCGTTCATCAGCGCGTAGTACAACGGAGGATTGGCCTCGTTGGCGATCAGCAGCCCGCGCAGTTCGGCGAGCGGCCGCGTCGCCAGCAGGATCGTGCTGGCCTCGTCGAACCAGACGGACTTGGCGCCGAGAAACAAGAAGCGCAGCCCGGCGGCGCAGGCGAGCAGGACGACGGGAGCCGATCTCACGAGCGTATTGTAGCCGTAAAACTCGGTTTAGTACGCCCCTTGAATTTTCCGCCCCCGGAGGACGCATGGACGCGCTCGTTCATTTCCTGAAACGGAAGGATCGCCGGGATTTCCATCGCGCCCGCAGGCCTTTACAGCGCGCTCCTCCATGTATACGATGGGCTCGCGCCCTTCGGGGCCGGAGGCAACACTATGGCGAAGAAGATGGAACCGCTCGTGATCGCGAGCAAGGCGAAGGCGATCCTCAAGAAGATGGGCTGCAACACGGCCGGCGACGCGCTCGACGGGCTCAACGGCGTGGTGTATTGGTACCTGGAGCAAGCCGGCAAGCGCGCCAAGGCCAACGGCCGCAAGACCGTCCGCGTCCACGACTTCCACGTCTAGACGCCGGTTCTGAAAAAAGGCGCCCGGGAGCGTTGTCTTGCTCCCGGGCGCCTGCTTTTCGGCGGAGCCGAAAATCAGTGACGGCGCGAGCGGCGGCGGCGGGCGGCGGCGTCCTGCGCGTCGCGCACCGAGGCGAGGATCGCGTGGGCGGTGTCGTGCACCCAGCGGCTGCGCAGAAGGCGCTTCGGGTCGATCACGAGGCGGGCGGCCAAGGCGAGCTTCATGACCTCAGCATAGCCCCCGCGATCCGGAAATCCATGTCGCAGTTGTTACGGGATACCGTGACCTAGGTCACACCCGTTGTGCTATTCTAGGATTGTGAAAAAAGCAGTTATTTTCTTGTTTTTTCTGCTGTCCGCCGCCCCCGTCCGAGCCACCTTCATCCGGGCGCTGATGGATCGCGCCGACACCGAGGCCCTGTTCGACTCCGAGTACTTTCTGGACCTGCGCGCCTTCTCCTGGCCGCGCGCCTGGGAGGACCCCTGGGCGGCCTCGACCGGCGCCTACCGGATCTCAGGAGCCAGCCTGGACTGCTGCGATCTCTACCTCGATCAAGGCCTAAAATTCGCTCGCCAACTGACCCCTCGCCTCCAGTTCCGCTTCCGCTACGAGCAGCGCGACGACAAGGACCGCCAGGAGTTCCATCACTGGCTCGAACTGGAGACCGCGCTCGGCCGGGGCTGGTCGGTCGAGGTGATCGGCGAGCCGACGTATCGCAAGGAGGACAGCGACATCGGCCTGGGCGTGCGCTGGCGCGGCGGCGGCTTCGAGGCGCGCGCGCGGCGGCTCGCGGTCGACTTCAACTTCAACAGCCGCGGCTCGACGTCTCAGCGCTACTCGCTCAAGCCCTACACCGACCAACTCTCGCTCTCGCACGACGGCGGCGCGGGACGTTTCTGGACCGCGGCCGAGCTCGACGCCGCGACCCGGCGCGACGATCCCGCCGCCCAGCGCTCCTTCGGCTACCGTCGCGAGCGGGTCTCCGCCGGCTGGAGCGGCGACGGCGATCTGGCTCCGCGCGTCGCGCTGTCCACAGACCGCGAGGAGCGCCTCGACCGGCGCGCGACGGCCGCCCTGGGAACCTCGACGGACTTCCGGCGCCGCGTGAACGCGCTCGAGGCCAGCGCGCGCGTGCGCCGCGGCGAGACCGAGTGGGAGCCCGGCTTCGCCGTCCTGCGGCGCACGGCCCAGGCCGACGATCCCTTCAACCCGGCCTCCGGCGTCTCCTACCTGCGCTGGGAGCTGCAGCCCTACGTGCGCTGGCGCCGCGAGCTCTCCGAACTCGTGCTCGTCGAGCTGTCGCCCTTCCTGTCCCTCGGAGAGGACCGCGCGCGGCGGAGCGCGGGGCTGCTCTCGCGCCGCATCGTCGAGGCCAAGACGGCGGCCGCCGTGGAGTGGCGCTTCTCCCCGTCCGCCTGGATCGGCCTCAACGCGAACATCGACGTGGACCAGCCCGGAAAGTTCTGGGACGGCGGAAACGTGCGCGCGATGTTTCTGTTTTGAAGCGCCCGGGTTGACGGCCCCGCGCTCCCCTGTTATATAGGAGGCCTATGCTCAAGAATCAGACGATCGCGGTGATCGGGGCCGGCCACATGGCCGGGGCCCTCATAGGCGGGATAGTCAAATCCAAGCTCGTTCCCGCCAAGTCCGTGATCGCCACCCGCCGCGGCGCCGACGCGCTGGCCGAACTGCAGAAGAAGTGGGGCGTGCGCACCTCCACCGACAACAAGAAGGCGGCCGCCGAGGCCGACGTGATCATCGTCGCGGTGAAGCCGCAGATGGCCAAGAAGGTCTTGGAGGAGCTCGCCGGGACCGTGCGCACGGACCAGCTCGTCATCTCGGTCATGGCCGGCGTGCCCACCGCCGCCATCGCCCGCCTCCTGCGCGTGGACGCGCCCGTCGTGCGCGCCATGCCCAACACGCCCTGCCTCGTCGACGCCGGCGCCACCGCCATCGCGGCCGGCGCCCACGCGGGCGAGAAGGACCTGGCCCGCGCGGAAGCCGTGTTCTCCTCGGTCGGCCTGTGCGTGACGCTCCCCGAGTCCGCGCTCGACGCGGTCACCGGCCTCTCCGGCTCCGGACCGGTGTATCTCTACATGGCGATCGAGGCGATGATCGACGGCGGCGTGAAGATGGGCATCCCGCGCGCGACCGCCGCCAAGCTCGCCGCGCAGACCGTCTTCGGCGCGGCCAAGCTCGTGATCGAGACCGGCAAGCATCCCGCCGTGCTCAAAGACGAGGTCACCACGCCCGGCGGCACCGCCATCACCGCGATCCACGTGCTGGAGAGCAAGGGCCTGCGCTCGGTGCTCATCGACGGCGTCGAAGCCGCGACCAACCGCTCCAAGGAATTGTCCAAGCTTTTCGATGCCTGACGTCTTGACGCTCCGCGCGCGACCTGTTATAAACGTAGTGCCGTCCTCCCGGAACGCCGACCTGGGGCGCTCCGGCTTTTTATTTATACGGAACCGATGTCTCTCGACCAAATCAAAAACGCGACGCTGATCACCGCCAAGGAGCACCTGGAGGAGATCGCCGTCGAGCTCGCGCAGTGCTCCCGCCTCGCCTTCGACACCGAGTCGAACGGCTTTTACGCCTACAAAGAGAAGGTCTGCCTCATCCAGATCTCGTCTCCGACGGAAGACTTCATCGTCGACCCGATCGCCTTCAAGGACATTTCCTCGTTGGGACCCCTTTTCTCAAATCCCAAGATCGAGAAGCTCTTCCACGCCGGCGAGTACGACGTGCTCTGCCTCAAGCGCGATTACGGCTTCACCTTCGCCAACCTCTACGACACGATGATCGCCGCGCGCATCCTCGGCACCAAGGAGCTCGGCCTCGCCGCCGCCATCGAGCGCCACTTCGGCATCGTGATCTCCAAGAAGCTGCAGCGCGCGGACTGGGGCAAGCGCCCGCTCACGCCGGAGATGATCCGCTACGCCCAGGGCGACACCCACTTCCTGATGCGCCTGGCCGACATCCAGATGAAGCTGCTCGAGGAGAAGGGCCGCGTCGAGGACGCCAAGGAGGCCTTCGCCGAACTGGCCGCCCTCGAGCCCAACGTGAAGGCCTTCGACCAGGACGGATATTGGAAGCTGGTCGGCCGCGACGACATCGGCGGCCGCGCCATGGCCGCGCTCAAGGAGATCTGGCTGTACCGCGAACAGCAGGCGTCCTCGCGCGATCGCGCGCCCTTTCGCGTGATGCCCGAGGACTTGATGGTCAACATCGCCCGGGCCATGCCCGAATCCCGCGAGGCGCTGGCCGCCGTGAAGGGCATGACGCCCTACATCCTGGAGCGCTTCAGCGGCGGCCTGCTCGCCGCCGTCGAGCGCGGCAAGGCGGCTCCGCCGCTGACGCGCCCGCCGTCGCCGCCGGCCGAGCGCAAGCGCCTCTCCGATCTCGAGTGGCGCACGTTCGAGGCCCTGCGCGCCTGGCGCAAGAGCCGCTCCGAAAAGGACGGAGTCGACCCGGTGGTGATCATGACCACCGAGAGCCTGCGCACCCTCGCCATCCACGCCTGCCGCGATCACGGCGGCGATCCGCTCGGTCCCCTGTCCGAACTCAAGAGGGGCCGCTACGGCGACGATATCCTCAAAGTCGTCGCCACCGCCCGCGCCGCCAAGAACGGCGCCTAGCCTAGGCCCTAGGCCCTCTTTCCTCATAGGCCGCACGCCGGAACGATTCGGCCCCCTTGGTCCGCGCCTCATCCGTCGAGGACGGCTATACTGGGCTCATGAACCGAATCGTCCGTCTCGCCGCCGGCCTGAGCATCCTTCTGACCGCCCCGGGGTTCGCTCCCTATCAGGCCGCCGCGCAGACGATGGCCGCCCGCGCGGGCGCCGCCGCCCCCGGCGCCTCCGCCTCCGCCGCCGGCTCGGCCGGCGCCGCCGTCGTCCCGAATCTATCGCTTCCCGCCGCGAACCTCGCAGCCCCCGGCCTCGCTTCACCGCTGACCACGGCCTCCGTCTTCAAGCCGGTCGCCGTCATGGGCGTCTACGCGGCGCCCGCGCCCGCCAACGACGGCGTCCGCGCCGCGGCCGTCCTCCCCGTCCAGCCCGCCGCGATGCCGGTCGTCGCCGCCGCCGCGGCGGTTCCGGTCAACGCCGCCGTCTTCTCGCTGAGCGAGAGCGCCTCCCGCGTCCAGGCCGCCGCCTCGCCTGGCGCCGCGACGACGCCTGAAGCCGAACTCGGCGTCCTGTTCGAGGGCGCCTCCGTCCGCCGCTCCGCTCTCGGCGAGGCCGTCCTGGCCGCCGCCTCCTCCGAGTCGGACCCGAACCGCCTCGAGTCCTCCTCCGCGCGCGAGCCCGCCAAGGGACCGCGTTGGGTCGGCAGGCTCCAGCGTATTCCGGACGGCGATCCGGCCAATCCCCGCACCTCGCTCAAGCGCACGTTCTCCGTCGGCTTCCTCGCCGCCGTCGTGCCGATCGCCATCACGATGATCACCGTCGCGATCGCCGCGGCCCTCGGCCACGAGCTGCACCCGAACTACAAGGGCCCCGTCGGCGACGCCCTGCCGAGCCTGCTCCAGGCGATCGGCATCTGGATCGGCGCCGCGATCATGGCCCCGGTCTCCGAGGAGGCGATCTTCCGCGGCGGCATCCAGGGCCGCCTCGCCAAGCTCACCAAGAAGCTGCGCCTCGGCGACTTCGTCGTGCCCGCGCTGATCACCTCGACCTTCTTCGTCGCCCTGCACGAGACCTCCGACCCGGTCCTCTTCGCGACGCGCATGGTGCACGCGCTCATCCTCTCCTACGTCTACAAGAAGGAGGGCATACTCGCCGCGATGGCCGCGCACGGCTTCTTCAACGGCCTGCTCGCGCTCACCGTCGTCTTCACCGCTCTCGGCCTTCCGGTCCTGAGCCTCGCCGTCCTCCCCGTCGCCGGTTATTATTCCTGGCGCTCCTGGAAAGTTATCAAGGAGCAGCGCCCCCTGATCGCTTCAGGCGCCCTGAAGCCCATGCCCATGAGCGGCCTGGTGTCCCTGATTTTCGCCGCCCTTCTGACTCTGGGCTATGTGATGCTCATGCCGAACGTGTTTTGGCTCGTCGGCGCCGTGATTTTGGGCATCCACGGCCTGATGAAGATCAAGAACAACTCCTAATCAGTTGCGCGCCCTTCGCATCGTCTTAGCGCTCGTCCTCGTCTCGGCGTGCTGGCCCCGGCACTCCGTCGCCCAGACTTATTCGGCTTCAGCCGCGCGAAGCGCGCGCTCCCTCCGAGTTCCAGTCGTTTCCGTTTCCAACCTGTCCGCCTTGCTTCCGCAAGGCCTCCCCCTCTCGTCCATGACGAGTCCGCTGCCGTTGTCGTTGTCATCGGCGTTGCCGTCGCCGTTCAATGCTCCGGCCGCGATTCCCTCGCCGTCCGTTATTCGCCCCGCGGCCGCTTCGGCTCTCCCCAAGGCCGCGAATCCGTCGCGGTCCGTTCTTGCAAACGCGGCCGCCGCGCGGTCTCTCTCCGTTTCCATCAAGGATATTCCTCTCTCCGCCGCGCCGCAGGCCGCAGCGGAGTCTTTCGCGCTGCTGACCGGCGAAGTCCTCGCCCCGAGAGCCCTGACCGACGCCGTCCTCCCCGCCCCCGCCGCCAACGACGCCCCACCCGGCCTGCGCCTCGCCCCCGCCGCGCGCAAGCCCTCCGATCCGAATCCCCCGTCCCCCGAAAATCTCAAGTTGGTCCGCCGCATGATGATCGGCACCTCGGTCATGAAGACCGGCATGGAGACCATCACCCTCTCCGTGCCGATGCTCGCGCTGACCGCCTTCGGCGGCATCTCGGCCGTCGCCGGCCTCGTGGTGATCTACGGCCTCTCGCAGGCCGTCTTCGCCGGCATGGCCGGCGGCCTCGCCGACCGCTTCTCGGCTCGCAAGGTTCTCGCCGGAGCCGTCCTGACCCAAGCCGCCCTCGTCGCGACCTTGCTCGCGGTCGGCGCGGCCGGCGCCCTCTCGATGAGCACGATGGTCCCGCTCTACCTCCTCATCGGCGGCGTGACCGGCGTGATCGAAACGACGCGCCACTCGATCCCGGCGCTCATCCTCGGCCGCGACGAGGCCGCGCTCACCGGCTACAACGCCAAGCTCCACATCTGGTACGAGGTCGCCGGCGTCTCCGGCGCGCTGGCCGCGGGCGCCTTGATCGGCCTCATCGGTCCGCTCTGGTCGCTGGCCCTCCAGCCGCCCGCCTACGCGCTGGCGGCGTGGTACTTCTGGCGGGTCCGGCACGCCGCACCCGCCCCCTCGGCTCCGGCCGCGGGCGGCGCCGCCGCGAAGGTGAAGGCCTATTTCGCCGACCTCAAGGCGGGAGCCAAGCTCGTGCTGGCCGACGGGCGCCTGCGCTGGGTGGCGCTGGCCTTCGTCCTCCCGCAGATCGTGCACCGCGTCTTCGAGAACCTGCTCATCCCCGTCTTCGCGAAGAAGGTGCTCGAGAACCCCTCCGCTTCGGCCTGGCTGCTGACGGCCTCCAACGCGGGCGAACTCGCGGGCGCGGCGGTGCTGCTGCGCCTGGCCGCGAAGTTCCCCGGCGCGCACGGCTGGGTCCGCTGGGGCGCCCTGGGCCTGCTGCTGATCTGGGCGCTCGCGTTCTCGCAAAGCCTGCCCATTCTCCTGCCCCTGATCATGCTCTCATCGCTGACGTGGGCCGCGAGCGACCTGTCGCTGCGCTCCGAGGTCCAGCGCTCGGTCGGCGGCCAGGAACAGCCGCGCGCGCTCGCCTTCCTGTACGGCGCCTTCGTCCTCGGCTCGGCGCTGACCTCGCTGGCGCTGGGCGGGCTCATCGACGCGCTGACCGTCGGCCCGGCCCTGTTCTGGATCTGCGGCGCCTTCACCGCCCTGGCCCTGGGCGTCTACTACGCCTCGCGCCGCCTGAACTCCTAGACGGGCTTCGCGATCTCGTAGATCACGGTCGGATCCGGCGTCCCGTCCGGCTTGGTCCGCATGTCGCGCCCGGTCAACCTCGCTCCGATCTTCTCCATCGCCCGGCGCGAGCGCAGATTGCCCTCGCCGACGTGGAAGACCACGCGCGAGACGTAGATGAAGGCGTGGTCGAGCATCAGGAATTTGAGCTCGCGGTTCCAATCTCCGCCCCAGTGCTCGCGCGTCAGGAAGGTGAACCCGATCGCGACGGACTTCTTTCCGTCCGAATCGTAGTAGCGCGACGTGCCGATGATCCTGCCGGTGTCCTTGCGCTCGACCGCCAGCGCTCCGCGCGACTCGAGGGCCTTCGTGAAGAACGCCTCGAAGACGGGGCGCTCGTGGCGGTCCGAGCACGGGTGCAGCTCCCATATCTTCGGGTCTGACGCGGCGGCGTAGAGCGCGTCGAAATCGGCGGGCTTCAGGGGGCGCAGTTTGAGACGGGGGCCGTGGAGGACGGGCTGGAGTTCCACTAGTCGGTGAGGCGGAAGCGGACTTCCTGGGGCATGCGCACGCGCACCGGCTTGCCGTTGAGCCCGATCGCGGGCGAGAAGCGCATCAGCGCGCCGACCTTCTGCGCCGCGGCGTCGAAGGCGGGGCTGGCCGAGCGCGCGACGTCGGCCGAGGTCACCAGGCCGTCGGGGCCGAGATGGATCACGATCACGACCGCGCCCTCGCGGCCGGCCTGGCGCTCGCTTTCCGGGTAGAAGCGGCGCAGGCTCGCCAGCACCTCGTCGCGGTTGAGCAGACGCGGCAGTTCGCGCAGGGGCGTGCCGCCGTGGCCGGTGCCGCCGGGCACGCCGTCGTCGCTGCCCTCGCCGGAGCCGCCGGTCTTGGCCGCGGTGCCGGTGCCGCCGACCGCGCCGCCCGGCGTCGCCGCCGGGGGCTCAGGCGTCTCGACGGACTTGGTGTTGGGTCCCGGCAAGGTCCAGTCCTTGGGCGGCTCGGGCGCCTTCTCGACGGGCTTGGGCGGCACGGGCACGTCGGGGGTGCGGTTGATCTTCTCGGGAATTCCCGGCACGAAGGCCTTGGGGGCGCCGAGCTTGGCGGGCCCGTCGCCGAGATAAGGATCGGTGATCTCGATTTCGAACGGAGGAGCCGGAGTCCACGACAGCTTCGGCAGCACCCACATCGCCGCGAAGAGCAGGACGTGGGCGCCGAGCGAGCGGCCCAGCGACTCGCGCGCGGGAGGCGGCGAGGGGGCGCGCGCGATCACTTGCGGCGCACCTCCAGGCCGACCTTGCGCACGCCGGCCGAGCGGACCGTGTCGAGCAGCTCGGCGACCTCGCCGTAAGGGATGGTCTTGTCGGCGGAGATGGTGACGGCCTGCTCGGGCTTGGACGCGAGGACGGCGCCGAGCGTGGCCTTGAGCTCGTCGCTGGTCACGCGCTTGCCCGCCAGCGTCAACTCGCGCGCGGCGTTGAGGGCCACGGGCATGGCGTCGGTCGCGGACTTCTCGTGCTTGGCGACGCGCGGGACCTCGACCTTGATCGCGCGGCGAGAGATCGCCGGCGCGGTGGCCATGAAGATGATCAGCACGACCAGGATGATGTCGACGAGCGGGGTGACGTTGATCCCGGTGATCGGCCCGTCGGAATCGTCGGAGGCGTGCATGGAGCCTCTAGCGGCGGCGCGCCTCCGCGCGCGAGGCGCCCAGGCGCAGGCCGAGCGCCTCGGTCTCCGAGAGGATGTCGCGAACCTGCTTGGTGAGCGCGTTGTAGGCGAGGACCGCGGGGATGGCCACGAGCAGGCCGACCGCGGTGGCCACCAGCGCCTCGGAGAGGCCGGCCATGACGACCTCGGGCCCGGCGCCGGACTCCGCCAGGTCGTGGAAGGCCTTGATGACGCCGAGCACGGTGCCGAACAGGCCGACGAAGGGCGCGTTGTTGCCCAGCGTGCCGAGCCAGAGCAGTTTGCCCTCGAGGTGGCGCTTCTCGTCTGAAAGGCCCGCCTCGAGGTGCTCGACGTCGAGCAAAACGCGCGAGGCCGCGCCGGGATGGGACTTGAGGGCTTTCGCCACGGCCTCGGTCACGGAATCCGCGCCGAGCACATGCGGGCGCAGGGCCTTGAGCGCGGCGGCCTCTTCCTTAAGGAGCTTCCAGCGGTCGTAGGCGAGCGCGGTCGCCGCGACCGAGCTCAGGATCAGCGCCCAGATCACCCAGCCGCCGCCCGTCAGCGCCAGCGCCATCATCGCGTTGTTCAAGGTTGGTCCTTTTTGGGGTGGAGCTTCATCAGAGCCGTCGACAGTTCGGCCCGGGCCGAGGGATCGGTCTCCCGGTCGAGGTACTGCATGAGACGCCGGTATTCGTACCCGCCGCCCAGCTCGCCGAGATAGTAGGCCGCCATCGCGCGCGCGAACCAATCCTGGTGGTCGAGGAAGCGCAGGAGGATGGACTGTCCGAAGTTGTCGCCTTTGCGCCACAGGCCCGCGGCGGCGTAGATCTGGATCGCGACGGATTGATCGTTGCGCGCGGATCCTCCGAGCTGGAGGGTGACGCCCGGGTCTCCCAGGACGAGCAGGGATTCGAGGGCGGCGAAGCGCACGGTCGGATTCGGATCGGTGAGGGCGCCCTGGAAGAGCGTGAGGTACTGCATGCGCTTGGTGTAGGCGAGGGCGACCATCGCCGCCGCGCGCGTCTGCACGTTCTTGGCCAGCCGCGCCGCCTTCTCCAGCTCGCTCTGCAGCTGGTAATCCCTGGTTCCGGCCAGGCCTTCGGTGAGCAGGAAGCCGATCTCGGTGTAGCGGGTCTTGAGCGAGTAACCGGTGAGCGTCGAGAGGCGGGCCAGGTTGATCAGGGAGGCGTCGCTCGCCGCGACGGCGTCGGCGCGCGCGTCCATGCGCTGGGTGAGCAGGCGCATCAGCTGCTGGTTGATCACCGGGTCGATCAGGTCTTCCTGGACGACGCGAGGCGCGGTGACCTCGAGCGCGGGCAGGAAGCCCAGGCTCATGTCGACGCCGAGATTGGCCGGCACCGGGTCGCCGGCGCGGGCCGCGGGGACGAGCAGGGCGGCGAGCAAGAGGATTCTCATCGCTGATTCGAGGCCTTCTTCTTGGGCCAGAGCTTCAGGGCCGAGACGCAGAACTCGGCCACGACGAAGTCGTTGCCGACCTCGGAGGGAATCCGCGAGCGAAGCAGGTCGTAATCCTCGGCGGTTCCCAGCTCGCCGAGGTATTTGGCGGCCATCGCCTTGACGACCCAGGACTGATTGTTCACGAAAGCGCGCAGGCGGTGCAGTCCGGCGGGATCGCCCATGCGCGCCAAGCCGGCGGACGCGTACACGCGCAGAAGCGGCTCGGTGTCGCGCTCGGAGGCGGCGGCCAGGAGCGGCATCGCCTCGCGGGGATGCTCGAAGATCACCAGGGCCTCGAGCGCGCCGAAACGCACGGCGGGATCGAGGTGGATCAGCGCCTCGTTGAACACCTGGAGATACTTGAGGTCGTGCGTGCGCGCGAGCGCGATCAGCGCGGCCGCGCGCGACTCGCCGTCGCGGTCCCAGCGGGACAGCTCGAGCAGCTGCGCGCGGAACGCCGGATCGGTGCTGGTCGCGAAGGCCTCCCCCAGGGGGATGCCGACGTTCAGGAAGCGGTTGCGCAAGGTGTAGCCGATGGGCGATCCGACGGCCAGGATGTCGGCCACCGGCGTGCCCTCGATCTTGGTCAGGTCGCGGCGCAGATTGCGCCGGTCCTCGGCGAGCTTGATCAGCGAGTTGGAGATGGCCGGATCGAGGCGCGTCTCTCCGGGGGCCAGGGGCGACTCGCCGGGGCGGGGCGCGTCGTAGGCCGAGGGGATGTCCGTGCGCACGGTGACCTCGCCGCAGGCGGCGAGAACGGACAGCGCGACTATGGGAAGTGCCCGGCGCATCGCCGATAGTATGGCTTATCCTTCCGGATTTCTCCACGGGCGCGCCCAGGATGTTAACGGGCGTGAAATAAATCCGAAACGGAGTCCTGTTATCATCTGAACAAGACGCAGCAGATTAGGCTCACCCGATAACAGCAGTCTGCGTCGACCCCACCAGGAGCGCCCGCCGGGACCTATACGGTCCCGGCGGGCCATCTCTTCCTAGGGAGCGGGAAGCGGCTTCTCGATGGTCTGGAAGGGCTTGAACAGCCGCTCGATCCAGCGGGCGTCCATGTCGTCGAAGGCGACGGTGGAGCGCGCCTCGAAGACGGCCCACACGCGGGCGTTCTTGTCGAGGACGGGCACGAAGATCCTCTCCCCCGCCTTGACCGGCTCGGTCGTGCGGATGGCGTCCTGGAAGGGGCCCTCGTTGGGAACGGCGGCGGACGCCGCCTCCGGACGCGCGGGCCCGGGCTGAAAGGCCTTCCCGTCGGGCTGGAGCAGCCAGAAGCCGCACCAGGTCCATGGCTTCTCGAAGGCGTCGAAGAGATGATCGGCCAGCTCGCGGGTCATGCGCTCGCTCTGCAGGGCCCGGCGGCGCCACTTGAGGTCGAGCGTCGCCTTGATCTTGTCGTAGCGGGCGCGCGACGGGCGGTCGCGAATATCCTTCGGGGGCTGGGTCTCACGATATTCGTCGCTCATTTTCCCTTCTCCAGGACGACGAGCTGCCCGCAGGCGCCGTCGATGTCGCGGCCCAAGTTCTGGCGGACCGTCGATTTATAGCCCGACGCGAGCAGGCGCTTCTGGAACTCGCGCGCGTCGTTCTCGTCGGTGGGCTGGTGCGGCGTGTCGGTCTGATTGAAGACGATCAGGTTGATGTGGAGGAGTTCCTTGGGACCCACCGTATCGAGCCACTTCACCAGCGCCTCGGCGTCCTCGGGGCGGTCGTTCTCCCCCTTGAGCAGGACGTACTCGAAGAAAATCTTCCGGTTCGAGGTCCCGATGTACTCTTTGAGCGATTCGGCGAGCTTGGCGAGGTCGTAGGCCTTGTTCATCGGCACGAGCCGCGTGCGCAGGGGATCGGTGGCGGCGTGCAGGGAGATGGCCAGGTTCACCTGCGGGAAGTCCTTTCCGAACTGCACGATCTTGGGCGCCACGCCGGACGTCGAAACCGAGATGTGCCGAGAACCGATGCCGAACTGCTTCTGGTCGACGAGCGTCTTCAAGCTCGCGGCGACCTGGTCGTAGCAGGCGAAGGGCTCGCCCATGCCCATGTACACCACGTTGTCCAGGCGCCCGGGCAAGTTCTTCTTCGCCATGTACTGGCGCCAGAAGAGCACCTGGTCGGTGATCTCCTCGGGCGTCAGGCTGCGCGTCAGCCCCATGAGGCCGGTCGCGCAGAACGTGCAGGCCACGGCGCAGCCGACCTGAGAGGAGATGCACGTCGTCCAGCGGGTGTCGGACGGCCTCAACAGGACCGTCTCGACGATCCGGCCGTCCGCCAGTTCCAAGAGGGCCTTGTGCGCGCGCCCGTCGCCGGAGACGTCCACGCGGCGCTCCTTGACGCTCATGAGCGGCGCCTTCTCGGCCAGAGCCCTGCGGGTCTCGGCGGGCAGCACCTTGATGTCGTCGTAGGACTCGACGGCCTGCCCGAACACGGCCTGGCGGACCTGGTCCCAGCGGAACTTGGGCAGGCCGAGGGCCGCCAGCGCCGCCTGGACCTTGGCCGCGTCCACTAGTAGGTGAGCTCCCGGACGTGCTTGTTCTCGAGCAGCAGCCGGACGACGCTCTTCTGCTCGAGGCGCGGGCCGGCGACGTACCACTCGCTGTAGTAGAGGTCCGCCTTCTTCATCAGCTTGCGGCGCAGGACCTTCACGTCGGAGTTCCGGAAGATCGTCTTGATCTGCTCGAGCCCGTCGTCGTTGAGGTCGGAGTGGATGCGGAAGGTGTGGCGCTGGCGCAGCTCGTCGATCATGGTGTCCAGGTGCGGGAAGACGGCCTGGACGACCAAGGTGATGACCGCGGTCGCGGCGCCCAGCGAGAAGTAGCCGAAGCCGACGGTGACGCCGATCGCCGCGACGACCCAGATCGTGGCCGCCGTGGTGAGGCCCGTGACGTGCTCGCCCTCGCGCATGATCGCGCCCGCGCCGAGGAAGCCGATGCCGGAGACGATCTGCGCCGCCATGCGCGTGACGTCGGTGCCGTGCGCCGCCGCGACCTGGCGCGAAACCAGCGCGAACAGGCAGGAGCCGACGCAGATCAGGATGTTGGTGCGCAGTCCGGCCGCCTTGTCGCTGAGTTCGCGCTCGAGGCCGATCATGGCCCCGAGACACAGAGCGACGACGAGGCTAAGCAAGTCCTGGCCTATCATGGTTTCTCCTTGATCCGGAAGAGGCGAGTTCGGCGGCGCGGCGGCCCGAACGGACGCAGTCGGGCAGTCCCACGCCGCCGTACGAGGCGCCGGCGAGGACGAGGCCGTCGTGGCTCTTCAGGCACGAGACCAGGCGGTCGAGACGCCGCTGGTGCCCGACGTCGTACTGGGGATTGGCCTTGATCCAGCGCGCGGTCTTCTGCGCGAGCGGCTGGACGCCCTTGAGGCCGAGCGTCTTGTCGAGATCGGCGCGCACCTTGGACTCGAGGCGCGTGATCGCGCCCTCGGCGTCGGCCTCGCGCCCGGCCCCGCCCACGAACGCGCGCACGACGACCTTTCCGGGGACGGCGCGCGCGGGGAATTTAGAGGAGGCGAAGGTCGCCGCGGTGATGGTCAGCCCCTCGCCGCGCGCGGCGAGGAAGCCGAAGCCGCGCGGCGGACGCGGCACGTCCGCGGCGTCGTACACGAGCGCGGAGGTCGCGGTCGAGGCGAAGGGGATCTCGCGCAGGCGCATCGAGAGCTCCGGATCGAGCCCTTCGACCGCGTCGGCCAGCGCGCCGGCGGGCAGCGCGGAGACGACGGCGTCGGCCGTGACGACCTGGTTCGGGGTGACGATCTCCCAGCGCCCGTCCCGGCGGCGGACCGCCTGGGCGGGGCAATCCTCCTTCACGCACCCGGCGGGCAGGCGGGCGCGCAGCGCCTCGACGACCTTGGACAAGCCGCCCTTGAGCGTCATGAAGGTGGTCAGCCCACGGGGACGGGAGAAGCCCGCCTTCGTGAGCGGGCTCCACATCGAACGCACCAGGCCGCCGCGCTTCTCCATCTCGAGCAGCTGCGGGAAGGTGGAACGCACGCTGAGCTTCTCGGGATCGCCCGCGTAGATGCCGGCCAGCATGGGCCCGACGAGCCGCTCGAGCGCCTCGTCGCCGAGACGGCGGCGCGTGAACTCGGCCAGGGACTCGTCGGCCCCGTCGCGCCGCACCGGACGCAGGGGCTCGAGGGCCATGTGCAGCTTGGCCTTCATCGAGAACAGCGGCGAGAACGCGAACGGCAGAGCCCGCGTCGGCGCGACCAGGTTCAGGCCCGCGGGCATCGGCACCATGCGCCCGCCGATCAGCACGGACACGCGCGCGTCGGCGCCGGTGGGGATCAACTCGCCCTCCAGACCCAACTCCTTCACCAGCTCGACCATCTCGGGCTTGGTCGTGATGAAGCTGTCGGGGCCGCTCTCCACGACCTGCCCTTCGACGGTCTCGGTCTTGATCTTGCCGCCGACGCGCGGGGCGGCCTCGAGCAGCAGGACCTCCACGTGCCGGTGCTTGCTCAGCTCATAGGCGGCGACGAGGCCGGAAATCCCGCCGCCGAGGACGACGACCTTCTTGGGAGGACGGTTCTCATGGCGTTCGCGCTGGTCGCGGCCGTCCCGGCGTCGGTGGTCGTTTCTCATCGGCTCAGTTCGTGGACCCAATCGGCCACGCGGCGGACGTTGTCCACCGGCGTCGTCGGGAGGATGCCGTGTCCCAGGTTGAAGATGTGCCCGCGGCGTCCGCCGTTGCGGGCGACCACGTCGGCGACGGCCTTCTTCAGGATCTTGGGATCGGAAAAGAGGAGGATCGGGTCGAGGTTTCCCTGCACCGGGCGCCCGCCGAGGCGGCGGCGCGCCGCGTCGAGGTCGATGCGCCAGTCCACGCCGATCACGGACCCGCCCCCGCCGGCGAAGTCCTCGAGGAAGCCGTTGGTGCCGGTGCCGAAAGAGATCGTCGGGACGCCCGTCTTGGCCAGCCGGTCGAGGATCCACTTGGAGTGCGGACGCACGTGGCGTCGATACTGCTCGGGAGTCAGCGCCCCGATCCAGGAATCGAAGAGCTGGACGGCCTGCGCCCCGGCGGCGACCTGCGCCTCGAGGTACTCGGCGGTGACGGTCCGGACCTTCGTCATGAGCGCGTTCCACAGCTCGGGACGTTCGGTCATCATCGCCTTGGTGAACTTGTAATGGTCGGAGGGGCCGCCCTCGATCATGTAGGACGCCACGGTGAACGGCGCCCCGGCGAAGCCGATCAGGGCTTTCTTGCCGTCGATCTCGCGGCGGATCAAAGACACCGCGCGGGACACGAACGAGAGGCCCTCGGCCGCCCCCTCCACGCGCAGCGCCTTCACGTCGGCGGCCGTGCGCACGGGATTCGATATGGACGGGCCGGGCGCGAATTTGAGCTTGAGGCCCATCGGCTCGACGATGAGCAGAATGTCGGCGAAGAGGATCGCGGCGTCCACGTCGTGGACGCGCAGAGGCTGGAGCGTGACCTCACAGGCCAGCTCCGGCGACTTGGCCAACTCGAGGATGGAATGCTTCTTGCGGAGGTTGCGGTACTCCTCCATATAGCGTCCTGCCTGGCGCATGAACCAGACCGGCGTCGCGTCCACCCTCTCGGAGCGGCAAGCCTTCAAAAAGCGCAGGTTTTCCCTGGGCATTCGCTCATGATACCACTTCGAGCCGAGAGGTGTCAGGTTTTTGGGGGGTTTGGTTGGGCCCGGGGGGGGAGGGGGGCGGCCCGTGTGCGGGTGTAGGGTAGGCGGTCGCCGG
>CAZURZ010000017.1:26899-38502 GCA_964623465.1 uncultured Elusimicrobia bacterium
GTGAGGTTTCTGGTTTTGCTTTTTTGGGTTCCCCGGGTCTCGCGAATGGCGGAACGCAAAAACGCAAAACCTGACACCGACTAGCTCGCCAGAAGCGTGTCGGCGGTGCGTAGGAGGGTCAGGAGGGCCTCGTCGGACTTGGCGCGCAGGATCTTGCGGCGCAAGGTTTCGTTCATGACGAGCGAGGCGATGCGCTGGAGGACTTTGAGCTGCATCGTCGGGGTCTCGAGCGGCGTCAGGATCAGGAAGACCAACCGAAGAGGCGCCCCGTCTGGAGTGGGCAGGGGCGGAGCCTTGGGCCAGCGGCCGACGGCGACGAGCGGGGCCTTCAGGCCCGGCAGACGCGCGTGCGGGACCAGCACGCCGTGACCGACCGCGCTCGCGAACTTGAGCTCCCGCTCCCACACCGCCTCGAAAGCGGCGTCCGCGTCGAGCTCGGGATGCGCCGCCTTCATTTTGTCCATCAAATGGCGGATCGTGGCCCTGCGCTCGACGGTCGGCAGGTTCGCGTCGACGGCGGCGCGCGCGAACATCTCGCCCTGGATCCAGCCCTTGGTCTTCTCGAACTCATCGCGCACCTCGCCGACGAGTTCCTCGAGAATGTCCTCCATGGTCAGCAGGCCGGCCACCCGGTTGAGGGCGTCGCGCACGATCGAGAAATGGATGCCCCGGTCGGGCATGGTCTTGAGCAGCTTCTCGAGGGGCTCGGCTTCGGTCACCTCGAAGAGGTCGCGGCGCAGCCGCTTCAGATCCGGCTCCGCGCCGTGCTCCTCCAGGACGAGGTCCTTGATGTGGACGTAGCCGATCGCCGAGTCGAGATCGAGCCCGGAGCACAGCGGGTAGCGCGAGAAGCGCTTCTCGCGGACGATCGCCAGATTCTCCGTCCACGTCCGCGCCAGCGACAGGAACACGATGCGCTCGCGCGGGCGCATCGCGTCGGATACCTTGGCCGAGCCGAAGTCGAAGAGATTCTCGAGAAGCAGCAGTCGCTCGAGCGGCATCGCACCCTTTTCGTGCGTCTCGCCCAGCAGCACGCGCATCTCCTCGACGCCCACGGAGTGGTCGGCCTCCGCCGCGGGCTTGAGGCCGAAGACGCGCAGGATCGCCGCGGAGGAGGCCGTCATCGCCCGTATCGGCAGCCGCAGGCAGGCGGCCATCAGCTGAAGCGGCTTGGCGCCCCATAGGGCGATCGGCTCGGCGTAGTTGATGGCGACGGCGCGCGGAACGAGCTCGGCGAGCACGATCTGCAAGGTCGCGAGAATCGAGACCGCGATGAAGAAGGAAAGCAGCCTGGTCCACCGCGGCGAGAGGGCGGAAAACAGGTCGACGAGACGCTCGCTCAAGGCCGCCGTCACCGCGGGCTCCCCGACCGCGCCCAGCGCGAGAGCGATCACCGTGATGCCGACCTGGATGGCGGCCAGATAGTCGTCGAGCCGGGCGAGGATCCCCTGGACCGCCACGGCGCGGCGGCTGCCGCGGCGCGCGAGGATCTCGACGCGCGCGGGACGCACGCGCACGAGCGCGAACTCGAGCAGGACGAACACCGCGTTCGTCGCGACCAGGACGGCGACGAGGAGGAGGATCATGAGGCGGGGATTATAGCCCTTCCAAGCGACGGGCTTCGGCCTTCAATTTCTGAAAATCGACCTTGCCGCTGCCCAGCAGAGGGAATTCGGCGGCTTCGTGGAAGGCGGCCCGTTCGGGAATCCAGAGCTTGGGCAGTCCGGACTCGGCCAGCTTCTTGAGCGCGAGTTCGACGTCCAACCCGGGCTTGTGCAGGACGACGAGCCGCTCGCCGCGCTTGTCGTCGGGAACGCCCGCCACGACGAAGCTCAGGTCGAGCAGGCCCAGCGCCTCGTGCAGCGATTCCTCGACCTTGATGTGCGGAACCATCTCGCCCGCGACCTTGGAGAAGCGCGAGAGCCGGTCGGTGAGCTGGACGAAGCCGTCCTCGTCTATCTTGGCGATGTCGCCCGTCATGTAGTAGCCGTCCTTGACCGCCTCGGCGGTGCGCGCCTCGTCGCCGAGGTAGCCCTTCATCACGTTGGGGCCGCGCACCAGGAGAAGGCCCGGCGAATCGGCCCCGAGCTCCTTGCCGCTGTCGGGGTCGACCACCTTCATGAACACGCCGGGCAGGGGCTGGCCGACCGTGCCGAGCTTCGTGCCGGTCTGGCGGACGCCGGGCCAAGCGATGTCGGGGATGTTCAGCGAGGCCACCGGCGACAGCTCGGTGGCGCCGTAGCCCTCGAGCGGGCTCACGCCGTATTTTTCGGCGAAGGCCTTGGCGACCTCCTCGCGCAGCTTCTCCGCGCCGACGACGACCAGCCGCAGGCTGCGGAACTTCCCGGGCTCCACGCGGCGCATCCAGGCGAGCAGGAAGGTCGGCGTGCCGAGGATGACGGTCAGGGCGCGCTCGGCGACCATGCTCCCGACCGTCCGCGCGTCGAGGGGATTGTAGTGATAGGCGGCGCCCATGCCCAGACGCAGCGGCAGCCACAACGTGGCGGTGAAGCCGAAGGAATGGAAGAACGGCAGGACGCCCAGCATCCGGTCCGAGGGGCCGAGCTGGACGACCTGGGCCACCGCCTCGAGGTTCGCCATGACGTTCGCGTGGGTGAGCATGACGCCCTTGGGCGTGCCGGTGGAGCCGGAGGTGAACATGATCGTCGCGAGCCGGTCCAACGGGCCTCGGGCCGCGGAGAAAAAGGTCCTCTCGAGGATGAACGACGGAAGGATAAAAAAGAGCACCGCGTGAAAAGCCTTGTCAAAAGAAGATATCGACGGGAGCGCGTCTTCCGCATAGATCTTTTTACCGTCGGGCTCCCAACCCAGTTTTTCGGAGAACTTCCTGGACGTGACCACCGTGCGGATTTGAGCCTTGGCTATGCACGCGTCCACCACATCCTTGCTCGCCGTGTAGTTCAAATTCACCGCGACCTTGCCGTGAAGAGCGAGGCCGGCGTTGGCCAAGGCGCCTGCGACGGAGGGCGGAAGCATGACGCCGACGCGCTCCTCCGGTGCCGAGGACGCCAGAGCGCGGCCGAGAAGGTAGGCGCCCGCGAGAGCGGAGAGCGCGTTGAGCTCGACCCCGGTCGAATCACAGACGGAGAGCGCGAACGGGCGGCTTTTCGCGGCGCGCGCGAAGGCCAGCGGGAGCGGCGGAGAGTCGGCGAGGCGGTGCGAGAAGGCGTCGGCGCCGAGCGAGAGGATCGCCTGGCGCACCTCGAAGGCGGAGGACGTCGAGGGCAGCGGCTTGCCGAAGCTGACCGTGACCTTATAGGGCAGGCCGCGCGGTTTCTTGAAGAGCAGCCGGCCCTCGGAGAACGAGAACAGGCTCCCCCAGACCTGATCGAGGTGCACCGGCACGATCGGCACGTCGACCCCGTGGACCATGGCCTCGAAGCCGCGCTTGAAGCGCTGCATCTGGCCGTGCCGGCTGATCTCGCCCTCGGCGAAGATGCACACCGCCTCGCCCGACATCATGTATTCGCGGGCCTTCTTGAAGGAAGCGGCCAGGGCCTTCGGCCCGTCCGAACTGGACACGGGCACGCAGCCCATCGCCCGGAAGAACCAGCCCGCCACCGGCAGTTCGTAGTACGCGCGCAGCATCAGGAACCGGATCAGGCGCTGATTCGCCATCGCGATGAGGATCGCGTCGACGAACGAGACGTGGTTGGCGACCAGCAGGACGGGGCCCTCCAGCGGCACGTTCTCCCGGCCGACGGCGCGGATGTCGTAGAGGCAGCGCGTGACGGGAAGGAAGAGCAGGCGCAGGAAGAAATCGGGCAGGCGGCGCAGGATCTCGGCGGCGACGGCCGCCGACATCGCCGCGGCGACGAGGAAGACCTGCGCCGGGTTCAGCTTGAACTTGGCGTCCAGCGCCCACAGAGCGGCCGAGGCGAGGAGGATCGCCGCGAAGCACAGGACGTTTCCCGTCGCGATCACGCGCCCGCGCTCCGCGGCCGGGCTGCGCTGCTGGATGTAGGCGCTGAGCGGAACCGCGTACAATCCGGCGGAGAATCCGGCCATGATCAGGTCGAACGCGACGCGTCGCGGCGATTGCGCGGCGAAGCCGAGATCCGCGCCGAAGAGGACCAGGCCCAGGGCGCCGAGCGGCACCAGGCCGAGCTCCACCTGGCCCCGCGAGATCCGGCCGGCGGCGAGGGAGCCCGCGGCGATTCCGACGGCCAGGGCGATCTGGTAGCGGCCGCACGCCGCCTCGTCCAGTCCCATCAGGCGCGTGCCGTAGACGAGCAGATTCATCTGGAACAGCGCGCCCAGGAACCAGAAGAACGCGGCCGCGTACGTGGCCAGATGCACGGCCGGAAGCTCGGCCAGGCGCCGCGCGTTCGCCGCGGTCCCCGAAATCGGATCGAAGTCGACGCGCGCGTCGGGGCGCGCCGCCGCGCGCTCCGGCACGAGGAACGCCGCGGCCAGGCCGGCGGCGGCGACCGCCGCCAAAGCGGCCGCGGCCAGGGCCGGCCGGTCGCGCAGGCGCGCGACGAACTCGGCGGCGGCGGCGGTGCCGAGGATGATGGCCCCGAAGCTCGCCGCCTGCACGGCTCCGTTCGCCGCGGAAAGGCGCTCGGTCTCGACGAGCTCGGGCAGGATGGAGAACTTGACCGGACCGAAGAACGCCGAATGCGTCCCCATCAGGAATACGAGCGCGAGCACCGCGGGAAGATTTCCCGCGGCCAGCGCAGGCCCGGCCAGGAGCAGCAGGGCGACCTCGACGGCCTTGAACAGGATCACCAGGCGCCGTTTCGGATAGCGGTCGGCGACGCCTCCGGCCGCGGTGGAGAAGAGCAGAAACGGAATCACGAACGCGGCGCCCGCCGCCGCGATGAAGCGCGGCGCGCCCGCCGGATCAGCAGAGACGGCGGACAGGACGGCGAACGTCTTGAACGCGTTGTCGTTGAAGGCGCTGGTCGCCTGCGCGGCGAGGAAAGCCGGAAAGCCGCCCCTCACCGGGCCGCCCCCGCCTCGCGCTCGAGCGCGGCGCGGCGCTCCCAAGCGCCCGGATGCGTCGAGAAATAGTCCGCCGGACTCGCGCGCGAATCGCCGGCTTTCAGGCCGAGCGCGTCCAAGGTCCTGAGGCCGGCGGCGGGATCGCGGCCGATCGAGCGCATGAGGCGGACCGCGAACGCGTCGGCCTCGAGCTCCTGGCTCGGAGAGAAGTGCAGGCTCGCCAGGAAGCGGGGCACGGAGACGAACGCCGCGGTGACGGCGCGCAGCGGATCCTTCGCGCCGCGCATGCGGTAGGCGTCGGCCGTGTGTCCGAGCTCGATGTGGCCGATCTCGTGGCCCAGGACGAACAGCAGCGCGTCCGGATCCCGGGCCAGCTTCTCGAGCAGGGAATCCGTCGCGTAGACGAAGCCGCCCGGGACTGCGAACGCGTTGACGGGCCCTTGGGAAACCGCGCGAAAGACGTAGCGTCCCCGGAAACGCTTCACGAGCGGGGACGCGGCGGCCTGGGGCCCGAGCTCGCGCCACAACGCCTCGCGGGACGCGGCGGACGTGCCCGCGGCGGGCGGGAGCGCGTCGCGCATCCGGGCGTCGATGCCCTCGCCGATCGCTCGCTCCTCGTCGGCGGAGAAAGGGAATACCAGGGCCGCGCCTCGGTCGAGCGCCTTGCCGTGCTCGGCGACCGCGCGCGACAGCGGCGCGAGGCTCTCGCGGCTGGAGCCGCCTCGTCCGACCAAGACGGCGGCGGCGAGCGCGAAGAGGATCGGCGCGGCGGCGACGGCCCTCTTCACTCGGCGGCGTCCGCCCGGTTGTAGAGAGTGGACGCGAAGATCAGCACCACGCCGAGCGCGACGAAGCTCGCCACGCGGTTGGGCAGCGGGAGATTGGCCGTGTCGAACAGCAGCGCCTTCGCCACGCACAGCCCGAGCAGGCCGAGGCCGGGCAGGCGGAACTCGCGCCAGCCCAGAGTCAGGCCGCCGGCGAGAAAGGCGATGCCCAGGCCCGTCCACGCCAGGGTCAGCTGGACGCGGTCGAGCTCCTTGGCGAAGAAGGAGGCGCCCATGACCAGCGCCAGCCACGAAAACATCAGCGCCGCCTGGGAATCGCCGGTCCCGTCCGCGCCGGGATTCTTCGCGGAGGCCGTCCCGGCCAGCAAGGCGGCCACCGAAGACCAGTACAGCGCCGCGCGCGGAACGCTGAGCGAAGGGAGCAGCGCCGAGGGCGCGGCGTAGTACGACGCGTAGGCCTCGAGGCCGGTGCCCATCGCGAGCAAGGCCGCCTGGGCGCGGAAATCCGCGCTCTTGAAGGAACGTCCGAGCCAATACAAACCCAGCGAGGAGAAGGCCCACAGCGGGAGGCGCAGGCGCCCGTCGAACTCCCGGTGCACCGCGAAGGCCGCGACCGCGAAGAACAGCCACGACACGGCGCGCCGCTGGTCCGCGCGGGTGAATCCGTCGAAGCGCGCGCTCAGGGACTCGTCCATGGGATCGGAGAAAAGAAGGTAGGCGTAGGCGCCGAGCACGACCGCCGTGGTGAGCAGCCGCGGCGTCACGCCGAGAGAGGCGCCGCCCGGGCCGTAGTCGACGAAGAACGAGTAGAACCCGAAGCCGATCTCGAGCAGCGCCGCCTGCACCCACAGGTGCGTTCGCCCGAGCGCGACGGCCAGGTGCTCGCCGGTCAGGGCGAGGGCGACGAGGCAGCACAGGAACGGCGCCGGGTCCAAGGCGCCCCACAGCCCGAGAACGAGCGCGCCGGTGCCGATATAGAGCCAGTATTCGGTCGCCGGCTTCTCCCACTCCTCGGGATCGGCCAGCCACAGCCGGTGGAAGCGCGAGAAGAAGTAGGAGAGGCCGGAGAACACGAACAGGGCCATCGCCGCCGCGCGCCGGGCCTCCTCGCCCCGGCGCGACACCTCGACGTAGAACATGAACGTCAGCATCGCCATGCACAGTCCCGCCGCGCGCCACACCGGCTGGTCCAAGAACAGCCCGACGAACACCCAGCCGGTGGACAGCGCGACCCAGGCGAAGAGCTTCCACATCGGATCGGGCATCTCGAAGACGGCCGCGGCGACGAGCGCCAGGGAGAGCACGCCGCCGAGGCTGACCGAAGCCGCCTTGCGGCCGAGGACGAACAGGTGCCCGACCGCGGGCAGCAGGAGCAAGGCCGCCAACGCCGCCGCGCGCGGAACGCTCGGCGTTCCGAAGTAGACTCGGCCCATCGAGCCCGCCACCAAGGCGAACAGGGCCGCGTTCAGGCACAACGCCCCGTCGAGCAGGGACTTCTGCGAGTCCGTCTGCAGACGCTCCCGCGCGCGCGGAACGAAGGCCATCAGCGCGACGATCAAGTAGCCGCACGCCAGCCAGCCGAACGGCTGGGCGTAGGCGGACGCGGTGCGCTGATCGGGCGGAAGGCCGATCGTGCGGAAATAGACCGGCAGATAGTTCAGGTGGAAACCGATCAGGGACGGGTAGAGCACGTCCGCCTCCCCGGACTCCACCGCGATCGCCGCCGAGGCGCCGAGCAGGAGCAGGAAGAGATCGAAGCTCCCCACGTCGGCGTGGCAGAACAGCAGGAGGAAATAGACCAGCGAGAAGGCGTACAGCCGGAATATCCTCGATCCGGTCAGCAGCGCGTGCGCGATCATCCCGCCCGCCGCGACGAGCAGCAGGACGATGCCGGCCTCGGGCGAGGTCACGACGCGCACCGCCTCGAAATGGCTCACGGCGTAGGCGGTCACGTACAGCACGGACCAGCCCCCGCCCACGAGCGCCCCGGAAAGCTGCTCGTACGGCGGGCGGACGCGCGCGTGGATCCCGAGGGCGACCATGGCCACTCCGCAGGCTGCGGCCATCAGCGCCCGCTCCTGCGGACTCGTGTGCTGGGCGCGCCAAATCAGGAAGAACACCACGCCCATGCCGAGGATCAGCGCCCCGACGTACTGCAGCATGCGCCGGCCGATGAACATCTCGCTGAGGCTCGCGCCCGCGGAACGCGCGGGGGAGACGGCGGGGGCCGCCAAGGGACGCCTGCGTGGAATCAGCCCCTTGCTCTTGCGCACGAGGTCGGCGAAGGTCTCCGCTCGGGGAGGCGGCGCCGGCTCGGATTCCGGGGCCGGGGCGGTCTTCGGTTCGGGAAGCGGCGGCGCGGGGGTCTCCGCCCCGCCGCCCTTGAGCCGTTCCACCTCGCCCCGCAGGGCCCGGACCTCCGCGCTCAACTCGCGCAGCTGAGCCTGCAATTCATCGTTGGAAGGCATGGACATCGAAGGATAGGGCCGGTCCCGATTCCTGTCAACCCCGCTCCTTTGATAGGATAGAGCATGGCCGATACGAAGGAATTCAAGCCGCTCAAGGAGCTGGGCTCGGTGGCGCTCAACGATTCCTCCGAGCTCAAGTTCTACGTCGACGAGTTCAAGGGGCACCGCTACGGCTCGATCCGGACGTTCGTGAAGGGCGAGGCCTACTCCGGCCCCACCAAGGCCGGCGTCACCTTGAACGGCCGCGTCCTCGACGAGGCCATCGCGGCCTTGGCCAAACTCCCCCCGGAACCGGCCGAGCTCGAGGACCGCGAACTGGTCCGCATCCCCAAGAAGGCGGGCGTCGAACTGGTCCTGCGGGTGACCATCTATAAGGATACGACCGGAGTCGATCTGCGCGAGTGGGTCGAAGAGGCCGAGTACAAGGGCTGGTCGAAGAAGGGCGTGCGCGTTCCATACAAAGACCTGGCCGCCGCCCTCGGCCTCCTGCGGCAGATGAAGCCGCTCATCGCCAAACCCTGACGCCACGCCCCTGGCACGGCCGGGGTAGTCCTGTTATAGTGGCTTCGTGAGCCCCCTCGCCCCGCGAGCCCTCTTCTTCCTCTTATTGGCCGCCCCCCTGAGGGCCGGGCAGATCGAGGGACGCGTCAACGTCGAGCTCCCCGGCCAGAACGGCTCTTTGGGCGCCGGCCTCGGCGCGCCGGCGCCGCTCCAGCTGACGGTTCCCTCGCTGAGCCCCGGGCTCGCTCCGTCCCTGACGCCCTCTCCCCTCCTCGCCGCGCCGGCCCCGCTCCCGGCTCCCGCCGCCGCGGGCGCGCTCGACGCGGCCCGGCCCATCCCCGCCCTGCCTCCCTCCGCGATCGCCGTGGACGCCGCGCCCGCCGCGCTCGCGGCGGCCAAACCCGCCGCCTTCGCCGCCGACGCCGCCGAGCCGTCGTTCTCGCCCGCGGCGGCCGACGCCGGCCGCGCCCTGTTCGACCAGGCCGCCCCGAAGAGGGGCGTGCTCGACGCGGTCAAGAATTTCTTCTCGTGGGGCGAGGCGGCTCCCGCGTGGCCCGGCAAGGCCGGGCAGGCCGTGCGCGTGGGCGCGATCAAGACCACGCTTGATTCGATCGCCGGGCAAGGCGGCACCTCGACGGTATGGAAGTCCCGCGACGGCAACTTCGCGGTGAAGCTTCTCCATCCCCAGGCCATGAATGCGCCCGGCGCGGGCGACGAAGCGTCGATCCTGCGCGCGATCGACGGCCGCGACCTGCCCTTCGCCAAGCTCTACGCGGAAAGCTCGGACGGCCGCGTGCTGATCAAGGAGTTCGTCGAGGGAAGGACGGCTCACGAGCTGGCCGCGCGGGGAAAGTTCGACCGGTCCCCCGCGGAGGGCTGGGCCGAACTCGCCGCCAAGCTGATTCGCGGCGGCGTCACCGCCGACCTCGCTCCGGGCAATCTCGTCTGGCAGCACTGGCGCTCGCGCTGGATGGTCGTCGACGCGGGCGGACTCAAGGACGGAGGTCCCGCCGACGTGCTCCGCCAGCTCGCCGGCGCGCAAACGCTCCGCGCCGCCGGATTGCGCCCCGGCGATTTCCTGTCCGGCCTGCGCGCGCGCCTCGGCTCGGACTCGCCTCGCTGGCTGGAGACGGAGAAGGCCATCCGCGAACGGCCGGTCTTCGAGCACCTGCGTCCGGCGCTCGACGACGCGATCGAGCGCGGCGCCGGCGCGCCGCGTCTGGTCTTCTCCGCCGCGCCGAAGGGTCCGGCGGGGATCGACGACTCCGTCGTGACCCCCAAGGAGCTCGTCAAACGCTTCGGCTGGGACCCGCGCCGCGCGAAAGAGAAGGTCCGCCTGCACGGCGACGACCCGGGAAAGCTGAACACGCAGATCACCGCGCTGAAGGAGCCCGGCCGGCCCGAACTCGTGATGAAGATCGCGCAATGGGACATCATCCGCAACGAGGTCGCCGTCCGCCGCCTGGCGCGGCGCTTCTTCGGACGCTACTTTCGCGTGCCGGCCTCGCTCGCCGTGAAAGAAGGGCTCGACTCGTGGATGATCATGGAACGCGCCGACGCCTCGCCCTCGTACGGGAACCCGTTCAATCTCGAACAGCGCGTCGCCGTCGCCCTGTTCGCGCGCACCTTCGGGATCTCCGACGTGAATCAGGGCAACGTCCTGACGGCGCACGGCCGCGGCCTGCCGTGGATGATCGACTTCGAGCAGGCCTTCGGCCGGTCCGACCCGAACACCGGCAAGCACATCCCCGACGAGCGCATCGCCCTCGAGAAGCCGTGGATGCATCGCCGCGAGCTGAACGTCATCGAGCAGTATCAGCCCGCGATCAAGGCGTGGCGGGCGACCCTGAAGCTGCCCGAGAGCCGCGCCGGCATCGAGGCCGACCTCGTCGCTTCCGGCTTCACCAAGGCCGAGGCCGCCGGCCTGCTCGCGCTCTTCGACGCGAACGCCGCCGATCTGGACTGGACGCTCCAAAATGACGCAGACTTCGTGAACCAGTTCGTCGCCCGCAACGCCGGGCAAGGTGAAACCCGATGACCCCCCCTCTCTTCCGCCGTCTTCTGGCCGCCGTCCTCGCGACGGCGCTCGCCGTTCCCGCTTCCGCCGTCGACAAGTACGGCGGCGGCCCCATCGTCGCCGAGCTGGTCGGGCGCCTGCTCGAGCAGACCCACTACGCGCGTCGTCCGATCGACGACGCCGTTTCGGCCGAGCTCCTGCAGAACTACCTCGATTCCTACGACTACGCGCACATGATCCTGGAGAAGGCCGACGTCGAGGAGTTCCGCGCCAAATACGCCAAGACGCTCGACGACCGGCTGCGCGACGGAGACGTCGAGGCCGCCTACGAGATCCACGACCGCGTCGTGCAGCGCCTGGAAGAGCGCGTCGCGCTGGTGAAGACCCTGACCGCCTCGGACTTCGACTTCACGGTCAACGAGAAGATCATCCTCGACCGCCACGAGCTCCCCTGGCCCGACGGCAAGAAGGCCGCCGAGGAGCTCTGGCGCCTGCGCGTGAAGCACGACGTCCTGCTCGAGCGCCTGGCCCGCGCCAAAGCCGAGGAGGCCAAGGCCGCGGCGAAGGCCGAGGCCGGCAAGAAGCCCAAGAAGGACGAGCCCGCCAAGTCCGAGACGGCGAAGAAGGACGAGGCCGCCGCCAAGCCCGCCAAGGAGCAGACGATCAAGGAAGTCGTCGACCAGCGCTACGACCGCATCCTGCGCAGCTACAAGGAGTACGACGGCATCGACGTGTTCTCGAACTTCGTCTCCGCCCTGACGCGCGTCTACGACCCGCACACCGACTACCTCGCCGCCGCCCAGAAGGAGAACTTCGACATCAGCATGAAGCTCTCCCTCGTCGGCATCGGGGCCGTGCTGCGCT
>CAZURZ010000018.1:0-9155 GCA_964623465.1 uncultured Elusimicrobia bacterium
AGAGGCGCGTCGCCCGCGGGCGGAGCGAGGACGGGCGGGCGCGCGGCCAGGCGCGGCAGGCCCGGACTGTCTCCGGCCCCGAGGCCCTTCATCGGAGTCGGCGACCAGTTCACGGGCGCGCCGCCGCGGTCGCGGGAGCCGTCGAAGCGCGACGCCAGAGACGGCGCCGGGTTGTGTCCGCCGGCGACGCCGGGCTCGTTGGGAGCGGCGCGCGCGCCGCGCGTCGCCGGGATCGCGGGGCCGCCGCCGAAGAGTCCGCTCGGGGACGCCGCGCTCACCGCGGGGCCGGCCGGGAAGGACGGGGCTCCGCCGGGGCCGGCCCCGTCTCCGGCGCCGCCGCCTCCGCCCGCTCCACCCCCACCACCGCCTCCTCCTCCGCCTCCACCGCCGCCGCCTCCTCCGCCGAAGCCGCCGAATTTAGGAGCGCCGACGCTCTTGCCGCCGCCCTCGCCGCCGGGGCCGGAGGCGGCTGCGGGGCCGCCGCTCGGGGCGATTCCGGGGCCCTGCGCGACGCGCTGGTCCGGCGCGCGGTAGTCGTCGGGCGAGCGCTGATCGGGCGCCGTCTGCTGGTCCGGAGCGGGCGCTTCCTCGGGCGGGACCTCTCCGGTGCCCGGCCGGGGTTCCTCGACGGTTTCGGGATTGGTCCGGCGGGGCGGAGCGGGCTGTCCGCTCTCCTCGCCGGCGCGGTCCGCGTAGGGATCGCGCGCGTTGACCTTCATCGCCGGCGTGATCGGCAGGATGATCTTGCCGTTGGCCAGGCGGTTGATCGGGCGCTTCTTGAGCCACTCCGAGCCGCGGCCGGTCTTCTCGGTGATCCAATCGGCGGCACGGCGCATGCGGCCGCGCTTCTCCTTCGCCTCGACCTTGGGCTCGCGGGGCTCGAAGCGGGCCTCGCGGGTCTCCTCGCGGACCTCGGGCTTATTCTCGCGCGTCTCTTCGCGCAGGTTGCGCCGGCGCGCGTCGCTCTTCGCCTCGGTCCTGGCCTCGGCGCCCGTCTCGGTTTTGGCCTTGCCTTCGGTCTTGGCCTCGGCGCCGGCCTCCGTTTTGGCCTTCGTCTCGGCCCTGGCTTCGGCGCCCGTCTCCGTCTTGGCCTTGCCTTCGGTCTTGGCCTCGGCGCCGGCCTCCGTTTTGGCCTTCGTCTCGGCCCTGGCTTCGGCCCCCGTCTCCGTCTTGGTCCTGGTTTCGGCCCTGGCTTCGACCCCCGTCTCAGCGCGGGTCTCCAGCTTCGCTTCCGCGCGCGCTTCCACTCTGGGGGCCGTGCGCATCTCGGCTTGAGCGGTCGTCTCGGCGCGGACCTCGGCCTTGGCCACCAGAGCCTCGGCGCCGGCGGTCTCGGCCTTCGCCTCGACCTTGGCCTCGACTCTGGCCTCCACCGGCGCTGGGCCCTCGCCGCGCGTCTCGACCTTGGCTTGCGTCACGGCGGCCTCGACGGGCGCCTTCGCCTCGACGGGCGCCTTGCCCTCGATGGGCGCCGCGGCCTCGGTGCGCACGTCGGCTTTGGCTTCGGCGCTGCGGGCGTCGAGCGCCCCGGTCGAGCCGTTGGCCTCGGCGCGGGTGGGGGAGCGCCCCTCGACCGCGGCACGTTCGGCCTTCACGGATTCGCCTCCGGTCCGGAGGTCGGCCATGAAGCCGCGCCACAACGAGGCGACGTTCGCGCGGAAGCCGACGGGGCCGGCCGGCGCCGAGACGGCGGGCGCGGCGGCGGCCGCGTTCGGGGCGGGAGCCTGCGCCGTCTGGGCCTGCGCGCGCGCGCCCTCGACCGGGATCGCGGCGGTCTGGTTGGCGGTGGTCTCAAGGGCGCGGGCGCCGGCCTCGCGCGCGCGGGCCTGCGCCTCGATGTGCGCCGTATCCAGCTTCTTGTGCTCGGCGAGGCGGTCGAGGTTGCGCTGCTTGGCGAACCCGTGGATCATCATGCCGCCGAAGGCGAGATCGGCCATGGCCTCGCCCGCCTTGACCGAGGCCTCGGGCGTGCCCCAGTAGTCCGCGACCTTGCCGATGTTGTCGAGCGCGGAGAGGGAGAAGGAGCCCACGACCGAGCCGAGCAGGGCGTACTGGAAGGCTCGCAAACCGAATTGCCCGCTGGTCGCCAGCATGCGCATCGTCGGCGTCGTCGCCGCCGCGGCGGTTCCGCCCAGGCCCGTGGCGAGCTTGCCCAGGTAGGGGATCAGGTACATGAGGGGGTTGAGCATGCCCTCGCTGAAGCTCTCGCCGAAGGAGACCACGCCGCCCCAGAACTCGTGCCCGTCCTCGGCCAGGCGGCGGCCGTAGGTCCCGGCGCCGAAGCCGCTCAAGGCGTCGTAGCGCTCGTCGTCGCTGACGGGGGCGCGCATCGCGTCCGCGAAGGCGGCCGGCGCCCGGCGCTCGGTGATGCCCTGAGCCTCGAGCGCGCGGCGGCGCCGCTCCATGGCCTCCGCATCGAGCGTCGCGCGCGCCTCCGGGCCGCCGGCGCGGGAGAGGTACTCCCGGTTCATGCGGTCCTTCCAGGCGCGCCAGGCCTCGGGGTCCTTCAGACGGTCGGGCTCCGAGCCGCCGACGAGGAGCTTCACGCCGGGGTTGCGGCTGTAGCTCGCGGTGGCCTCGAGGAGGAACTGGTCGTCGCCGCTGACCCCGTAGGCGATCATGTTGCCGCTGGCCACGAGGCCGGTGTAGAGCGTCGAGGCCACGTCGCCGCACAGCCCGATGACGTGCTTGACGCCCCACAGGCTGCCCGCCCAGCGCGAGCCGGTGCCGAAGACGGAGGAGCCGGAGATCTCGCGGTCGATCGTGTCCTTGGCGGAGAGCCACTCGCGCCCGTCCGGGTTCCACTGGGCCCGGGCCGGATCGGGGGGCATGTCGCGGCGGACCTTGAACTCGGTCTTCTCGTGCTCGTTGGTCCACCACATCTCGCGGGAGCCGAGGAAGCCGAGGTCGGTCTTGGGGGTGTACTTCGTCGTCGCGGGAGGCAGCCAGACCAGGCGCGAGCCGTCGGCCAGATACTCCGTCTCGATCTTGGGCTCGTTCTGCACGGCCCGGCCCTCGGCGTCGATCTCGATCGCGCCGGAGACGCCGAACGCCGTGCCCAGCCCGTGGTTGTTCTCGAACTCCGTGGCCTGCTTGAACGTGCCGGTCAGGATGCGCCGGCTGCCGTCGCGGCGGGTGAAGATCAGCAGGTAGTTCTTGTTCTCGTTGATGAAGAAGCGCACCGGGGCGCCCTGGGAGGCCGGGATCAGGTCTCCGGTGTTCTTGGCCTCGGCGGCGAGGAAGTAGGACAGCGGCTTGCTCAGGCGGTCGCCGTCGTCCGTGAGGCCGACGGCCAGCACGGCCTCCTTGGCGAGCCCGCGGGCCGTGACCAGGCGCCGGCGCGAATCGCCTTCTTCGACCAGGCCGCGCAGGGCGACTTCCCAGCCCAGGTTCTTCGTGCCGTTCTCGAGGAGCTGGTTGACGTGGGCGGACTTCGCGACGATGTGCGTGCCGTTCTGCAGGACGAGGCGATCGAGGACGAAGCGCCCGTCGGTGCCGACCTTCTCCACGCGCATGGCGACGGCCGGCGGCTGGCCGGAGGCGTCCTTCAGGAAGCGGATCTCGCGGCGGCCGTTGGCCGTGGTCGCCTCGAAGCGGTTGTCGGGACCGGAGAGGTCGCGCACGACCTGCTCGCCGGTCTTGGTGTTGCGCCGGGAGCTCTTGAGCTCGCTGCCGTCGCGCTTGTATTCCACGATCTCGACCAGGCCCGTCCCCATGTCGAGATTCTCGCGGCGGGTCTTGCGGCGGCCGTCGTACATCTCGGTCAGCGCCGTGAGCACGCGCCCTTCGGCGTCGTAGCCGATGAGGGACTCGGTGCGCTTCTCCGCCCCTTCGAGGGCGACGATCAGGCCGCTGCGCCCGTTCTTCGCCTGTCCCTGGAAGCGCGAGCTGCCGTCCATGTAGTCGTAGCGCAGGCCCACGAACTGCGTGCCGCCGCGCTCGTAGCCCGTGACCTGGGCGCCGCGGGTGCCTTGGCCGTCCGGGAAGGTCTCCCACGGCTCGAAGCGAGCGTTCAGCGGCACCTGCGAGGAGACCAGGCTCATGCGCAGGTAGCTGCGGTACTCCCACAGGGTGGCCATGAAGGCGCCGAGCTCGGGGTTGACGTTCTTGATCGCGGAGACGCGCAGGAGCACGTCGTCCATCGACTGGTAGTTGTCTCCCAGGCGGAGCGTGGCGGCCAGGCCGGCCTCCTGGCGCAGGAGATGCGCGACCAGCGACTCGACCGTGGGGAAGAGGGCGGGGTCTCCGCGCATGCGCGTGACCGCGAGGCGGCCCGCGTCGAGCAGCTCCTTGAGGCGGCGGTCGCGCTCCAGGAGAAAGCGGCGCTCGGGCCCGTCGGGGAGATTGGCGGCCAGCGCGTCCGCCGCGCGCCCGGCCGCGGCGCTCATGAGCACGGCGTAATCGACCCGCTCGGCGGTCGCCGCCGGCTGGACCGGAGCGGCGCGCGGAGCCGCGACCTCGCGGGCCAGGTCCCGGGCCCGGGCGTCGTTCGTCCCGCGCGCGCCGCGGGGCGTGTAGCTCCAGGTCTGAGCGGTCTCCGTCCGCAGGCGCGTGAAGTCGACGGCGGGAGCGCCCGCGGGGGCCGAGTTGTAGCGGCGGCGCATGCCCTCGAAGATCGTCTCGGCTTCGGCCGGGTTGGCCGCGGCCCGGTCGAGTTCGCCCAGCATGCGGTCGATCTGATACAGCGGCTCCTCCGCGGCGGACGCGCCGGTCGCGGCGTGGGCGCCGCGCATGGCGTTCTGCGCCGCCGGCGGGAGGCGGTCGGCGCCGCCCGTCAGGCGCAGGCTGCGGGTGATCACGCTGGCGGAGCGGGCCAGCCGCCCGTCGAGCAAGGCGCGGTCGGCCGCGGGCAGGCTGGCCGCCGCGAGCCGGGTCTTGAGCGCCTGCCGCCGGCCGTCGAGCTCCGCGAAGGTCGACGGGCGCTCGCCCTTCAGATGGGCGATGAGGGCGCCCTCGAGCTCGACCAGCTCGGCCGAGAAGCGGCGCCCCTCGGCGGAGGTGGGCGCTCCGACGGCGGCGGGCGGAGCGGTCGGCGGCAGGGCGACGGGGCCCGTGCGGGTTTCGTCGGCGCGCGACGACGCGGCCGCGGCGAGCGCGAGCGCGCACGCGGGGAGGAGAGGGGAGAGGCGGCTTCGGGTCCTCATCGGCTTCAGCGTACTCCTGAAGGGCCCAGCCCGTCAGGGGCCCCGGACCCAGCAGCCTCTAGGCCTAAAGGCCTAGATTCGTCCGGAGCGTCGATAGTATAGCCGGGCCGCGCCCGCCGTCAAGGTCTCCTTATTAAGAGGGCTTGAGGGCGGACAGACGCTCTTCCAGGCGGGCCTGGGCCTTGCCGGCCGGACCCTCGTCCTTGAGGAGGTGGTACTTGGACGCCTTCGGCGCCAGGATCACGAGGAACTTGGCGGGCACGCCGGCGCGCCGGTACGCCGCCACCTTGTGGTGGCCGTCGAGGAGGAAGCCGGCCATGAAGGCGTGGAGATTCTTGATCTGCCCCTTCTTGACCGCTTCGGGAACGCCGCGCTGGTACATGCCGAGCATCAGCACGCGCGGGCGGTCGCCGTTCTGGATCATCTGCTGGTAGATCTTGATGTACTCTTCTTTCAAGGCCGCGCGCGGCACCAACGGGATCACGAAGTCGAACTGCTTCTCCATGACGTTGGTCTCGGGGTGGCGGAAGACGCGGGGGCGCACGCTCTCGTAGTGCTCCCAGCCGGAGAGCAGGCCCTCCTCCTTCGGGTCCTCGATGTCCCAGAGCTCCATGAACTCGCTCTGGAAGAAGTAGGACGCCTCGTCCTCGGAGTCGTAGGGGCCGGCGAGGTTGACCGAGGTCTCGAACACGAGGTACTCGCCTTTCTCCATCAGCTCGAGGAGGGGGGCCAGCTCCTGGACGAGGGACTCATCGACCGGGCGCGGCAGCTGGATCGTCTTGGGGAGGTTGGCGATCTTCTTGTTCGTGGGCAGGTGCGGGTCCTGCAGCATCTTGAACCAGAAGTGGCACGTGTTGCAGTCGTTGCCGACCTCGAACTTGCGCGCGCCGTTGACCTCGAGATAGAGGGAGTTCGACTCGCCGTGGCGCTTCTCCACGGCGATCTTGAAGAAGCCCTTCCCGGAGGGGACCTTCACCTTCACGACCCCGTCCGCGACGACGGCCACGTCCAGCTTGGGCGCCTTGGTTTCAGAGCTCATGCCGCCATTGTAGCCTATCGAGCGCGCCCCGTCCAGGCAATAGGTCCGTAACAGGCGTTCCCTAATAATAGGGGGCATGTCGATGGAACAGTGGGACGACCGCGCCCTGCGCGAGATCAACAGCCTCGACGCCGCGCGCCTGGCCATCCGCGGCGCGCTGGCGACCATCCGCGACCTGCAGGATCAGAACGCCGCCCTCAAGGGCGCCGCGCAGGACGAGGCCGCGCAGCGCAAGGCCCTGGAGAGCCGTCTCGCCGGCTTGGACGCGCGCCTGGCCGAGTGGCAGGAGCGCGCGGCCGCCTGGGAGAAGGAAGGGGCCGAGCGGGCCGCCGCGCAGGAGCGCTGGAAGGCGGAGGCGCGCCATGAGATCCGCGCCCAGGAGCGGGCCGCCGCCGAGGCCGAGCGCACGCGCGTCGAGGAAACCCTGGCCCGCCTGCGCGCCGACCTCGTCTCCATGGACCGGGCCCGGGCCGGGAAGGAGGCGGCCTGGACCGAGCTCAAGCGCGCGCTCGAGGCGCGCGACGCGGAGATCGCGGGCCTGCGCGCCGAGCGCCTGGATTTCGCCGCCAAGGTCAAGCGCGAGGCCGAGCAGGTCGAGCAGCTGCGGGCCGCGCGCGACCGCGAGACGTCGCAGGCCAACAAGCTCCGCGAGCTCGAGATCGCCGACGCCGATCGCCAGATCCGCGCGCTCAAAGAGGAGCTCGAGCAGTCCAAGATGGCCCTCGCCGCGGTCGCCCAGGACCGGGAGCTCTCGCTCAAGGCCCGGGAGGAGGAGCTGGTCAAGGCCTTCCAGCTCAAGGAGTCCGATCTCGTGCGCCGCTACGAGCAGCGCGAGGCCGAGCTGCAGGCGCGCTGGTCGGAGCTGGAGAACGGGCTGTGGGCGAAGGCCAAGGAATCGCGGGCCAAGCTCGACGAGGCCGTCCAGAGGCAATTCGAAGAGCGCTCGCGGCAGGTCGCCGATCGCGCCCGGGAGGTCGAGGATCTCCTCGCGCGCCGCAGCCGCGAGCTGGCCGACGCGCACGAGGCGCGCTGCGCCGAGGCCGAGGCCCACTACGCCGCGAACGAGCGCGCGCTGATCGCCGCCTGGGACGAGAAGGAGAAGCGCCTTCTCGGCAAGGTCGAATCCGAGATCGAGCGCGAACGCGCCGCCCTGCAGGCGGCTTGGGCCGACCGGCAGAAGGCCCTGGAGGCCGAGCACGCCGAGAATCTCCGCCGCGTCCAGGCCAAGATCGAGGAGCTCGAGGCCGAGGGGCGCCGCGGGCGCTCGCGCCTGCTGGAGGAGGCCGCGCACAAGGACGCCGAACGCGTGCGCGCCCAGGACGACTTCATCGCGCGCAAGACCGCCGAGATGGAGCGCGCGTTCTCCGAGCGCATGTCCGCGCTGACCGAGGAGCATCTCGCGCGCGCGGCCGCCCTGGAGGCCGAACACGAGCTCCGGCGCGGCCGTCAGCTCGAGGAGCACCGCAAGGCCGTCGAAGCCGAGAAGCTCTCGCTGGCCGCGCAGTTCGAGCAGCGCCAGCGCGCGCTCGACGAGGGCTACCGGGCCAAAGTGGCCGAGGCCGAACGCGCCTCCCGGGCGTTGGCCGACCAGTACGAGACCTGGCGCGAGGCGCGGCGCGAGGAGCATCTGCTCAAGGAGAAGGATCTGGACGCGCGCTGGGCCCTGCGCGAGGCGGAGTTCATCGCCCGCTACGAGGCCGCGCTGGAGCAGCAGCGGAGGACCTTCGCGTCCGAGGCGCTCGAGGCCCGTTCGCGTCTGGAGGCGCAGCGCCGGCGGCTCGAGGAGGAGGCGCTCGCGCGCGAGACGAATCAGCGCGCCGAGTGGGAGCGCCGCGACGCCGAGACGCTCGCGCGCCACGCCCGGGAAGCGGGCGAGAGGCAGGCCGCCCACGAGGCGCGTCTCTCGGAGCTGCGCCTGGCGCACGACGAGAGCCTGCGCCTGGCGCGAGAGAAGGCCTTCGAGGACCTCGCGCGGGAACGCGCGGGACTGCAGAAGGACCTCGCGGAGCTGTCCGAACGCCTTGCCCGCGCGGGCACGGAGGCGGAGCGAGAGCGCGCGGCCGCCGCGGGCCGCGTCAAGGATCTGGAGTCGCGCCTGGCCGCCCTGGAGACCGAGCGGCGGGGGCTCTCCGAGAATCTCGCCGCCGTCGAACGCGACGCCGTGATGCTCCGCGCCGCGGTCGCGGAGCGCGACCGCCTGCGGGAAGTCGAGCGCGCGCGCCTGGCGGAGGAGGCCAAGCTCGGCGCCGCGGCCGAACTCGCCCGCGTCCTGGAGGAAGGCGAGCGCGACCGCGCCCGGGCGCTCCAGGAGCGCCGCGCCGAGCTCGAACGGGCGCACACGGCGCGCCGCCGCGCGCTGGAGGACGCGTTGGCCGAGCGGGGGCGCTCGCTCGACGCGCGCGAGGCCCGCCTCGAGGAAGAGGCCGTCCGCCTCGAAGAGTCCCGCCGCGAGCTCGAGAAGCGCAAAAAACCCTCTTGACGCCGCCGGGCGCCCCGGCTATACTCGGCCCATCGGCGGGGTAAGCCGATCACCGAGGACGGACACCGAGAGGTTCAAACACCATGGCTGACAGAAACGACGGGTTGGCGGGAACGCTTTTGTTCGTGACGGGCGCGGCGCTCGGCGCCGCGCTGGGCGTGCTCTTCGCGCCGCGCAGCGGCTCGGAGACGCGCGAGCAGCTCGCGGACTGGCTGAAGGAGCGCCGCGAGAAGGGCGAGGACCTGCTGCACAAGGTCAAGGACGAGTCTCTCGCCAAGAAGGAGGCCCTCGTCGCCGCCGCGAAGGCCGCCAAGCAGGCCTACTCCGAGGTCAATTCGAAGCATCACGAGCACGCCTAAGGGCGAGCGCTCCGTGGGGGGAAGGGCTCCGCTTCGGCGGGGCCCTTCTTATTTCTTGGCGCGCCGGACGACGCCGGCCTGCTCGCCGAAGCGCAGGTAGGGCGCGCCGCCGCCGGAGGTGCCCGCGTCCACCA
>CAZURZ010000018.1:9165-37396 GCA_964623465.1 uncultured Elusimicrobia bacterium
CGCCGCCAGGAACAGCACGGCGTTGGCCACGTCCTCCTCGCTGCCGAACGCGCGCGTCGGCACCCACTCCAGCAGATCTTTCCTCATCCACTCCTCGGGCCACAGGCGCTCACGCGACTGCGGCGTGTCGATGAGCCCGGGGCACACGGCGTTGACGCGTACGCCGCGGCTCGCCCACTCCACGCCGAGCGTCTTCGTCATCGCCTCGACGCCGGCCTTGGCCATCGCGGAGGGGAGGAAGCCCGGCGCGCCCGTCCACGCGTAGGAGGCGAGCAGGCTGATGATCGCGCCCTCGCCGCGCGCCAGCATGCGGCGCCCTCCCTCGATCGCGCAGTGGAACGAGCCCATCTGCACGATGTCGACGACCTTTCGCAGCCGCACCGAGGTCAGCAGCTCGGAGGGGCGCACGAAGTTGGCGGCCGCCCCGTTGACGAGGATGGACACCGGCCCGAGCTTGGCCTCGGCCTCGTCGAAGAGCGCGGCGACCTGCTTCGGATCCGAGACGTCGGTCGGGATGCCGACGGCCTTGCGCCCGGTCGCCTGCGAGATCTCGGCGGCCGCGGCCGCCAGGCGCTCCCCGTCGCGAGCGGCCAGGACCACGTCGGCGCCGTGGCGCGCCAGGAACAGCGCGACCGTCTTGCCGATGCCGGACCCGCCCCCGGTGACGACGGCGACCTTACCGCTCAGCAAGTCCTTCTTATACATCAGTCCTCCCAGCGGGGGCGGCGCTTGGCGCGCATCGCCTCCATCCCTTCGCGCGCCTCGGCGCCGCCGATCACGTCCCGGAATTCGTCCATGGCCCGGGCCCACAGGCCGGCGTCCAGAAAGGGGGCGTTGAGTCCGGCCTTGACGCGCGCGAAGGCGGCCGGCGCGGACTTGGCGAGCTTGCGGGCCAGCGAGACGGCGCGCGAGGCGACCTCCGCCTCGGGGGCCAGCTCGTCGACGAGGCCGGCCTCGAGGGCTTCGGCCGCGCGCAGCGTCTTGCCGCGCAGGACCATGTCCTTCACCGCGCGGGGATCGCGCGACACGTGCGCGAGGCGCGAGACGAGCGCGGGCGTCGGCGTCAGGCCGAGGCGCACCTCCGACAGGGCGACCTTGCCGCTCTCTTCGGCCAGGACGCGCCAATCGCAGCCCATCGCGATGATCCACCCGCCCAGTATCGCCGCCCCGGAGAGCGCGCCCACGACGGGCTTGGGGCAGGAGAGCAGCCCCCGGTAGGCGCCGAGCATCGCCTCGAAGACCTCGTGGCGGCGCTCGGGGGGGAGCTCCATGATCTCGGCGATGTCGAGTCCGCTGGAGAAGTACTTGGGGAGTCCCGACGCGAGGACCAGGGCGCGGACCTTGGGGGCGGCCGACGCCTCGGCGATCGCGGCCGCGAGAGCCTCGAGCGTCTCCCGGCCGAGAGCGTTGCCGGGCGGGCGCGAGAGCGTCAGGACGCGGACCGCGCCGTCGTCGGCGACGGAGAGGCCTCCCTTCATTTCCTGGCGCCCCGCAGCTTCAGCGTCTTGAGCAGGCGGTTGAAGGCGGCGAGATAGGTCTCGTAGGCCTCGACCGGCGCGCTGTAGATGATCGTGTAGTAGACGTCGCCGCCGACGGGCACGTAGGCCGTGCGCGTCTCGCCGGCGACGAAGGTGAGCCGCGCCTTGACCCCGGCCACGCGCACGTGGCCGCCGTCCTTGGCGTTCTGCCAGTCCATGTCCTTGGAGATCGCCGCCGCCATCTCCAGGTAGGTGGGCTGCGCCGGCTCGATCTTGGCCACCGTGATCGTGACCGGCTTGCCGGGCGAGCCGTCGTCGAGCGTGAAGGACAGGGTGGGCACGTCCTCCTTCCAGCCGTCGCGGGGCTGGAGCATGCGGGGGTATTCGAAGGACAGCTCCCCGGGAACCGAGTAGCGGCGATACGCCTCGTCCGGGATCACGCGCATGCGCGAGGATTGGGCGACGCACTGGTAGGGGCGCAGGGGGTCCGCGGTGCGGACCTTGCGCTTGCCCGGCGGGCAGCCCCGGCCGAGAGGATCGTCGGCGTCGGCCGCGGCCGCGTCCTCGGGGGGCTGCTCGTCGTCGCGCCGCAGAGGCGCCAGGTCGGGATCGGTCTCGCCCGCGGAGACGCGCACGCAGCGATACTGCTGCAGGCCGTCGTTCGAGACCGCGGCGCGGGTCCCGCGCGGGCACTTGGGCCGCACCTTGAAGCCCTGCGGGCCGGTGACGGCGCCGAAGCCCTTCTTGGGCTCGTCCTTCACGCACTTGAACGGCTCGTAGGGGTTGTCCGTGAGCGCGCGGTGCAGACCCTTCGGGCACTCCGCGGGATCCTCCTCGAGCGCCGCGGCCGCGGGCGCGAGGAGGAGGGCGAGCGCCAGGAGCCCGCTCATGCGGCCCGCTGCTTGGCCAGGCCCTGCAGGTGGGCGGCCAGCTCCGGGTTGTTCTGGAGGACGTAGCCCATGTCCTCGAACATGAGCCTGAACGCGCGCGTCGGGACCGAGGCCACGGCCGAGGCCGTGCGGGTGCCGTCGCGCAGGAGGGCGATCTCTCCGAGAAGGGACTCGGGCCCGAGCACGGCGACCTGCGCGGCCGCCGACCCCATGCTCACGGTGACGGAGACGCCGCCGTCGAGGAGCACGAACAGATCCCGGCCGGTCTCGCCCTGCTCGATGATGTATTCGCCCGCGGCGTAGCGGCCGACGCCGCTGCGCGGGAAGATCTTGCCGCAGTGCTCGCCCGTGAACTCGGGGAAGAAGCTCTCCAGGCGCAGGGCGCGGGCGACCATGGCGGCTTCGGCGTCGTTGGGCGGCTCGCGGAGCGGATTGGCGGAGGCCATCCCCGCGCCTCAGCGGTTCAGGAGGTCGGGGTTGCGCATGTGCTCGAGGGCGACCTCCTTCGTGATCATCTTTTTCGAGTACAGATTCTTGATGAAGCTGTCTTTGGAGACCATCCCGACTTGGGAGCCGGACTGGATCGCGTCGTTGATCGCCTCGAGCTTGTTCTCGCGGATGAGCTGGCGCACGGCCGAGGTCGCGATCAGGATCTCGCAGGCCAGCACCAGCCCCTTGCCGTCGGCGCGGGGCAGAAGCTCCTGGGAGATCACGGCTTCGAGCGTCATGGCCAGCTGCTCGCGCAGGCTGTCCTGGTCCCCGTTGGGGACCGCGGAGAGGATGCGCTGGGCCGTCTTCGAGGCGTCGCGCGTGTGGAGCGTGGTCATGACGAGGTGGCCCGTCTCGGCGGCGAGCAGCGCGGCCCGGATCGACTCGGCGTCGCGCATCTCGCCGACGAGGATGATGTCCGGATCCTGCCGCAGGGAGTCCAGGATGCCCTTGTCGAAGGTCGGGGTGTCGACTCCGACCTCGCGCTGGACGAAGATGGAGCGGCAGGGCTTGAAGAGCGACTCGATGGGGTCCTCGATCGTGATCACCTTGCCGGGCTTGCCGGTCTGGTTGACCCACTCGAGCATCGCGGCCATCGTCGTGGACTTGCCCGAGCCCGTCGAGCCGGTGACGAAGATGATGCCCGACTTCTTGTGCGCGAGATTGCCCACGATGGGCGGGAGCCCCAGCGAGGAGAGGGGGTAGGTCTTGGTCGGGATCACGCGGATCGTCGCGCCGGCCGTTCCCGTCGCCATGTACAGATTGAAGCGGAAGCGGCCCACCTCGGCGATGGTGTGCGAGAAGTTGATGCGCATCTCCGTCTTGAAGGTCTCGCGGTGGAAGGGCTGGAGATAGGGATCCAGGATGGCGAGGATGGAGTCCGAGGTCATCGCCGGATAGGGCAGCGCGCCGATCTCGCCGGCGATGCGCGCGATGGGCGGGATGCCGTGGATCAGGTGGAGGTCGGAGCCGCCGCGCGACACGACGTCCGCGAGAAGCGTCGGGAGATCGATCGTTTCAGCCATGCGGGAGGGAGGATATAAGGATACCGGGAAGACGTCAAGCCCATAATGATTAATTGACGGTAAAGGCCGCATTGACGCCGCGGCTTTGACCCGGCGCGCCCGGCCTTGCTATACTGTCCGCAGATCCGGGTTAGCTCAATGGTGGAGCAGGCCGCTGTTAACGGCAAGGTTCAAGGTTCGAGTCCTTGACCCGGAGCCAGTTTAGACGCTCATCAAAACTGACCTTGTTGTCGCCTTCCACCTGGATACCCAGGTCCGGAAGCGGCCTCAGGGTCAGTTTTATTTTCGACTCGCCCGGCGCGTAGACGACCTCCTGGACGAGCAGCGTCGTCAGCTCGCGCTGCCTCTCGGGCGCGAGCTTTGAGAAGACGCGCGAGAAGTTGGCGAGGTTGCGGCAGATGACTTCCGCGTCGATGCGGCGGCCTTCCAGCTCCGCGATGTCGCGGTCAACGGCCTGCACCTGGGCTTCGAGCTGCTCGCGCCGGGTCTGGACCTGGCCCAGCTTGTCCACGAGGACGCGATATTGCGGCGACTCCTTGCCCTGCTCGGCTAGGATGGAGGCGATGTTGCCCACCTCGGCCTCCAGCCGCCCGATCTCGGCCACGAGCCGAACCTTCTCCTGGTTCTTGGCGGGAAGCTCGGCCGAAGTCTGTTCGGTCGCCCGCGCCACGATGCGGTCCATCAGCTCGCGGCTCTTGCCCAAGAAGGCCAGCCGGTCGAGCACGATCTTTTCCAATTCGCGGGCCGGGACGCTCTTGGTCGGGCAGGCCGACTTGTCGAGCTTCGTCACCGACATGCACTTGTAGTAGAAATACTTGCGGCCCTTGGAGTAGGCGAAGTTGGGCGACATGGCCTGGCCGCAGTTCGCGCAGCGCGTGAGCCCGCGCAGCAGGAAGTTGTGCTTGTCCTGGTTCGGCGACTTGTTCTTCTCGCCGTTGGCCTTGAGCTGGCGCTGGACGCGCCGGTACATTTCCTCGGGGATGATCCCTTCGTGCTGGCCGTCGTACTCGTTGTCGTAGTGTCGAATCTTGCCGACGTACACCGGGTTGCGCAGCAGATAGTCCAGGTTCGCCTTGTTGAAGCGCCGGCCGCCCTTGCGCTGGCCCTCCAGGCTCGTCCAGACCTTCATGCGGACGCCTTGCTTGTTGGCGACCCTCGCGGTCTGGCTCAAGGACTTCGTGCTCAGGTAGGTCTCGAACAGGAAGCGGGCCTGCTTGGCCTCCTCCGGGTTCGTAATGAGCTTCTTGCTCTCGCGCTCGAAGTCGAAGCCGAGGACCGGATGCCCGCCCGGCCACTTGCCCTTCTTGGCCATCGCCGCGCGCTTGTCGCGGGTCCGCTCGCCGATCAGCTCGCGCTCGAATTGCGCGAAGTCCATAAGGATGGACCGCATGAGCCGTCCCACGGATGAGCCGGTGTCGATGGGCTGGGTCACCGAAACGTAGGTGATCCCATGCCGGTCGAAGATGTCCAGGACGTGGAGGAAGTCCTTGGTGTTGCGGCTGAGGCGGTCGTACTTGTAGGTGACGACGGCCTGGAAGCGGCCCTGCCGGGCGTCGGCGAGCAGCCGCTTGAGGCCGGGCCGGTCCATGTTGCCGCCCGAGTAGCCGGGGTCGTTGTATTCCACGGGGAACACGCGCCAACCTTCGCCCTCGCGGCTCTTGATGAAGGCCTCGCAATACTCGCGCTGCGAGTCCAGCGACGTGAAGTCGCCGCCCAGGTTTTCGTCCGTGGACTTGCGCGTGTAGACCGCGCACCACTTCACCGGCTTCTTTTCAGCCATCCCGCCTCCCGTGTGGAATGGCCGATTCTATCATTTCGCTATAGCGATACGTCAATTCAAAACCTGCCCGTCCCGCGCGTCCTCCGCCGCCGCGGCCAGCACGCCTTCAGTCAGAATCTCGACGACCCGTTGCAGCCTTTCCTCGGGCGTGAGCTCGTCCGGGTCCATGAAGTGATAGTCGGACCGCAGGCGGCAGCCGTGGGCCCGCCGAGGCTCGTTCTCGGGCTCGTGCCTCACGCCTTGACGGCCTCCGCCGCCGCATCAGGGGCCGGCAACTTGGAGAACTGGAACGTCGCGTTCCGGACCGTGCCTTCGAACGTGCAACGCTCCCGGCCCGCGCGGAATTCCTCCAGAGTGGCGGCGAACAGGAAAGGCATGCGCTGCTCCCGGCCGTGGCGGAGGATCACGTCCTTGAGCCGCGCGCCCGTCAGATACAAGAGGCTCGACTCGTAGGGAAGCCGGCGCCGGTACATGTCGAACAGGTCTTGGTAGCGGCGCGGACTCTTGAGGCTCAACTCGACTTCGACGACGCAGGGAGGCTTCGCCACGACCCAGATATCGGGATAGATGGGCTTGGGTTCACCCCGTTTGCGCTTGCGATAGTTCACCGCGTAGAGCTGGCGATTGCTCAAGACCCGACGCCCGAACTGCTCCTCGAGCAGCAGTCCGACCCCGGCCACGGCCAGCTCGTGGTCCACGAATGTCTCGGGCAAGGTCGGCCGGATGCCGCGCAGCACCGAGCGCCCCAGGCTCGCCAGCAGGCGATGTCCCTGCCCCGTCAGCAAGTAGACCTGATGATGGTTGATGTAGCGCTCCAGCTTGACCAACCCGGCCTTGCGCAGCATGTCCATGCGCTTGTACGCGCCCTGCCAATAGTCCTTCCGGTCGATCTCGTTGAACAGCAGCCGCATCCTCTCCGGCCACTCAGCCGTGCACCGGAAAAAGGCCCCGTCGATCTGTCCTAGCCCCAGTGCACCCCATTTCTCCAAAGCCTCCAAGATCCGATAGTCCCGTTCTTTCAGTCTCATTTTTCTGTTCTCACCTCCTCCCTGAATCCTTCCCTGTCCCCGCCGCTTCTCACCCACCGGTTCCCCGACCCCTCACTCCCAACTCCGTATGGTTGGGGGTGAGGGGTCGGGGAACAATCGGGCCCGCAGGGCACGATTGAGGTGGGTGAGAAGCGGCGGATTTCTTTGCTCTTTTTCGTTTCATCAAAGGCATTGCCGTGGCCTTTCTGCCGCCAACGCGGTAGACGACACGTTGGTGGCGCCGTTGGACCTTTTCCCGGCACTTACTAATGCAATCCAGCACGCCGATTTCCTACCAAGAGCCCCCACTTACTATTCCGGCGAGAAGGGCAATTCCGCACACGGCCCCGCACTTACTATTCCCGCGAGGCGGTCAAATCGTTAGCACCCCTCTACTTACCTATCGCGCGAGAAGGCCAAATCGGCACATGCCCCGGCACTTATCTATTCGTTTGAGCGGGGCGTTTTCCCTCGGAGCCCTGCACTTACTATTCCCGCGAGAAGGGCAAATCGGCACATGAGACGGGAACCTTTGCCCGGCTCAAACGTAGATTCTGTATGCCGAATGCTACTCACGGCGGCTTTGAGAGGACTGCCTGGAACGTCGGGGGCTTGGGTCCCGGAGCATGAGAACGACGCTTCGCGTCGTCCGCACGGGCATCCTGCCCCGACTGCGTATCCGTTCGGCGGCGAGCGCCTACCGCGTACTAGCCCCGCTGGCTCGCGGCATGGATCGGGAGCACTTCTGGCGTCTGGACCTGGATTCGCGTAACAGGTTCCTGGGCTATGAGCTGGTCTCGGTGGGCTCGCTCGACGCTTCGATCGTTCATCCACGTGAGGTGTTCAAGGGGGCTCTGCTCAACAATGCCGCCAGGGTCATCGTGGCGCACAACCACCCATCCCAGGACTTGCGCCCGAGCCGGGCTGATCGCCAAGTTACGGGGCGGCTGTTCCTGGCTGGATACTTGCTGGGCATCGAACTGGCCGATCATTTGATCGTCAGCGAGAATCGCTACTTCAGCATGCGGAAGGCTGGTCTACTCGGCTAGAGGCAGCCCCGTCCCGGTCTCGACTGGAGACTCAAAGAATGTTTGGGACGCTTCATCGGATACGCGCTCATCTTCACGGACCAAGAAGTGAGAGCGAAGCTTGCGCTGCCAGCCGAGGGCTTCGTAGAAGGCAATGGCGTCATACCCCTGTAGCCCCGAACTGAATCGTGCACGGATGCTCTCCAAGAATTTCTCCCGATAGAACGGGTGATCCAGTTCCGAGCGAAGATCTGTTTGCGTGAGGTCCACAAGAAGCAGGGACAAAGGAGCATGGCCGACTGCTTGGCGCTGGCGAGCCTTATTCGTCACGTTACGAGCGATGAGACGGTCGAAGATTCCTTCCGGCGCGTGGCCTGTCTTTGTGGGACCATGAGTAACGCAGGACCGCGCCGGAATCCCATCCGATGTCCCGGTGATCGCGCTGAGCGAGAGAGATATCGCCAGATTGAGGTCAGGCCGCTCGCGCTCGATGGTGAAGTCAGCAACTGACTCCCCGAGCTTTCCGGCAATGGCATGGCAGAAGTCGTGAGCAAGGGCATCACAAACTGGTCCCGTCAGTGCGTCAGACAACTCGCCGGGATGCGGGAGCAGCAGCTTTGCCGGCTTAAAATACTTCCCTTCCAGGCGAAGCCTGGCCTTGTAGGAGAAGGGCGCGTCCAAATTCATCAGCATCCCGATGAGTCCGTCGGACAGGTCCGAGAGCCCTTCCCAGATGCGCGGCGAGTAGACTTCAACGGCGATTTCGACGCCATGGCCGGACGCGATGAACTCGGGCTTCGGGCCAGCCTTGTTTTCTTGCGGGAGGGCAATACTGAACCCATTGAGGAGGAAGTGCTCAGCCGCGTGCAACTCGGCCAGGGCGTCAAAAAAGGGCTTCCGCGCTCGCGTTTGCAGGAGCGTCGGCTGCGTGAACCCGCGCTGAAGGCAGAACTCAAGCGTCCTCAGCAGTTCTGCTAGATGCGAGTAGTGCGTGCCGCCGAGCACGCGATATATCTCGCGAGGACACTTCTGGACGTTGCTGAAGCTCGCGGAGTCGGTGACGTCGTTGCCGGCAAGCGCGGAGCGGAGCAACGGGAGCTCCTTTAGCTCGCGGCGAACGCCCTCTGGATCGAAGAGAAACTCTATCCGCACAGCTTATATCCTACCACCGCGACGCCGCCACAGACGAGGTCGTGGCTAGCGGTTGGCCGAAGGGGCGGAGTACGCCTGATGAGCATGATAGAGTCGCGGCTTGGGCTTGAAAAACCAGCGTTTCCCTGTTAGGCTCATAAAAGCGGTCTAGTTCGCCTTCTTGCTTTTGTTTTATCGAGCCGTGCGGAGGAATCCTGCTCTCATCGCCGAGGGGTCTCTCGACGTGGTGGCCTTTGCGAGTAGCGCTCGTCGCTAGCGCAGCCTCCCTCGCCTCCGGTGTCTCCGCCCAACTCACCGATAGCAAGCCGCCTAAGCCGCTCTCGCCTGCGCAAATCAGTCCAGCCCCTCATGTTTTTGAGGATGACGTGACGGCCGTCTTCAACAAGACCGCCAGCAAGGCTGCTCGGGATCGTGTCGCCGACGCGATGAAGCTGGACACCTTCAAGATCGAGGAGATGACCACCGACTCAACGGTGATGCATCTCGACAAATGGCGTCAGAGCCTCGAACGGAGAGCGCGGATCCTGCCCGTCGTTCAGAACATCCTGTCCTTGCCCGAGAAGGACGTGGACATCTGGAACGTCTCCATGCTGCTCGCCAAGGACGCCTACCCTGATCTAGACGTAGACCACTACAATCGGGAATTCGAGAAGGTCGTCGAACGGATCAAGCGAGCCACGCCGCCCGACTCCGATCCCGAGCGCCGCATTCGGACGATAAACACGATCCTCTATCGGACGGAGGGTGTCGTGTACGACCCAGACGAACGAGAATTGAAGCAAGCGGTCTACAATCGCTATCCCTTCAGCATCTTCGATAGAAGGCGCGGCAATTGCTACAACTTGGCCCTCCTTTACATCGCGATCGCGCAGCGCTTGGGCTATCCCGTCTATCCTGTGTCGGCGCCGCAGCATCTCTTCGCCCGCTACGTCGATCCCGCGTTCAAACTCCAGAATATCGACCCTTCCGGGCGCGGCCGTTATTCTCCCGACGACGAATATATCCGAAGGCTGGAAATTCCCGCACATTCCGTCAAGAATGGGACCTATCTCCGAACCATGTCGTATCGGGAGCTGGCAGGCTACATGGTGGCGGACCACGGTGGATTCTTCTATGGGGAGTATCTCAAGGATTATGTCCTAGCCATCGCCCTCATGGAACGAGGCTTGGATCATAGTCAGAAGAATTCAGAGTATTGGTACCTCCTGGGGATGCAGTACAGGCGGTGGGGATTGCAGGAATGGATGCCCGAGGTCCGCGAGACCAAATTCATCCGCTCACAGGTGTTCATTCAGAAGGGAAAACGGATGGGGTTTGGGAAAAGCATGTACCAGGAATTCAAGGAACGTAAGGAGCGCGAGGAGCGGAAGAAGATTCTGGGGAAGCCGGGGGTTTGACATGAAGCGATTTCTAGCGGCGGCGCTCGTCTGTCTCGCGATGGGATCACGGCCCGTGTGCGCGCGCGAATTCGATGCCGAAACCGGATTGATCCATATGGGATTTCGGGACTACGACCCAGAAACTGGCCGCTTCCTCCAAGAGGACCCCATAGACTTCGCTGGAGGCGATGTCAACCTCTACGTGTACGTCCATAACAATCCCGTCAGATACGTGGACCCGCTCGGGCTGTACAGCGAGGACCCCTATGCCTTTTTCTACGACATCGACAACTTCGCACAGGATACATCGAATTTTAGCGCGGGTCTTGGCGATGCTCTTCTGTTCGGCTTCGGCGACGACCTTCGTGGCGCGACGGGGATCGGCGGCGTTAATAGATGCAGTAAGGCCTATCGCTCGGGCGGATGGGCATCCTTCGCAATAGGTGCGGGCAGATTGGGCTATGCGGCCACAGCAAAGGCGGGCGCTGCAATGGCAAGTTCCGGTCAAGCTGCAAGTCTCTTTCGGTTTCAACTTCGCAATGCTTTCAGACTAGGGATGGCAAGCAACTGGAGAAACCCCAACCTTGCAAAGTACACGACGGACGCCGCCTTAAGAGCCGCGGCTGGTCGAACGAACCCATACATGAATGCCTACGCCGCAGGCGTATCCGCTGCAGGAGCCTCCGGCGGAATGTGCGGATGCCCATAGGAATCATTTAACAGAATGGAGACCTTCCTGGCCGCTTACGACAAGGACGGCAAGGCTGTCTATGCGTTTGAAATCGAGAACGCATATGTAAGCCTCGCGATGGTAGGCGCGCTGCTTGACAACGTCGACGGCGTCCAGGATGTGCAACGCCGAAAACCGTTCAGCGCGTGGGGCGACGTTCACATCCGGTTCAAGTATCTGGGGCACGACTGCGTCGTCATCGAGCCCTTCGGTGACAATTCCAGGTACTGGATCGGTGCGCGAGAAATAGAGAAAGCGAAAGTTGACATTAGCAAGATTGAAAAGCAGTTTAGGGAATACAGCTTGCCGCCTTTCAGAAGGCTGCTTGGCGACATCCTATCCTTGCGAATTGCAGGACGGTCGTTGCCTCGATCAAATCGGAAATCCTCGTAGGGCCGCGAGGGCAAAGAACCTGTGCAGGGAACTCCGCCCGACTCCTAGGTTATAAAACAGCCGGAGATTACTGCTACGGCGCGCTTGGCTTCGGAGGGACGCTGAGCGTGGCTTCTAGAACGGCTTGAGCTTCCTCAGCCTTCTTGCGGTGCTCATTCGCGGCGGCAGCCCAAGTGCTCATAAATTCGAACAAGAAGGTCTTGTTCTCTTCCGAGAAGAGCCTTTTGAAGGCCGCCTTAATGCGGTCCCAAAAGAAATAGGTCAAGACGGCTGTGATTCCTAGAAACACGAGCGCAAGTCCGGGCCTGCGCTTTGCGAGAGCATAAATGGCCCAGACGCTGGCGGCAACGAGCAGGAGCGGAGAAAGCGCGATGAAGCCGCACATGACGGTCGCCCCGACGCTCGCGAGTAGCGCACCCTGAAGCACGGTCGTCTGCTCCAGGGCAACTCGACCAGCAGAGGGCGCGTCGCTCTCGTGGAAATCCTTATCGTTCGAGACGATGGAGTACGAGTTCGTCTGGCGCTGAGCCGCCACGAACGGAGCGTCGGTCACGTCTCGAATCTCGACCGCTTCAAGGTCCCCGTCAGAGACCGGGACCAACTGGAGACGCGGTTTGAGTTTGTCCCATTCCTCGAAGAATCGTTGAGCGGGAATCCCGTGACGCTCCGAGAGTTCGTTTAGATTCTCTTCGACTTGCTGCGGGAGCACATCGGGCACGTACGGGATGAGCAGCGCCGAATCGAGAGCGCGGTCAAGAAGGCTGCGAATCGCGGCATTCCGCCTCTTCATGACCTTCCAACGAATGTCTTCCACGACGATGCTGCTGTCCAGGACGACGGAATAGCTCTCGAAGCGATCTAAAAGATAGGCGGCCGGTACTCTGAATTTCTTGACGGGCTCCGGCGTCGGGATATCTGGAGACATTTCGGGGTTCCGGTGGGCTGGCGTAGCAGAGATTCTACAACAATCGTCTGACGAGGAGCCGTCTGAGCAATTTGATAAAATCTGCAAAATTCGGTCATCGCATGGGCAATCCCTCTATTTGGACCTTCGGCACTCTATGAGCGGCTCTGGAGCAGCTGGCGGTCTCGGCTTTCAGCATCGCGCTGCCGCTTGGCTCGCGGTGCGTGCGCTTGCTGAGACGAACGCGGCTCTGCCGTGGGCCCTGCCGGCAAAGGTTACTCTCGATCTTCTTCGGTGCGAGCAGAACCAGCCGATTGACGACATCCTTGCCGGGACGTCGGTGGGTGGTTTCATCTATTGCCAGTCGAAGAGGTCCTTGTCCGTCTCCGCAGACCAGGGCAGCGAGTTCGACTCGGTGTTCGACCAATTTGTACGCCAGTTCATCGCGTGCCGCGATCGGGTTTCGGCCGGACGCTCGTGGGCCCGCCCCGTCGATCCCGCCCGAGACCGATTCGTGCTTGTCGTAGGGCCGACCGCTACCGCGCCGGTGAGGATTCATCTGGCTGCTGTTCTCGCGCGGATGCGGGGTCTGGCCCAAGGACAGCCTCTGGCCGATTCCGCCGTAAACGAAGAGGAGCAACGCGTCCTGGATGCCGTTTTGGGTTGTACGCGGCGAGCATGGCAAACGGCAACAGGGTCCGCTCCGACCGATGACGAAATTCGTCAGGTGCTCGCGCCTGCCTGGGTGACGGTCCTGGACCTGGACGATGGCGGCGCAGCCGAGCTTGAAGCAAAGACGCTTCTCCGCACAGGCGTCTTGGCGCGGCCGGCGGATGCCGACGCCGCCTGGACTAGCTTGGTCTCTCTCTGCCAGGACCTTGCGACGAATAAGTCGGGCCGCGACAGGCGGCAAATCCAGAGCCGCCTGACGGACGCCACGATCGGCGTCTTGGCCGCCCGCAGCTATCGAGATGATCTTGACCGCTTGACCGCCTATTCAGCGACGACCGTCCAGTTGCTCACGGACCTGTCACGAGTGCGCGTCGGCGCCGCTGCAGTTAAGATTCGGCGTCCCGCCCTCGATGAGCTTCGTCGGCTCTCGCTTCAAGACTCTATTCTGGTTTGCGGCGAGCCTGGCGCTGGCAAGAGCGGGGCTCTCCACGGTCTGGCTGAAGGCCTCATCCAGGGCGGAAATGATGTCGTGTTCTTGGCGGTGGACCGGCTCGCCGCAGAGAGCATGGGCAATCTGCGCCAAGAACTGAATCTGACCCGAGATCTCGCCGATGTCCTGGCAAACTGGCCGGGGACGGGTCCCGCATTTCTCGTTGTCGATGCATTAGACGCTGCAAGAGGGTCCGCTGCCGCTCGCACGCTGCTCGACCTGATTGCCCTCGTCCACCAAATAGGCGGGCGGTGGCATGTGGTGGCATCGATCCGAAAATTCGATCTGCGCTACAGCGATGGCTTTCAAGCGCTGTTTGCGGGAACGCCGTCGCCCACGTTCTCCGACCCGGAATTCGCGGCGGTCCGCCACGTCAATATCCCTGTTCTTTCGGACGCGGAAATTGCGCAGATTGCGGGGCAGGCTCCGGCCCTTGGCGACCTGATCGCACGCGCGCCGGACGACCTGCGGCAACTGCTGCGCATCCCGTTCAACCTCCGGCTCGCCGCAGACTTGCTGACTGCCGGGGTCGGAGTCCCCGAACTGACTCCGATTCGCACGCAATTGCAACTCTTGGATCGCTATTGGCGAGCTCGCGTTGTGCGAGCCGACGGGCAGGCCGATGCCCGAGAAGACGTGCTTCGAGCGGCATCGAAGCAGATGGTCGAGACTCGACAGCTTCGAGCGGAACGTGCGGTGATCGGCAACGCGACTAATTCCGCCGCGCTGACCGACCTCCTCAGCAGCCAAGTCCTCATCGAGTGGCAGCCTTCGGCGGGCGGCGCCCCGGAACGGGGACTCCTCGCTTATCCGCACAATGTGCTGTTCGACTACGCATGCTCGCGGCTGATCTTGCCGCAGACCCCCGACCAGCTCGTGGAGCGGCTGTCGGCGGAGCCGGACTTGGTGCTCGTGATTCGGCCCAGCCTGACGATGCTGCTTCAACGCCTTTGGAACGATGATCGCAACCGGTTCTGGGAGGTCGCCTTCAAGTTGGTCTCCATTCCTGCGCTGCCAGAAGTGGGCAAGCTGATCGCTCCTACTGTTGTCTCGGGGATGGCCACCGGCGTGTCGGACCTCGATCCGCTGTATGAGGCGCTGGCGAGTGCCGACAACCAAAGGAAGGAGAACGCGCAGCATATCCTGCGGCACATCGTCGGGGCTCTCCTCCCCGGAGCATCCTGATGGCAATAAAGCTAGCAGAGGGTCCTTGGTGCGATGTGCTGGAGCGGCTCACGCGAGACATGTCCGAGCAAACAGCGTTCAGCGCGCGCGTCCTGCTTACGGCAATATGTCAAAAGCCGGCGGAACTTTCGCCTGAGAAACGCGCCGCGGCCGGGCTGGCAGCTCGGCGCCTGCTTGAATATGCGTGGACCCGTCAGTCGCGCAACTCGGTCCTTGTCGAGTTCAGCCTGGAAGCAGTCTGTCGGACCTTCGAGTCCGACCCTGCGGCGTCGGCCGCTCTTCTTCGGCGAGCGCTCGCTCCAGAACACATAGCGCAGTTCGGATTTCAAGAGATGCCTCGGTTGGCCGACGAGGTCGACCGCCTCATCGCCGTGGCTCAGGAGTTCGTGGCAGAAGTCTTCACTTCTGCGTTTGCCTACGAGGAGAAGTCGAAGGAAACGACGGACATGGGCGGCAGCCGCATTCTTTCGATGACCTCGACCCGGAAACAAGATTACGGGATGGCTCATTATCACCTCGTTAAGGCTTTCCCAGCGTTCCTTGCGCAGGCGCCGGAGCACGCCACCAAAGCCCTGATCGGAATTCTCGAGGCATATGTTCCGCGCGCGCATCATGGCTTAGATTCGACGGAAGAGGCGGTGTTCGTTGTTGCCGGACAAGAGTTACGCCTTCGAGACGACTATAGCTCAACCTGGGATGGGAGCACCTATCAAAGCGTGCACGACGAACTGAAACTGCTCAATCTCTTTCAGGATCGGCTCGAAGCGCTTGCGCCGGACGAGAGCGGAACGGGAGAATTGCGCCGGATCGTTGCCGTCGTTCGGAGTGAGAACCGCCTTGCGACCGTCTGGCGGCGGATGCTGAAAGCTGGCGCCAAGTTCCCACAGTCGCTTGGGAAAGAATTGGCTCCAATCGCTGCTTCTCGCACATTCCTGCGCGGCGAAGACACTGCCTTTCTGTCCGTGAAGCTGCTTGGAGCAATCTATCCGGAGCTTTCGGCCGCTGAGAGAGAGGCCATAGAGCGCGAGATTATAGCGATCCCGGACACCTATCCGGAGGATCGGCGCTCACGCGGTGAGGACCGGCGAGACGCCATGCTGCGCCACTTGCCCGAGTCTCATTTGATTCTGGAGGAGACTAAAGCGCGGCCGCGGCCGGCGGCAGGCGGAGCAGCCCCTGCTGATGATGATGACGATGATATTGAGGGCGGCTGGACGGGCCGTGAGATTACGGAAGAAGACGATTTGGCCGAAAGGGGCGTGCCGGTTGGGACAGAGCCCAATCGGGCAATGCGTGCGCTCTACAAACCTGCTTCTGAGTTCGCGAAGGCGCATTCGGATAGGAAGGAGGGTCCTGCGCTCCCGGAGAGCCAAGCGGTTTTGCCGGCACTGAAGGCCCTTCGAGCGGCGCTGGAATCCGCCACGGCTGACGGAGTGCATCCGACCCAGCAGGATCAGGCATGGGCGCACCTCGCCGAGGCCGCAAAGCAAATCGCACGGATCGAGGACTTGACCGGTGATCCCGAGCTTCTGGCTTTCGTCCGGACCACCCTTCTCGAGGCGAGCACGTCTCCAGTTCCCGCTCCAGAGCCTGAAGAGGAAGCGCGATTTGAGGACCATCAGCATTGGGGCGGGCATCTTCCGAGGGTTGAGGCCGCCCAAGGACTGATGTATCTGGCTCGAAAACCCGAGCACGTCACGCCGGAGGTGCTAGTCGCAGTCGAACGCCTCTCAAGCGATCCGGTTTGTGCGATCCGATTTCACATCTCTCATCGGCTAAACGCATTGTTCTACTCTGGCCCCGAACTGATGTGGAAGCTCGCCGAGCGACTCGCCAAGGAGGAGCCAAACAGCGGCGTCCTGAAGTTCTTCTTGGGAGACGCGCTTGTTCGCCTTTCCTCTGCCGAAGATGTGCGCGGCGTTACGCTAATTAAGGCGATTCTCGGACGCTTTCAGGGCGCGCGAGCTGGAGAAGCAAGCGTGCGTCGAAAGTGTGCCCGGCTCCTGATACAACTCTATGTGTGGCGTGACAATGCAGCGGCTGGAGAGGTGGTTCTCGGGTTTGCGGGGAATCCAGCCGACCATGCCGAGCTATGCCAGAGCATGCTTCTGGATATTCGTGATTTGCTTGTTCATGGTCCTGTCACGCCTTCAGATCCAGTAAAGGATGCGCGACGGCAGAAGGCACTCGCTCTCTTGAAGCTCGTTCTAGATAAGGCTCTGGAAGCCCAGCAGGCGATGAACGCTCGCCTGGCTGAAAGGCCTTTCACAGAATGGCCCGAAGAGGAGAAAGCTCGCCTGAAATCTCTGCTGCAGCTCATCGACTCTTGTGGCGACCAAATTTTCTTCGGTTCTGGCGCTTACGCGAAGCGGAGTTGGAAAGACGGGGACAAGACCGAGAAACTCGTTCCTGAGGATGCCATGAAGCGCTTCTATGTCGAAGGGGCGCCCATCATCGAGCGACTGGCGCAGTCTGGGCTACCTAGCGTCACTCACCATCTGCTGGAGACCCTTGAGGTGTTCATTCCCACCGATCCGGCGGGTGTGTTCGTTCGAATCGGACAAGTGATCGCAGCCGGCGCGCGCGGCGGTTATCAATTCGAATCACTTGGGGCCAATCTTCTGGTAAGAATCGTCGAGCGCTATCTTGCCGAATATCGCTTTCTCTTCCGCGAAGACGAGCGCTGTAGAAAGGCACTGGTTGCCGCGCTAGACCTTTTCGTACAGGCGGGCTGGCCGGCAGCTCGAAGCCTGACCTTCCGTCTTGACGACATCTATCGCTAGAGCCATGAGGTTCGCCGACCACCCTAAGAGGAGCAGTATCGTGGACACTCTTTGCGAATGGGCGGCCAAGCATCCGGAGATCGCGCGTGTCATCATCTACGGCAGTCGCGCGCGCGGGGACCATCGCCCCGAAAGCGATCTTGATGTTGCTGTGGAGCTGAATCAAACCTCCGTCGGCGAAGAGCCATTTGTGACCTGGATATCTGACGCCGCGAAATGGACAAGCGAATTGTCTCCGTCCTTGCCGTGGCCGCTAGACCTTCAATGGCACGACACGGACGGCGAGACGCCTACCGTGACCGCGAAGATAGCGAAAGGACACTTCATCGCCTACGAACGTGACGCTCTATGAGCAACGGCTTTAGCGCATACCATTCGGTCCTTGGTTCGGCACTACTGCGCCGCATAGAAGACTATCACGCGCTTTGGCGGGCGGAGCATGACCGCATTGATGGCCAGCTTTACGAAGTCATGACCGGCGAGAGAATGGTTCTGGCCGTACTCGTCTGCACCTATCTTGAAGCCCTTGGGAATTTCTTGCTGGCTCTCAATCTCGACACGAACTCGATCAAGAAAGTTAAGAGCCTGTCGTTAATCGAGAAATGGTCTCAGGCGCCGAGCCAATTTATCCTCGACTACCGCCTTGAGAAGGAAGTTCTCAACGACCTGAAGAGCCTGGTTCGGCGTCGGAATGACATCGTACACATGCAGCCCGAGGTCTCGCTTAACGGCAAGAAGGTTCACCGGGGAAATCCATTCATGACATCTGGAGAGGACCACGCCATCACAGCCCGCTGGCTAATGCTGCCCTTGCGCCTTGCGGATAATATTCAGCAGCAGTCTCATGAGCTGGGTTTTAAGTTCAGATTTTACAGCCGGGTCGATCAGTTGAAGGCTGTTGTTGATCTGTTTCCAGAGGCGCTCGCTCCTCGCCAGCCCTAAGTCCATATCCAGCACCAGACCGTGCAGCATCCCGCAACAAGAGCGAGTTGCGCGGTAAAGGTCGCGAGAAAAGTGACGGCAAAGGGCTTCGACTCCATCCATGGCAAGACGAGTTTCTCGGCAGCCCAATATGTCCACTCGTCGAGCGCGAGGTAAAGTCTTACCGAGCCCATGAGACCTAGCGCAAGCAAGTAAGTGTGTAGTCCGAAAGTCACAAGCCAGCCGAGAATCAGCTCTCTCAGAAGAGCGGCAGGGTCGGGCAGAGGAACACGGTAATAGCGCAACGCTGCGGCGGACAGACCGATCCAGACAAAGAGCCGGACCAGCGGGCGCCAGTCCCAATCACGCAGCCAAGAAGTAAAGCGGTTCATGCCTTGACCTCCTCGCCGACCTTCGACGTTCGCATCAGTCTTTCAAACTCCCCGGGTTGCGATTCGTGGGGCATCCGAAGGGCGATCACTCTCAGCCGGTCCTCGGATAGCGAAGAACGCCGCGCCGTGCTGGCAGGTAGGCCCATGATGCGCCTCTGGACCTCGGGATGGAGCTTCAACAGATGAAGGAGGTTCGTCAGGCGGACACGGCTGACGCCCAATTCCCGCGCGAGCGCGGCTTGGCTCAGGCCGGGGGCGCTATCGAGCCTCTGGCGGCATTCCAGGGCCCGCCGCAGGCATATCTGGATGGCGAGAGGCCGCGGCTGCCTCTGAGCCGCGAGGCGGCGAGCTTCCAGCTCCTCGCGGAGGAGGACTTCCTTCTGGCCCTTTCGGACGGTTGTGATTCCGAAGGGGAACTCATAGAATAGACCATCCCCGTTTTGAAGAGCGTCGGACTCGGGGAGCCACTCTAAAAAATGCCCCTCGCGTGAGGGGCATTTTTCGTTTGCGTTCCCGGATCGAGCCGCGTCGATGTGCTAAAATCGCGTCTCTATGACGTCCGCCGAAGCCGGAATCGCAGCCGCCGCGCTCGCCGTCGCCCTCGTCGCCGCGCACGGGCTCGCCCATCTCTTCGAGAAGCTGCGCCAGCCCGCCCTGGTCGGCGAGATCCTGGCCGGCGTGCTGCTCGGGCCCTTCGTGCTCGGCCGCCTCTTCCCGGGCGCGGCGGAGCTGACCTCCGGCACGGTGGGCTCCGCGCTGCAGTTCACCTACTGGCTGGGCCTGCTCCTGCTCATGTTCCTGGCCGGCAGCGAGGCCCGCCGCCTGTTGGCGCCCGACAACCGGCGCCCGGTCGCCTGGATCCTGGGCGTGGGCACGCCCCTGCCCTTCCTGATCGTCCTGGCGCTGGGCGCGGCGTCGCTCCTGCCGCTGCGCGAGCTGGCCGGCCCCGCGGGCAGCGACGCGTCCGTGCTCCTGATCCTGGCCGTCGCGGTCGCCGTGACCTCCATCCCGGTCATCTCGCGCATCTTCCACGACCTCGGCATCCTCCAGACGCGCTTCGCCGGGCTCATCCTCGGCTCGGCCGTGATCGAGGACATCATCCTCTGGGCGGTGCTCTCCGCGGCCACGGCGCTGTCGGGCGTTTCGCAGGCCCAGGGCCGGGAGCTGGCCGGACACGTCGTCTCCCACGTCGGCGCGTCCTTCGCGTACACGGCCGTCGGCCTCTTCATCGCCCCGGCCGTCCTCAAGCGCGTCCACGCGGCGCGCTGGAACCTCCTGCTCAAGCGTTCGCCCGTCGGCTACATGGTGCTGATCATGCTCGCCTACGCCGCGCTGGCCGCCGCCTTCGACGTGGCCCTGGTCTTCGCCGCCTTCCTCGCCGGCTTCGGCGTCGTGGGCGGCATCGGCGGCCCCGAACGCGGCCGCTTCGCCGAGCCGCTGGAGGCCCTGCGCAAGGTGTCCTTCGGCGTCTTCATCCCGGTCTACTTCGTGACGGTGGGGCGCAAGCTGGTCTTCGGCGGGGCCTTCTCCCTCGAGATGCTGCTGTCCTTCCTGGCCTTTTCCTCGGTCCTCTCGCTGCTCGCGGTCGGTCTCGGGGCCAAGCTGGCCGGCTTCAAGGGCCTCGACATCGTCAACCTGGCGGTGGTCACCAACGCGCGCGGAGGCCCCGGCATCGTGCTGGCCAGCGTCGCCTTCGAGCAGGGCCTGATCAACGCCGCGTTCTACACGACCCTGGTCCTCACCGCGGTGCTGACCTCGCAGTTCGCGGGCGCCTGGCTGCGCTTCGTGCTCTCGCGGGGCTGGCCGCTGCTCTCCGGCGACGGCGACGCCTAGCCTGAGGGCGGCGCGTCGATGTGCTAGAATCGGACCGATGAGAGCGTTCCTGTCGGCGGCGCTGATCGCCATGGCCTGCGGCTCGCCGGAAAGTTCCGCGCGCCTGCCCGACGTGCGTTTGGCCACGCTCGGGGGCCCGCTCGGGCCCTCCCTGGCCTCCTGCCCGACCGAGAAGTGCCTGACCGTGCTCGTCGCGCCGTGGTGCGGCGTCTGCCACGCGGTCGCGCCGGACATCGTCGCCCTGCGCCGCCGCCTCGACAAGGCCGGCGTCGGCTCGCGCGTGATCGTCGGCCTCGCGGAGCTCGCGCCCGTCAAGGAGTTCGCCGCGGAGTTCGGCTCCGACGCGCTGCTCGACCCCGACGGCGTCATGCGGGCGCGCGGCGTGCCCCTGTTCCTCGTCACGGACCGCTCCGGCAACGTCCTCAAGCGCGTGGGCGGGTTCCCGCGCGGGCTCGACGCCGACGGCCTCGCCGCCTACTTCGGACTGCTTTAAGGAGATTACCGCCATGATCATCGGAGTGCCCAAGGAAATCAAGAACCGCGAGCACCGCGTCGGCCTCGTCCCCGGCGGAGCGCGCGCCCTCGTCAAGGACGGCCACAAGGTCCTGATCGAGAAAGGGGCCGGCCTCGGCTCCGGCATCACCGACGACGAATACAAGGCCGCCGGCGCCGCCATCGTCGACAAGAAGCGGCTCTTCGCCGACGCGGAGATGATCGTCAAGGTCAAGGAGCCTCTCGAGGAGGAGTACGGCCTGTTCCGCGCCGACCAGATCCTCTACACCTACCTGCACCTGGCCCCGGCCCCCGGGCTCACCAAGGCCCTGCTCAAGGCGAAGATCAAGGGCGTGGCCTACGAGACGATCCAGCTCAAGGACGGCATCCTGCCGCTCCTGACGCCCATGTCCGAGGTCGCGGGCAAGATGTCCGTCCAGCTCGGCGCCCAGTTCCTCGAGAAGCACCACGGCGGCCGCGGCGTCCTCCTCGGCGGCGTGCCCGGCGTCAACCGGGGCGTCGTCACCATCATCGGCGGCGGCGTCGTCGGCATCAACGCGGCGAAGATCGCCATCGGCATGGGCGCGCGCGTGAACATCCTCGACATCTCGGCCCAGCGCCTGGCCTACCTCGACGACGTGTTCGGCAACTCCGTCACGACGCTCATGAGCCACGACGAGAACATCCACAACGCGGTCGTGAAGTCCGACCTGCTCATCGGGGCGGTGCTCATCCCCGGCGCCAAGGCTCCGCACCTCGTCACCGAGGACATGGTGAAGAAGATGCGCCCCGGCTCCGTGATCGTGGACGTCGCCGTCGACCAGGGCGGGTGCATCGAGACCTGCGAGGTCACCAGCCACGACAAGCCGATCGTCGTCAAGCACGGCGTGCTCCATTACGCGGTGCCCAACATCCCCGGCGCCGTCAGCCACACCTCGACGTACGCGCTGACGAACGTCACGCTCAAATACGCGCGCGACATCGCCAAACACGGCCTCGAGGAGGCGGTGCGCCGCGACGAGGCCCTGCGCAAGGGCGTCAACGTCTACCGCGGCAAGATCACGCACGCCGCCGTCGCCCAGGGCGTCGGCGAGAAAGCGGTGGAGCTTGCGACCCTCGTTTAAGAGCGCGGCGCTCGCGCTGCTGCTCGCGGCGCCCGCGGCCGCGAAGCCGCGCGCGTCCTACGATCCGGAAGTCGCGCTGCTCGTCCTGACGATCCAGAAGGCGAGCGTCCAGCTGCTCAAGGAGGAGCTCGTCCGCCAGGCCGAGTTCCTCGAGCTCGGCGCCATGCAGGTGCTGCTCGCCGAGAAGGTGGACCGCTTCGCCGCCGCCGTCGGGCAGGGGCTGACCGCCGATTCCGACATCCTGGAGGACTACCGCCGGGAGATCCTCAAGGTCGACCCCACCGCGGTCGGACAGGCCGACCGTCTCGTCAACGAGATCCGCCGCTATCACGACCTCAAGACCGGACCGCCCATGGTCCGCCTGCCGTGGCCGCCGCCGCCCGGCCCACAGCTCGAGTTCATGGAGGAGGAGGGGATCGGCGCCGACGCCGTGGCCGCGCTGCGCGGCACCCCGGCCATGGACGAGCCCGTCGCGTACGCCGAGAGGCGCTTCGGCACCACCGGGCCCTTCCTGCGGCGGCGCAAGTGGAACCTCGACTTCTACCTGGGCTCCTTCGAGGACCTGCTCCGGCACTATCAGAAGCTCGGCTACCGCCGCATCTACCGCCTGCGCGCGCCCTACGTCAGCTACGGCAAGGAAGCGTACGTGATGGCGCCCGAGCCCGGCCTGCGGCCGCGCCTCGTCTACTGCGGCTTCTACGGCCAGGATCTCTTCCTCCATACCCGCGCCCAATGGGCCATCCTGACCGACCGCGCCAAGGGCGAGGGGCCCAAGGTCCGCACCCTGACGTGCCCGTCATGCACCTGGACCCTGCCCGGAGTGCGCGCGATGCGCTCCTTGCTGGCGACGGTGCCCTACACCGCCGAGACGGTCGTCGTCGGCTACGAGTACCTGTTCGAGCCCGAATGGCGGGACTCCAGCCTCGGGGTGTACGAGAACGAGTACTGGCGCCTCTCGTACTTCAAGACGGGCCCGACCGTGACCGCGACGGTGGTCGCGCGCCGCACCAATTTCGGCGAGATCCTCGCGGCGTCGCTCACGCAGATGGTCCGCCGGGGCAGCAAGCGGATATTCTTCGCGGGCCCCGCCGCCCGCGTCGATCCCAGGATCGACGGGGGGGAGCTGCTGACGCCGACGGACTTCATCGCCTTCTCCGGCCGCGCCGCGGCGTTCGACAACGCCCTCGCGCCGCGCAAGCGGAAGCGCTCGCGCGTCTTCGCGGCGCTCCCGTCGCCCCTGCTCGCGACGAAGGAGTGGCTCAAGGACGCGGCCGGCCACGGCATCGGCGCGTTCGACGGCGAAATGGCGCGCCTGGCGGACGAGGCCACGCAATGGGCGCGTCTGCCCGACCGCAAGGTCGAGTGCGGCATCGGCGCGGTGCTGGCCGGACTCGCCAACCTCCATCCCGAGGAGGACCGCGCCGTCTACACCGCCAGCACCGACAGCCAGGCCGGCAAGGAATCGGCCAAGCGGCGCTACAAAGAACTGGTCCTGGCCAAGATCAAGGAAGCGGAGCGCGCGGGCGAAGAGGAGTGACGCGGCGCTAGGGCTTGGGCGCCATGTGGAAGTCCGTGATGAGCGGCTCTTCCGAGTTCGGCTGCAGCGACGCCGGCTCCGCGATCAAGGTCGACAGTTCCCGGGCGAGCTGGGTCCGCTCTTCGAGGGGCTTCTCCGCGACTCCCTCGGTCCCGGGGTTCAAATAGGCCTTCTCGTAGCCGCTTCTCGACAAAGCGACCAGGTAGCCCCGGTCGGGGTTGGTCAGCGGGGGGAGGATCACCTTGTAGCGGCCGGCCCCGTCGGTCTTGATCTGAGCGCGGGAGTTCGTCGCGTTGTCGGTGAAGATCATGTGCACACCGGGCACGGGCTTGAGGGTGACCAGGTCGTAGATGGTCCCGCGCATCCGCCACTCGCGCGACGCCGCCTGCACGGTCTTGCCGGCCGGCGTGATCGAGACGATGCCCGGGCCGGTTTCGACGGGAGCGGCCTTCTTCTCTTCGGGGAGGACTCCCTCGGGATCGTAGACTCCCGTGACCTGCTCGTTGACCAGCCCCTGGATCGCCTTGCTGTCCACGGGGACCACTCCCGCCGCCAGCTTGCTGGAGGAGGCCTGCTTCCCCGAGATCGTGTTCTTGGCGTTGGTCTCGTAGCTGGCGGCGTTCTCCTCGGCGGTGCGCCACATGAACTGGCTGAACGACCACATGCCGAAGGCCAGGCCGCCGAAAAGGATCGCCGGCAGGCCGAAGGAGCGGAAGTTGTCGTTCTGCAGCGCGCCGCGCTCGGGGGGAGCGTCGGTGAAGGAAAGGGGGCAGTTCGGACAGCTCTCCCAGTCCGGGAGGAGCTTGGTGCCGCAGCCGGGGCACTTATCCGGCGCGGGCATGACTCAGAGCTCCACCCAGTGCACGCGGCGGATCCCTTCGAGACGGGAGAGTTCCGCGCGCACGGCCTGCGGAGCGTCGTCGTCGACGTTGAGCACCATGACGGCCTCTCCGTGAGAGGAGCGCCGGCCGACGCGCATGTCCGCGATGTTCACGCCGGACTTGCCGAGCAAAGTCCCCACGCGGCCGATGACGCCGGGCGCGTCGGTGTTGGCGATGACGATCATCTTGCCCTGCGGGCGCACGTCGATGCGCAGGCCGCCGAGCTTGAGGATGCGCGGCTCGCCCGGGGCGAGCACGGCGCCGGACACCGAGATGGGGCCCTTGTCGGTCTGTGCGGTGAGGGTGAGCAGGCGGCGCACGCCCTCGGACACGCGGGGATCGGAGGACTCTCCGACCTTGATGCCCCGGTCCGCGGCGACGGCGGGGGCCGATATCCAGGACACTCCCGGCCCCATGATCGGGGTCAGGAAGCCCTTCAGCGCGGAGACGCCGAGCGGGCGGCGCTCGGAGCCCTTGAAGTCGCCTTCGAAGAGCGCGTCGAAGCCGGACACGCCGCCCTCGAGCGTCTGCGCGAGGAAGCGGCCCATGGCCTCGGCCAGGGGCAGCCACTCGCCGAGCGCGGAGAGGGTCGCCGGGTCGAAGCCGGGCATATTCAAGGCGTTGGGCGCGATGCCCTTGTCGTGGAAGTCGATCACCGCGGAGGCGAGCTCGGTGGCCACGCGGCTCTGCGCCTCGGCCGTCGAAGCGCCGAGGTGGGGGGTGAGGATCAGGTTCGGGCAGCCGCGCAGGACGGAGTCGGCGGGCAGCGGCTCGGCGTGGAACACGTCGAGGGCCGCGCCGCCGACCTGGCCGGACTTGAGGGCCTCGGCCAGCGCCGCGTCGTCGATCAGCTCGCCGCGCGCGCAGTTGATGATGCGCACGCCCCTCTTGGCCTTGGCCAGGGCGGGCGCGTTGACCATGCCGTTGGTCTTCTCGCCGCCGGGGACGTGGAGCGTCACGAAGTCGGACTTGGCGAGGACGTCCAGGAAGCTCATCGGCTCGATGCCGAGCTCGCGAGCCTGGGAGTCGGTGACGAACGGGTCGAAGCCGACGAGCTTCATGCCGAAGGACGCGGCGCGCTTGGCCACCTCGCGGCCGATGCGGCCGAGCCCGACCACGCCGAGCGTCTTTCCGTGCAGCTCGACGCCCATGAACTTCGAGCGCTCCCACTTGCCCGCTTGGGTCGACGCGTCGGCCTTGGGCACGTGGCGGGCCAGCGCCAGCATGAGGGCGACCGCGTGCTCCGCAGCCGCCAGGGTGTTGGCCGCCGGCGCGTTGACGACGGCGACGCCGCGGCGCGTGGCCGCGGGGAGGTCGATGTTGTCCACGCCGACGCCGGCGCGGCCGATGAGGCGCAGATCCTTGGCCTTGCCGATCCAGTCGGCGGTCAGCTTCGTCTCCGAGCGCACGAGCCAGGCGCCCACGCCCGGCAGGAGCTTCTCGAGCTCCTCGGGCTTGGGGGCGACCTGGTAGACGAGCTCGATGCCCGCGTGCGACTTCAGGGGCGCGAGGCCCTCCGGGTCGATCTTGTCGGTGACGAGGACCTTGAGCTTCGCCACTAGGCCTTCACCCCGGCCAGGCGCTTCTCGAGCGCGGCCACGCCGGCGTCGATGTCGGACTTGGAGATGTAGCCCATGTGCGCGAGGCGGAAGATCTTGCCCTTCAAGTGGAGCTGGCCGTTCGCGATCGAGATGCCCTCCTCCTTCAGGATGTCGCCGAGCATCTTGCTGCCGTCGAAGCCCGAGGGGAGGACGACGCCGGTCAGGATGTTGGCCGGGTTGTTCGCGTAGAACGGCAGCCCGATCTTGGCCTTGAGCAGCTTGCGCGCGTGAGCGGCGAGCTCGTCGTGGCGCCTCCAGCACGCCTCCATGCCCTCGGCGCGCAGGAGCTTCAGCGCCGCGGCCTGGCCGGCCACGATGGAGATCGCGGGGGTCCAGGGCGTCTCCTTGTCGGCGAGGCTCTTCTTGATGAGCTTGTAGTCGAAGTTGAACTTGGGGAGCTTGGAGGCCTCGACGGCCTTCCAGGCGCGGTCGGAGAGCGCCGCGAAGGCGAGGCCCGGGGCGTTCATCAGGCCCTTCTGGGAGCCGGTGACGACGCAGTCCAGGCCCCAGTCGTCCATCTCGAGGCGCTCGCAGGCGAGGCCGGAGACCGAGTCCACGACGACGAGCGCGTCGCTCTCCTCGCGCACGATCTTGGCCAGGAGCCGGAGGTCGTTGACCACGCCGGTCGAGGTGTCGGTGTGCTGGAAGAAGACGGCCTTGTAGGCGTCGCGCTTCACCGAGCGCAGGACCTTGCGCAGGGCCTCGGGGTCGACGGCGTTGCCCCACTCGAAGGGCAGGACGGTGTGCTCGATGCCGAACGCCTGGTGGATCTTCACGAAGCGGTCGCCGAAGGCGCCGGTCGTGCAGATCAGGGTCGCGTCGCCGGGGGAGAGAAGGTTGACCACCGCCGACTCCATCGCGCCGGTGCCGGAGGCCGTCATCATCAAGACGGTGCCCTTGGTGCGGTACACGAACTGCATGTCCTCGATCACGCTCGTGAACATCTTGCCGAACTCCGCCGTGCGGTGGTGGATCAGCGGCTTGGACATCGCCTCCAGGACCTGCGGGGGCAGGGGCGTCGGGCCGGGCGTGAGCATGATGTTCTTGTTCATGAAGGTCTCGGGTTGCTGGGGTTGGATTTGGGAGCGGCAGAGGGGGCGAACCAGGAGGGCTTGGCCTCGGGCGCGGCGGCCGGCGCGGGGCCGAGCGCGAGGGCGGCCACGTCGCGGAAGTGCGAGACGGGGACCATCTTCACGCGCTTGAGCACCGACTCGGGGATGTCCTCGAGGTCCTTCTTGTTGCCTTCCGGGAAGAGGACGGTCTTGAGGTTCTCGCGGTCGGCGGCGAGGGTCTTCTCCTTCAGGCCTCCGATGGGCAGGACGCGGCCGCGGAGCGTGATCTCGCCGGTCATCGCGATGCCGGCCACGACGGGGCGCCCGGACAAAAGGGACGCGAGCGCGGTCGCCAGCGCGATGCCGGCCGACGGGCCGTCCTTGGGCGTGGCGCCCTCGGGCACGTGGATGTGGAAGTCGCGGCGGCGGAAGGCCTCGTCGGGGATGCCGAGCTCGGCGGCCACCGACTTCACGTGAGAGAGCGCGGCCTGCGCGGACTCGGTCATGACCTCGCCGAGGCGGCCGGTGATCTTGACCTCGCCCTTGCCGGGCACGGACACGACCTCGATGGCCATCGTGGAGCCGCCGACCTCGGACCAGGCCAGGCCGGTCGAGACGCCGACGCCGTTGTAGGAGTTCTTCTCGCGAGGGAACTTGGCCGGGCCGAGCAGCTTGGGCACGTCGGCCTCGGCGATGACGACCTTCTCCTGCTTCTCGGAAAGCACCTTGCGGGCGGCCTTGCGGCACAGGGAGGCGATCTCGCGCTCGAGGTGGCGCACGCCGGACTCGCGGGTGTACTCCTCGACGACCCGCTCCACGGCCGCGTCGGAGATCTCGAGCTGTCCGGGCTTGAGCCCGTGGGCCTCGAGCGCCTTCGAGAACAGGTGCGACTTGGAGATGGAGACCTTCTCCGCCAGGGGGTAGCCGGAGAACGTCATCACCTCGAGGGCGGTCTGCCGTCACGCAGGTGGGTCGCGTCCGCTTCGTCCGCT